>NZ_CP141945.1:707500-1007500 GCF_035658495.1 Novosphingobium sp. RL4 | reverse complement strand
CCAGCGGTGCCGGATCGTCGAAAGCGAAAAGCTGCCGGTCGCCCCGGAAGAAACCGATCCGCGCGCCGTCGGCCGTGAGACGGATGCGCTGCCAGCGGTTGCCGACAAGCATGTCCTCCGCGCCGCGCCGGTCGTTCTGCGGCAGCAGCGGGCGAATGCCGGGCGTTCCGACATAGCGGCGAAAGCGCGTGGTTGAATTGCCGTTTCCGCCGAGGCCGACATAATAGGTTTCGAGGTCGTCGTAGTCCTCGAACCTGCCCGTGCGCGGGCGGGCCAGAGCGTTGCCTTTCGGCGCTGCCCGGTCCTGCGCCATCCAGAAGCAGTTGAGGTCGCTCACCCGGTCATGGGCGCCGCCTTCGGAGACCGCCTGCGCTTCGTAGTCGATGGCGATACGGCCTACGAGGCGCGGCAGGAACCAGAGCGTCAGTCCTGCCGGTGCCTCGATATCGAGCACACCGCCGGTAGCGGACACGCGCGCCGGAGCCTCCGCTTCGATCCGCCATTGGCCGAGGCCGTGGCGGAAGCGGTCCGAGAACATCGTCCGCTGCCCGCCACGCGTGAAGGCCGGGACCGGCAGGAGACATGCTCCCGCCAGCCCCGTCATCATCGCGCGCCGGGAAAGTGCCCGTGCGCTCACAGCTTGGCCCGTACGCCGAAGTAGACGCGGCGGCCGTAAGTCTCGATCACGTTGCGGCGGTAGATGCTGTTGGCGTTCTCGATCCGGGTGGAATCGGTGAGGTTCACGCCCTCCAGGAACACCGAGACATGCGGGTTGATGACATAGCTTGCCGAGGCGTCGAACTGGCCGAAGGATTCGCCGAACGAGGGGTTATTGCCGCGATCGACGGCGTTGATCAGGTAGCGGCTGCGCCAGTTGTAGGACCCGCGGATGGCGAAGCGGCCGTCGTCGTAGAACACCGAGGCGTTGTAGCTGTTGCGCGAAACGCCCGGGAACGGCAGGGAGCCGCCGGTGAAGTAGTCCTTTCCTTCATAGCCGCTGTCGCTGTTGAAGGTGTAGTTCGCGGTCACGCCCAGGTTGCTCAGCAGGCCGGGCAGGAAGTCCAGCCCAAGCTGCGCGCCTGCCTCGAAACCCTGAATGGTGACATGCTGGGTGCCGTTGACCGGAAGCCTGATGGTGTAGACCTGCCCGTCGATCTCCTCTTCCTGGCTCTGCGTGTCGATGAACGACTTGATGTCCTTGCGGAAAGCCGTGACCGAGACGTAGTTGGTGCGCGACAGGTAGTATTCGAAGCCGAGGTCGTACTGCCATGCGCGGTAGGGCTTGAGGCCCGGGTTACCGCGCGAGCCCGTGAGCGCCACGGAATCCAGCCTGACGTTGGGCGCCATCTGCGAAGGGGCAGGGCGGGCGAGCACATCCGAAGCGGTGGCGCGAACCACCAGCTTGCGCGGGATCACTTCGGCGCGCAGGTTCAGCGAGGGCAGCAGGACGGTATATTCGCCGGTGTAGCGGGCGGGCGTGATGACACCGTCCGTGCTCTGGCTACCGCTGGAAACCGTGCGCGTATGGACGAGGCGCGCACCGACCACGCCCGAAAGGTCAAAGCCCAGATCAAGGTTGAACGACCCCTGGAAGTATCCGGCGATCGTGCTCTCGCGGACCTTGTAGGTATCGAGCGGTGAAATGCTGGTGTAGGGATCGGGAATGCCCACGGCATTGGCGAGATTGTCGCCAAGGTTCCACCAGCGATCGATGCCGGAGAAGCCGAGGTCGCCGGTCTTGAAGAAGCTGCCGTCACCCATGCCGCCGTAAGTGTTCAGCAGGTCCTGGATTCTGGCGAGCTGCGCGGCCGGGGTGGTGGTGGCGAGAACCTGCGTGCCGGTTACGCCCGAGCGGGTCAGCGTGGTCTGCCCGGTGATGCCGTTCAGCGTATAGACCGCGTTCTGGAAGCGGCTGCTCGACACCAACTGGTTAAGCTCGACGCCGCTCTTGAGCGAGGTCAGGAACCCGCTTTCATCGGGCTTGTACTCGGCATCGAACTTGGCGCCGGTCTCGCGCTGCTTGTTGAGGCGCGGGCGTGCCTCGACCGAGAGGGTATTGATGCCTTCGGTCGTGGTGGTGTCGATCGGCAGGATGATGTTCGGCGCGTTCTGCGGGTTGTTGTAGTCGATCGTGATCCACGGCAGCGCGTCCTTGCCGGAAACCGAGGCGGTCACGTCCACTTCGTCGTTAAGCACGCGCGAGGCGGCATAAGTGCCGCGTGCCGAGAGCTTGAACTTGCCGGTGGTCCACTCGGCACCGAGAATGCCGTTGAAAGTGCGGCGGTTGAGGCTGCCGATCACGCTGCGGTAATTCACGCTCGGCCCGGAGCCGGGGTTCGAGCTGTTGACGAAGGTCACGGTCTGCGCGGTCTCGTCGCGAATGACGACACCGGTGGGATCGATGCCGCCGTTCGCCACGGATTGCGTGGTGCTGAGCTGGAGGTACTGGTCGTCCGAGGTCGTGTCGCTGCGGGTATAGGTGCCTTCGACATAGGCGCGGAAATCGTCGCTGGGCCGCCATTCGAGGATGCCGTTGAGGGCATAGCGCTTGGTCGGCTCGGTTGCGGTGATGTAGCGCGGGATGTCGGGATAGAAATCACCGAAGCCGCTGCCGTCGAGATCGACACAGCGCGCCTGGTTGCGGCCGGAGAGGCAGTTCTGCGCGGCGGGGGTGGCGGGCTGGGTGGTTTCGACCTGTCGCCACCCGGTCGTGCGCGCCTGGTCGTAGCGGATCGTGCGTTCTTCGTAAGTGCCTGAGAGCAGCACGCCGATGGTGTCGTGGGCAAAGAGCTTCGAGCCGATCACCGCGAACTTGGGGTCCACCTTGTCGGCCAGTTCGTTGTAGATGCCCTGGGCCGAACCGGCGAGGTAGCCTTCCTTGCTGTCGAACGGGCGGCGGGTGATGATGCGCACGGTGCCGCCGAGGCCGCCCTCGGTCATGTCCGGCGTGGCGGACTTGAGCACTTCGAGGCGCGAGACGAATTCGGCAGGAAGATCGCGGAAATCGACTGCGCGGTTGCTGCCGTTGCCGGCCGCTGCCGCGATCGAGGTGGAAAGCGCCGACTGGCCGTTGATCTCGACGCGGTTGAGCGAGGCATCGGCGCCGCGAATGGTGATCGCCTGCCCTTCGCCGCCGCTGCGGGTGATCTGGACGCCGGTAATGCGCTGGAGCGCCTCGCCGATGTTCTTGTCCGGGAACTTGCCTACGTCCTCGGCCGAGATGGCGTCGACGACTTGTGCGGAATCGCGTTTCACGGCCAGCGAGTCAGCCAGGCTCTTGCGGATGCCGGTGACGATGATGTCGGCGCGCGAAGTGTCGTCAGCGGCGGTTTCCCGCGTGTTCTGCTGCTGCGCATCCTGCGCGAAGACCGAGGTGCTGGTGAGGAGAAGCGCAATGGCTCCGGTGAAACGATACACGACAATGTGCCCCTTTTTGTCGGACTAAAAAGCGACGTCGGGCTAATCTCTACCGATTTGGTTGACAAAAAAGATTTTCTACGGGCACCGGAAGGCCGTAGCCGTCCGCAATGATAGATGAGCAGGACGAATATATTGCGCCATGCCAATGGCCTGCCCGCTGCGGCAAACCCGCCGATCGGCTCAAATCCTCGCTTGGCGCTGAACAGGTGCATGCTTCAGCACAACTCATAAAAAGATGCGCGAAACGCAATTAAAAGGCTGCATTACGCAAGCCGGATGTCCGGGCGCTAGTCAGGCCAGGCGCGCGATTGACGCCGTTCTGCAACCGATGCGGCGCTAGAGGCGTTATGCCCTCGTCCAGTCGGCTTCAGCCGACAGGCGGGGCGTGGCCGCAGGAAATGCCGAATTTCGGCCGACAAAGGAGAAGCGATTGCGGGGCTGGGTCCTGTTTCATCGAGAGCTTGATCCGGCCATCCCGGAGGTTCCGGAAATCCTGCGGTTTCAGGAAGCCGCAAGCGCCATGGGCATCGAGCTGCACATTCTCAATCCGCATCGCTTCGATCTCATCGTGGGCGCGGGGGACGATTGGGGGACGAAGTACCAGGGCCATCCGATGGAGCGGCCCGACTTCATCCTGTGCCGTACCGGCGCTGAGACGGACTACTTCACACTGGCACTGCTGCGCCATTTCGAGCGCCGCGGAGTGCGGCTGGTGAACGGCCCTGCAACTATCGAACGGGTGGCGGACAAGCTGCATACGCTCCAGAGCCTGAGCCGGGCGGGCCTTCCTATTCCGCGTACGATCCTGGGCACTTTTCCGATCGACGTCGGACTTGTGGAGCGTGAACTGGGGTTCCCGCTGATCGTGAAGACGCTCAAGGGAACGCGCGGCGCCGGCGTCCTGAAATGCGAGGACCGCGAGCAGTTCGAGGATCTTGCGGGCTTGCTGGAAAGTGCCGAGGCCAAGGCCGATTTCATTCTCCAGCACTATGTCCGTGCCAGCCATGGCCGCGACGTGCGCGTGCTGGTGGTGGGAGGCCGCGTGGTGGCGGCCATGGAACGGCGGTCGATGACGGGCGGTTTCAAGTCCAACGTTTCGCTGGGAGGCGTCGGGGTGGCGTACAACCCGCCACCCGAGATGGCCGAGCTTGCGGTGCAGGCGGCCGACGTGCTGGGCCTCGACGTGACCGGGATCGACATCCTGTTCGACGAGGACGGCTATCGTATCTGCGAGGCGAATTCGGCGCCGGGGTTCCAGGGCCTCGAACGCGCCAGCGGAATGGACGTGCCTTCCGCCATTCTCGAATGGATCAGGTCGACGCAGGACGCGCCTGCCGAAACGCCGGTACCGGCCGAAAGCAATGCCTTGGCCGAACTTATGTTCGGCGGCCGCACGGGCCTTCGGTCGATCAGCGATCGCAACGCCGATCCCAGGCGCTTCGCCCGCGCAATCGGTCTCAGGATGATCGCCGCCGGGGTCAACTGCCTTGCCCATGCCGCGATCCCGGCACCTCTGGTTGACCGGAAGAGCCGCACCAGCCTTGGTCTTCGCACCTTGTTCGAGGGCCGGGTCCGCACCGATCTGTCGGCGCTGGACGATCTCGAACAGGAGCGGACCTTGCTGGTCGTGCTGGGCGTGGCGATCTGGGCGGCGGTGCTTCCCTGGCTTGCCGGGGCGGAAGCTGCCCTGAGCGGGCTCCTTTCGGTGATCGCGCTGAGCTTCCCCATGCTGTTCCTGTTCACCGCGCCGGCCGGACGCTTCGGCAAGCCCGCCTCCCAATTGCGACGGAAGATGCGCCGATGATCGACCCGGCTACGATACCCTGGTCCGACCTGATCCCGTTCATCCTGATAGGCTTCGCCGCACAGACCGTGGACAGTGCGCTGGGCATGGCCTTCGGTGTGATCGGCAATTCCTTGCTGATGCTGCTGGGCATGCCGCCCGCGCTGGCTTCCTCGGTGACACATACCGTCGAAGGTTTCACCAGCGGCGCTTCCGGCGTTGCGCATGTTCTCCAGCGCAACGTCGACTGGTCGCTGTTCGCGCGGCTGGTGATCCCCGGTATCGCGGGCGGGCTCTGCGGTGTCTGGCTCCTCTCCGTGGTGAGCCTGACCATCGTTCGGCCTGCGGTGTTCGTCTACCTCGCGGCCATCGGGGTCTATCTTATCTGGCGCGGAGCAAGGCGCCCGCAGGCCTATCGCCGGATGAAGCTGGTCGGTCCGCTGGGGCTGGCCGGTGGCTTCCTCGACGCGGTAGGCGGCGGTGGCTGGGGGCCGGTGGTGACGGGCAACCTGCTGGCGCAGGGCATGACGCCGCGCATGGCGATCGGCACGGTGAATGCCGCAGAGTTCTTCGTCACCGTTACCGTCCTGTCGGCATTCATCGGCAAGCTGGGCTTGCAATCCTTCACGATCGCCGCCTCGGGGTTGCTGATCGGCGGGATCGTGGCGGCGCCGGTTGGCGCGCTCGTGACGCGGCGCCTTTCCTCGACGAGCCTGCTGAGAGGCGTCGGCAGCGTCCTGATAGCGATCAGCCTCGTCGGGCTGCTCTCGCTGATGTTCGGGGCGATCCCGGTATTCGCCCGCTTCTAGGCCGCTCCACCCGGCGCATACGTCAAATGCCCCATCCTGGGTGCGGCGAAGATTCGTATGAATATCGCGATGATTATTCATACTCAATCGGCGGCTTGGGCGACTCGCTCGTTTAGGCGCAGTGCTTGTCGCAGCGCGGCTGTTGCGGCCGCCCTGCTGTCTGCCCACCCGGCCTTGGCCGAGGAGGAAGTGCCTGTGGCGGCGGACAGGGAGATCGTTGTCTACGGGCGCGGTCTTGCGCAGATCGGGATTGCGCAATCCGGCTCGCAAGGCGTCGTGGGCTATGAGGATTTCGCGGACAAGCCGCTCAGCCGCGTGGGCGAACTGGTCGAGAATGTGCCGGGTGTGATTGCCACGCAGCATTCGGGCACGGGCAAGGCGAACCAGTATTTCCTGCGCGGCTTCAATCTCGATCACGGCACCGATTTTGCGGGATTCGTCGACGGCGTGCCCATCAACATGCCCACGCACGGGCATGGGCAGGGCTATCTCGATCTCAACTTCCTGATCCCTGAACTGGTTGAGCGGATCGACTATCGCAAGGGCCCGTACTTTGCGGATGTCGGGGATTTCTCAGCCGCCGGAACCGTGCAGTTCAGGACCGTCGACAGCCTGTCCCGCCCGCTGATGGAGGCGACGGCAGGCAGTTACGGCTACTACCGGGCGCTGGCGGCCGGCAGTGTGAAGGCGATGGGCGGAGACCTGCTCATGGCGGTGGACGGCACGCATTCCAACGGCCCCTGGGATCTCGATGAGGACCTGAAGAAGGTCAACGGCCTGCTGAAGTATACCCAGGGCACACAGAAACATGGATGGAGCATCGGTTTCACCGGCTACCGCGCGACCTGGAATGCGACGGACCAGGTTCCCCGGCGCGCCATCGACGAAGGGCTGATCGATCGTTGGGGAAACATCGATCCCGCACTTGGCGGACGCACGACCCGGCTTGGCCTGTTCGGGAACGCCGCGCTCGGGAATACGGAAATCTCCGCCTATGCGACCTATTACCGGTTCCTGCTGACGTCCAACTTCACATACTTCCTGAATGACCCGGTCAACGGCGACGAGTTCCAGCAGCGCGACCGGCGCGGCGTTTTCGGCGGCTCGGTCCGTCACCGTATCGAATCGCAGTTCGCCGGGCTGCCCGTCACCTTCACGCTGGGTGGGGACGGGCGGTGGGATCATATCGGCAAGATCGGGCTCTATTCCTCGGTCGCCGGCGTAACGCGCGCGGCGATCCGGAAGGACAAGGTCGACGAGTACAGCGGCGGTGCCTATGGCGAGGCGGCGGCCGCGCTTTCTGGCCGGCTGCGCCTGACGCTGGGCCTGCGCGGCGATGTCTATGGTTATGACGTGAATGCCCTGACGATGGCCGCCAATTCCGGCAAGGGTTCCGGCGCGATGCTGAGCCCGAAAGCCGCGCTGGCCTGGCGAGCGACCGACCGGCTGGAGTTCTACGCCAATTACGGAGAGAGCTTCCATTCCAACGATGTGCGCGGGGCGGCGATCCGCAACGATCCCGTCACGGGGGAAGCGGTGGACCGCGTGCCGGTGCTGGTGAAGGCGCGGGGTGAGGAACTGGGCGTGCGGCTGGAACTGCCGCGCTTTACCGCCTCGCTCGTGGCCTTCCACCTCAGCCTCGGTTCGGAACTGGTCTTCGTGGGTGACGGTGGCTCCACCGAGCCCAACGATGCCACGCACCGCCGGGGCGTGGAGGCGACGCTGTTCTGGCGCCCGGTGGACTGGCTGGCGCTGGATGCCGCCGGTGCGCTCACCCATGCGCGGTTTCGCGGCGTCGATGCGGGGGAGGACCGCATTCCCAACGCCGTCAGCGAAGTCCTTTCGGCCGGAGCGGCGGTCGAACTGGGCCATGGCTTCAGCGGCGCCCTGCGGCTGCGCCACTTCGGCGCGGCACCGCTGATCGAGGACAACAGCGTGCGTTCGCATCCCACCAGCCTCGTCAACCTGGGCGCCTATTACACGCGCGGTGCCGTGAAGATCGGTCTCGACGTGCTCAATCTCTTCGATGCCAGGGATGCCGACATCTCCTATTACTACGCCTCGCGTCTTGCCGGAGAGCCGGCGGAAGGCGTGGAGGACCGCCACATTCACCCGGTAGAGCCGCGCCAGGTTCGCCTTTCCCTGAGGTATCGCCTGTGATCGATCCGGCCACGCTCTCGTTTCAGGCGCTTCTGCTGACCGGTTTCGCGCTTGGCGCGCGCCATGCGCTGGATGCCGATCATCTTGCCGTGGTAGACGCTGCCGCGCGGCGATCTGCGGTTTCCCGGCCGTGGCACGCCCGCATGGCGGGGGTCTCCTTCGCGGCCGGTCACGTTCTGGTCGTGACCGGGATCGCTTTTGCCGGATGCCTGTTCCTTTCCCGCCAAGTGGCCCCGCCCGACTGGCTGGCGCTGACGGGAGTGGCCATATCGGCCACGACACTGATCCTGCTGGGCATGATGAACCTGCGCGCGGTACGTCGCCATGCCGGAACCGGGCCGGTCCCGGTCCGGGGCTGGCGCAGCCGGCTGGTTCCTCCTGCCGACAGGAGCCTGATGATCGTGCTGACCGGCGCCCTTTTTGCGATCTCGTTCGATACGGTGGCGATCGCGCTCGGGCTGGGGGTTGCGGGAAAGCTGCTGGGCGGCTGGCCCTGGGCGCTGATGGGCTGTGCAGGTTTCGCGGCGGGAATGGTGCTGGTGGGAACCGCGAACGGGGCCTTGACCGTCCATCTCCTGCGCTCGGCCGACGCGCGCGCGGCGATGGTCTCGCGCGCCGTCACCGGCGGGATCGGACTTGCCAATCTCGGGCTGGGCCTGCTGGGAATGGCGGCCCTGCTGCTGCCGAGGCTGGATCAATGGCGCGAGGCGCACGGGCTTGCCGCCAGCGCTGCGGTCGTCGCGCTCAGCGCCGGGACTTTCGCCTTCGCTGCGCTGCTGCACGCCCTGCGTGCCAGAGGAGGGCGCGCCGGGCCTTCACTTGCTGCGCGGTGACATATGCGCATGGCCGTGGTGGTCATGCGCGCCAGCGTGGTCGTGACCGTCTCCGGCTTCCACGTCGAGCATGTTGATCGTGCCGAAGCGCACGCCCCGCTCGGCCCGGACCCGGTCGGCGAAAGCCTTGACCTGGCGGGTCGGCCCCTTGAGCATCACGCTTTCCAGTCCGTGGTCATGGTCCAGCCGGACCAGCGTGCTGGCCGCCACCAGATCGTGGTGTTCGTGCTGGAGATCGGCAAGGCGCTGCGGCAGCGAGCGGGTGCGGCGGTCGAAGACGTAGGACAGGTTGGCCACGCAATGCTCGCTGCGGCTGTTCTCCTGCCGCCAGCTTTCGATGGCGCCGCGCACAAGGTCGCGCATGGCTTCCGAACGGCTCTGATAGCCGCGCTCGGCAATCAGCTGGTCCAGCGTCTCCACGAGTTGATCGTCGATGGAGATGGTCACGCGCTGCATGGATCGGGCACTTTCGGGATGGAAAAGACAGGCCCTGTCTGGCGCGGTGATCGGGCCCCGTCAAACCCGGCCTCCAGCTCGGATACTCCTGACCGCGCCCCAAGGGCGAACGGACCGAGCCGGAGCGGATGCGGAGGGTAATGGATGCGAAAAGGGGAAGCCCTTTCGGGCTTCCCCTCGAACCTGTCCGCGTATCGCTGAGCGATCAGCGAGACAGCGGCGTGGTGGCCGATGGCGTGGTCGTGCTTCCCACTGAATCGCCGACGCGCAAGTTGTTCTGCACATGGCGCACGCCGGTGATGTCGTCCGCAAGGTCTTCGGCGCGGCGCTTCGACTGGCGGCTGCTCACCGTGCCCTCAAGCGTGACTTCACCGTCCTTTACCACAACCCGGACATGGCTGGCGTCGATCCGCCAGTCATTCGTCAGCGTATCGTTCACGTCCTCGCGAATACGTTCGTCGGAGCGGGTGTAATCGGACGGCCCGCGGCCGCGATGATCCTCGCGGTGGTCTTCCTCGCGCCGGCGCGTGGCATCCTCGCTGCCGAACCAGCTTGCGATCTCGTCGCCCGCGCGTTCGAGGAAGCCGCGGCGTTCGCCATATTCGCGCCAGCCGCCATAGTCATCGCTGGATGCCCAGCTTCCGGGGCCATGGCTGGGCCGATAGGAACCGCTCGGCCTCATGCCGCCGGTCAGGCCGCCGCCGCGATTGTAGAAATCCCGGCCGCCATAGTCGTCGCCGGTGAATTCGGCGAAGTCGTTGCCGCCACTCGCATCGAAAGTGTGCGTGGGGTATTCGGAGGTGCTTGCAGAGCGGCTCTCCCCGGAGAAGCGATAGCGGCGTTCGCCTTGCAGGGGTCGCCTGTCGTCGCCGCGATAATCGCGCGAGCCGGTATCGTAGCGGCTGGCGCCATCCGGGCGAGCCCTGTCGCGGGCGCGGCCTTCACCGAAGTGGCTGGTGCCCTGATCGTCATCCTGCACCCAGTCACCGCCGGCCTGACGGTTTGCGTCGGCTTGCCACTGATGGGTCTGGCGCGGCGAATCCCAGGACGATTCGTCACTGCGATAGCCGCCGGAAGGCTGCTTTCCGGCCGAGGGCGTGATGTTGGGATCGCGTCGATTCATGGCTGCTCTCCTTGGCGTTTTTCAAAACTTTCGGACGGAGGAGATGTCCGGGACTGGCCGGCTCTCTCGGCGTCTGAAGTTCAAACGGGCCGCCGGGGATTGCGATCCACTGTCCGGCGCGAATTGCGGGGCGTCTGTCGCAGAGGGCGGCGCAGGGGGCGGCGTTCAGGACGAAAACCGGTAGGGGTCGAACCCGTCGCCATCCGGGTCGGGCTCACCCGCAAGCTCGCGCTCCAGCAGTTCCGCGGCGAGAGCGGCGAAGGCTATGCCGTTGCCGCCGAACCCGGCCGCCAGCCAGACATGCTCCATCGAAGCGCTGCGGCCGATCGCGGGCAATCCGTCGGGGGAACTTCCGAAGGTCGCGCTCCAGGCGCGATCCCATGCGATCGGCCCGGACCCCAGCGTGGCGGCCAGCTTCGCGGCGATCGTTCCCGCCTTGCCGGGGAGCAGCGCATCGCGGTTGTCGGAATCGGCCAGTTCGACATCCTCGCCGCCCGCGATCACCCGCCCGTCGGGTGTGGTGCGAACGTAGAGGTAGGGATCGCTCGCCTCCCAGATCATGGCGTCCTCCCGCCAGAGCGGAGCGATTCCGGGCCGCGTCGCAATGGCAAAAGTCGAAAGCAATGAGAAGCTGGAGGGCAGGAACAGGCGCGCGCGCTCGTAGCCGGTGGCCAGGATCACGTCCCTTGCGCGGAACGAGCGCCCGTCGGACGCCTCCAGCACGATCCCGGCGGGATCGGGGTGCAGCGCGGCGATGTCGATCGGATAGACCACTTCCGCGCCGGACTGCCGGGCGCGGCCCAGCAGTTCGTGGCAGGTATGCACGGGGTCGATGGAGAAGGAGCCGGAGGAGACGATACCGGCGCGGGGCGCCACTCCGAAACGTTCGGCCACGGCCGCCGCGTCGAGGTAGTCGGACGGCAGGTCATGGCGGCGATGGGCTTCGGCTTCCTCCCGCAGCCCATCGGCATCCAGCAGGTCGCCCGCGAGATAGAGCGTGGGACATGTGCGCTTGCCGTCGATCCCGAGCCGGTCCAGCCGTTCGCCGAACCGCTGGACCGCGGCGAACACGCGCTTCCAGCGCCGGGCCGCTTCCGGCTCGCCCAGCGTCCGGGCCAGGGTCAGCAGGGGCACGTCCATGGCCCACATGATCTGTGCGGTGGAGGCGGCCGTGCTGCCGCAACCGGGCGGACGGCGATCGCAGACGGCGACTTTCCGGCCGCTTGCGCTCAGGCGTTCGGCCAGGATCGCACCCATTATGCCGCCGCCCAGGATCGCAATGTCCACTTCGGCGGAAGGGAATTCCGAGGTCTTGGGGCAGTGCCATTCGCTTTCCCGCCAGGGCACGCTGCCGGTGCGCAAGTCGCGGGATTCCGTGAGAACCATCGATTGCTCGTTCATCGCCATTGCCGTCCTTCGCCTTTGCCGAACCAGACTGGAACGTGCGAGGCGGGCGTTCGGGGGCAGCGCGATCTTCATCTCTTTCGGCGCTCGCCCGAATGGCCACGGGAACCACGACAGGCCCTCGCGGCTTCCTTCTTCCTGCGAGGAAGGAACAGGCCATGGCCGCACGCGCATACTGGCAGGGACAGATCAGGCTGGCGCTCGTCTCGATCCCGATCGAGGTCTATCCGGCCACGAAGTCCGGCGCCGCGATCTCCTTTCACCAGATCCACGAACCCACCGGAAAGCGCATCCGCTACGAAAAGGTGGCCGCCGGCGTGGGCCCGGTGGACCGTGATGAGATCATCAAGGGCTACGAGGTGTCCAAGGGCAACTACGTCCTCCTCGATGAGGAGGAGATCGAGGCGGTGAAGATCGAAAGCCGCAAGACCCTGGAGCTTGTCCAGTTCGTGGATGCCGACGAGATCGACGTGCTCTATTACGAGAAGCCCTACTTCGTGGTGCCGGCCGACGATCTCGCCGAGGAAGCCTATATCGTGCTCCGCGAGGCGCTGCGGAAAAGCCGCAAGGTCGGGCTAGGCCAGTTGGCGGTGCGGGGGCGCGAGCAACTCGTGTCGATCAAGCCCTGCGGACGGGGCCTCGTCATGGAAGTTCTGCGCTATGCAGACGAGGTGAACAAGGCGCAGGGCTATTTCCGCGAGATCGGCGACGACAGCCCCGATGCCGACCTGCTCGACCTGGCGACCACGCTGATCGACAAGAAGACCGCGCCTTTCCGCCCGGCCGAGTTTCATGACCGCTACATCGACGCGCTTCACCGCCTGATCGACAAGAAGGTCAAGTCCAAGAGCAACAAGCGGGTGCTGGAGGACGTCGAGGAACCCGCCGGGAACCGCAAGGGCAACGTGATCGACCTGATGGCGGCGCTCAGGAAATCGGTAGGCGAAGGGGGAGCAGCGAAGAAAGCCGCGCCCGCGAAAAAGGCGCCTGCCAAACGCGCGGCGCCTTCCGGCAAGACCGCGGCGACACGCGGCAGCAAGCGGGCCTGAGCCATGGCGCGAGGCGTGAGGAAACCCGATCCCCTTGCCGAATACAACCGCAAGCGCGACTTCGCGAGGACGGCGGAACCGTCAGGCAAACAGGGGGTGAGCGCCGGCGGCGATCTCTTCATCGTCCAGAAACATGCCGCGCGGCGGTTGCACTGGGATTTCCGGCTCGAAGTGGACGGCGTGCTCAAGTCCTGGGCGGTGACCAGGGGGCCGAGCGCCGATCCCGAGGACAAGCGCCTTGCGGTGCGCACCGAGGACCATCCGCTCTCCTACGCCGAATTCGAGGGAAGCATTCCGCACGGCGAATACGGCGGCGGCACGGTGATGCTGTGGGACGAGGGGACATGGGCGCCGGTCGCGGGCAAGAGCGCGAAGGATATCGAGCAGGGCCATCTGCATTTCGCCCTCCACGGGGAACGGATGAAGGGCGAATGGCTGCTGGTGCGCATGAAGGGCCGCCCCGGCGAGAAGCGCGAGAACTGGCTGCTGCGCAAGGTCGCAGACGGTGAGGCGCTTTCGGGCGACAGGTTAGTGGACGAGGGGCTTACCAGCGTTCTCACCGGCCGGACCATGGCCGAGATCGAGGCCGATCGGCAGGGCACTCAGTCGCTAAGGGGCAAGAAAGGCAAGGCTTTCGCGCAGGCCATGGGCGCTGCGGCCGAGCATAATGCAAAGGCTGCGAAACCGAGGGCGCGCAAGGCGCGAACCGGCACGCCGCCGAAATTCCGCGCCTTGCAGCTCGCGACTTTGGTGGACGCGGTGCCGGACGGCAACCTGTGGATGCACGAGATCAAGTTCGACGGTTATCGTGCGCTGGTTGCGGCGGCGGGAAGCACGGTCCGCGTCTTTACCCGCAACGGCCACGACTGGACCGACAAGTTCGCGCCGCTGGCCGGGATCATCGCCGGGCTGGACCTGCCGCCCTGCCTGGTCGACGGAGAGATCATCGCGCGGGGCGCGGATGGGAATCCGAGCTTCTCCAGCCTGCAGGCCGTGCTCAAGCGCGGCCATGGCAGCCAGAAGGACAGCGATGCTCTGGAGTTCCACGCATTCGACCTGCTGGAACTTGACGGTCGCGATCTGGCCCCGCTTCCCAATATCGAGCGGAAAGAGCGGCTGGAGGCGCTCCTTTCGGAAGCGCTGCCGCCCGTTTTCGTGGCCGACCATGTGATCGGCGCGGGCGAAAAGCTATACGATGCCATGTGCCGGGCCGGGCAGGAAGGCGTGATCGCCAAGCGCATCGATGCGGCTTACGCGGGGCGGCGCACGCGAAGCTGGGTCAAGATCAAGTGCACCCGGCGGCAGGAGTTCGTGGTGATCGGCTGGAGCCGCTCCACTGCGCGCGGACGGCCGTTTTCCTCGCTTCTGCTGGGCCAGTACGAAGACGGCAGGCTGGTCTATCGCGGCAAGGTCGGCACCGGTTTCGACGCCGATGGGCTGAACGACATCGCCGCCAGACTGGCCCCTCTGGCACGCAAGACCGCGCCCGCCGAAGTGGCAGGCGCGGAGGCGCGGGGGGCGAGCTGGGTCACGCCGAAACTGGTCGCCGAAGTGGCCTTCGCGGAATTCACGGCCGAAGGCCGGGTTCGCCATGCCAGCTTCCTGGGGCTGCGCGGGGACAAGGAAGCAAGGGAAGTTGCGCCGGAAATGCCAAAACCCGCCCCACGCGCCGTGATCGACGTGAAAGTGACCAGCCGCGACCGCGTGATATTTCCCGAAAGCGGCCAGACCAAGGGCGAGCTTGCCGATTACTACGCCGAGATCGCGCCGCTCATGCTGCCCTTTGCCGCCAACCGGCCTATCAGCCTCGTGCGGTGTCCTCAGGGCCGCGCGAAGAAATGTTTCTTCCAGAAGCATGACAGTGGCTCGTTCGGCGAACATGTGCATCATGTCCCGATCCGCGAGAAGGATGGCGGCAGCGAGGACTATCTGTACCTTGGCGACGCGGACGGTCTGGTTGCCTGCGTGCAGATGGGCACGATCGAATTCCACGGCTGGGGCGCCCGCGCCGATGCGGTGGAGAAGCCTGATCGCATGGTCTTCGACCTCGACCCCGACGAAGGGCTGCCATTCGCGGAATGCCGCCGCGCCGCGCAGGACTTGCGCCGCCACCTTGCGGATATCGGCCTCGTCAGCTTTGCCATGCTTTCGGGAGGCAAGGGGGTGCATGTCATCGTGCCGCTTACGCCCGGTCACGACTGGGAAGCGCACAAGGATTTCTCGCGCCGGTTCGCCGAAGCGCTGAGCCAGGCGGAACCCGATCGCTACGTCGCCACGATGAGCAAGGCCAGACGCAAGGGCAGGATATTCATCGACTGGCTGCGCAACCAGCGCGGTAGCACAGCGGTCCTGCCTTATTCCGCCCGTGCCCGTGTGGGAGCGCTGGTAGCGGTGCCGATCGCCTGGGACGAGTTGGATGAGATGAGCGATGCGCATCCCTTCGCGATCGGCGATGGCCACCGCCTGATCGAACGGGCCGCCCAACTGCGGGGGTGGGGTTTCGCCGAACAGAGCTTACCCGACTTGTGATCTGCAGCATGTTCATAATGTTCATTTGTGAACACTGCAAAAAAATCTGTATCGTTGCTGAACATCGGCATTCCCAATCTTGAGAATTACTTAAGGAGCGAGTAACCTTCGGGACCTAGGGGCGGGCGGGTTTTTATGACATCAGAAGACCGTCGACTTGATGGGTGGAAAGCGATAGCGGCTCACTTCGGCCGCGACCGCACAACCGTTGCCCGCTGGGCGCGCGAAAGGGGGCTGCCGATCCATCAGCTCCCCGGCGGCAAGCAGAAGACGGTATTCGCCTTCGAGCGGGAACTGGTCGAATGGGCGCAGCGGAATTCCACTGCCGAACTGTTCGACATACCACTGCCGCAATCGCCGCAGGGTTCATTCGATGCGGAGCCGGACGGAGCGGTTACGGGGAAATATCGTAGCCCCGCCCTCTATGCAGGCCTTGCCGCGCTGGCGCTTGCAGGACTGTTCGCATGGGGCTTGTGGCATGACCGTTCGCAGAGCGAGGCCCTGCCCGAAGACCCCGTCGTGGCACGCGATTTCGTGGCCGCGCGCGATGCATGGGGGCACCGGACACCCAAGGATCTCGCCGCTTCGATCCGGCTCTACACGTCCGTGATCGAGCGTGACCCGAACTACGCGCCGGCCCGCGCGGGACTGGCGGAAAGCTGGCTGATCTACCGGGAATATGGCGAGGTGAACGACGCGGAGGCCTTCGGCAAGGCGCGGAGCGCGGCTCAGAAAGCGCTCGATCTCGATCCCGATCTGGCCAGCGCTCACCGTGCGCAGGGCTTCATCGAATACTGGTGGGACAACGATCCCGAAGCCGCGCTCAAATCCTTCCGCGAGGCGCTGCGGCTCGATGGAGAAGACGGGCAGACATATTTCTGGCTGGCCAACATCCTTTCGGATCTTGGCGAAGACGCGATGGCCGAACGGTATTATACCAAGGCCATGCTGCTGATGCCCGGTTCCCAGCCGATCGCGGTGGAACATGCCTGGTCGCGGTGGCAGGCCGGGAATGACCGGGAAGCGCTGGCGCTCCTGCTCGACCTCAAGCGAACCTATCCGCAGGACGCGACCATCAGCAGTTGTCTCTCCTGGGTCTATCTCGGCATGGGCGATATTCGCGGCTTCACTCGTGAACTCGGCGATTTCGCCCGGTTGCGCTCGGATCCGGGCGCGGCCGCGCTGGCGGAAAAGATGACGGGGGCGCTGAACAACGATCCTGCCCGCGCGCCCGACATCCTGATTGCGGATGCTCGCGGCGAACTTGCCGAGGGTGGGCGGCGCATCCGCCAGACACCGGCATTCTACGCCTCGGCCACCGGGCGGCGGAACGAACTGGTCTCGCTCATGAAAGAGGCGGTGGTGTTGGGGGAGCGCTGGAACTCCCGGCCCGTCACCCGGCGAATCGAATCGGCGTGGAAGAACGACCCGGAAGTGACCGGCCTGCTCGGGCAGTTGGTGTTCCCGCCGCCGAGGGTAGCGCTACCCTGATCGGGTATGAGCGAATAGCCCCTCTCCCATCGCCGCGGCGCTGATAAGAAAATGATTTTTGGCGGATTTCTGCAATTTGCAGCAATTTGCATCACCGTAGAATCACCTGCGTGGGCGTAGAATAATTCTTGTGGGCGTCGGGGGCATTGATCTGCTGGAGCAGGTCGCAGGATCGGGGGATCTGGACCAGGCCGGCGCTATATTCGGAGCGACCCAACCTAGGCCCCGCGCGGGAATGGTTTCCGCGGGGCCTATTTTTTGCGCATTCGCCAAAGAGCAGTTCGCCTTGCGCCGGAGCCGAGGGTTACGACCTAATGCGCTTCACCAATTCTCAGAGCGGCGAGCGCGGCGATCAGCAGGGTGGCGGCGGCAAAGGCCATGGTCCATATCGGCTGACCGGGGAAGAAGGCTTTCATGATCGAGCCCATGACGGTGGCCACCAGCAATTGCGGCAGCACCACGAAGACGTTGAACAGGCCCATGAACACGCCCAGCTTCGCCTGCGGCAGGCTGCTGGCGAGAATGGCGTAGGGCATCGCCAGGATCGAGGCCCAGGCGATTCCGATTGCGATTTCGCACAGCACCAGCGCATCCGGGTCGCGAATGGCCATGAAGCCCGCGAAACCGAGGGCTCCGAACATGAGGCACAGCGCGTGCGTGCGGGCCTTGCCCAGCCGCCCTGACAGCCACGGAAGCAAGGCCAGCGCCGCCACGGCCGCCACGCCGTTGTAGACGGAGAACAGCACGCCGACCCAGTTTCCGGCCTCCTGATAGGCGGGGCTGGAGGGATCTGCCGATCCGAAATGATACTGCGCGACGACCGGCGTGGTATTGATCCACATGATGAAAAGCGCCGACCAGCTGAAGAACTGCACGAAGGCGAGCCGCTTCATGATGGGCGGCATCCCGGAGAAATCGCCGACGATCCCAGCCAGCATCGAGGCGCTGCGCCCCGATCGGGCCAAGGCGATCGCGGCGATCACCGCCATCCCGTATGCCGCGAGCAGGCCGGCGAGCAGATAGACTTCCTTTTCCAGACCCCAGAACCGCACGGCCAGCGCGATGAGCACGCCTGCCGCGATCCACGGCGCCCCGCCCAGCAGGTTGCGGTCTGCCAGGCTGTCGGCCGCCGGTGCGGAAGGCGATTGCTCCGGCTCCTCTAAGGCGGCCTGCTCCTGCGGTGAATATTCGCGCGTGGTCAGGACCGTCCACAGCACAGCCGCCAGCAGGGCGAGGCCGCCCGCCAGGAAGCTGTAGCGCACGGTATCGGGTATCCCGCCCGGCACCGCGCTGTTGCTGATGCCGAAGTGGTCGAGAACGTAGGGAAACAGCGACCCCACCACCGCGCCGGCGCCGATGAAGGCGGTCTGCACCGCGTAGCCTGCGGTGTGCTGGTCCTTGCGCAGCATGTCGCCGACGAAGGCGCGGAACGGCTCCATCGAGATGTTAAGGCTGGCGTCGAGCATCCACAGCAGCATGGCTGCCATCAGCAGGCCGCCGCTTTCCGGCATCGCCAGCAGTGCGACCGCGGCCAGCACGGCGCCGCCGAGGAAATAGGGGCGCCTGCGGCCGAAGCGGCCAAGCCAGGTGCGGTCCGACATATGCCCGACGATCGGCTGTACCAGCAGCCCGGTGAGGGGCGCGGCGATCCACAGGGCGGGCAGGTCGTCGATCGAGGAACCGAGCGACTGGAAGACCCGGCTCATATTGGCGTTCTGAAGCGCGAAGCCGATCTGGATGCCGAAGAAGCCGAAGCTGATGTTCCATAGCCCGGCCCATCCCTGCCGCGGTTTTTCGAGCATTTCCGCGCCTTTCCCGGCCCCCGTCATCGGCATTCCTTCCCTTTGCCGCGCGCATCCATGGTCGCATCGGTCATGGCCCGGAGACCTTGCATGGCGGCTCGGCGACGGCAACATGCATACGAATACCTTCGAATTCCGGGCGCGACAGAACGACACCTAAGGGGCACAGAACCCCGCCTAGAGCGGGCCCAGCGTGCTGCGCCGCGCGATCAGTCTGGCGCCCAGCGTCGCTTCCGGCACGGGCCGGTCCTCGATCAGGGCGACCAGCGTTTCGACCAGGCTTTCGCCCGCGCCTTTCAGGTCCTGCATGACCGTGGTGAGCGGCGGATTGGTCATGCTGGCGGCGGGCAGGTCGTCGAAGCCCATGACCGCCACATCGCCGGGGATCGTCCGCCCGGCGGCGGCGAGCGCGCGCATCGCGCCGATGGCGATGAGGTCGCTGGCGGCGAACACGGCGTCGAATTCCACGCCGTCCTCGATCAGTGCCCGCATCGCGCTTTCGCCGAGGTCCTCGTGGCTGATCGCATCGTGCTGGAGCGCGGGGTCGCAGGCGATCCCGGCCTCCGCCATCGCGGTGCAGAGGCCGCGGTAGCGTTCGGCGAATTCGGGGTAGTGCTCGTCCGCCTGGCCGAGGAAGGCGATCCGCTTGCGGCCGAGGGCGATCAGGTGCTCTCCCGCCAGCCTGCCCGCGCCGAAATTGTCCGAGCCTACCGTTGCGCCGATATTGTCCTCGCTCACCGAGCCCCAGCGCACGAACTGGGTGCCCTGCCCGACAAGCTGCTCAAGCCGGCTTTCGTAGAGGGTGTAGTCACCGTAGCCGAGCAGGATCAGCCCGTCGGCGCGGTGGCTGTCCTGATAGCGGACGTGCCAGTCGTCCTCCATCTTCTGGAACGAGATGAGCAGGTCCATCCCGCGATTGGCGCATTGCCGGGTGATCGCGCCCAGCATGGCGAGGAAGAAGGGGTTGATCTTGGAATCGTCGGGCGTCTGCTCCTCGAAGAACAACAGCGCGATCGTGTTCGACCGCTGGGAGCGCAGCGAGGAAGCGTTCTTGTCGACCGAGTAGTTCAGCTCCCGCGCGATGGCCTCGATCCGGGCCCGCGTGGCCGCGCTCACCGCCTTGCTGCCGCGCAGCGCGCGACTGACGGTGGGTTGGGACACCCCGGCCCGATAGGCGATGTCGAAACTGGTCGGCCTGTTGCTCGGTTTGCGTCCCATCGTCCCGCTTCCCTGTCTCGCCCGCTAAAGTCCTGTTTTTCCGCCGTCTCGCCCATGTCCGCCGCGTTGCATTCGCGCAACGCGACGTGGCCTCGCGGCACTTGCGTATACGTATGCCATATTATGCATTCGCCTGTCCCGCCCTAAGCGAGAGGGAACGGAAAGAGTCGCGGTGCAAAAAATCGCCGGGCCTTCCACGGCCGACCCCGAGACATCGAAGGGGCGGACGGTCACTTGAGGAGGAGGACAGGATGTCGCTTCATAAGCAGTTTTCGCGCCGGAATTCGTCTTCGCTGGCGCTTGCGGCCGCCCTGGCCGCCGTGCCGTCTTTCGCCTTCGCGCAGGACGCCGCCCCGGTGGACGATCCCAAGCAGGATCAGGCGATCATCGTCACCGGATTTCGCGCCAGCCTTGAATCGGCGGTCAACAAGAAGAAGCGCGCCGAGCAGATCGTGGAATCGGTTTCCGCCGAGGATATCGGCAAGCTGCCCGACGCTTCCATCGCCGAGTCCATCGCCCGCCTGCCGGGCCTGACCTCGCAGCGCGTCAACGGCCGCTCCAACGCGATCTCGATCCGCGGTTTCGCGCCCGATTTCTCGACCACGCTGCTGAACGGCCGCGAGCAGACCTCCACTGGCGACAACCGCGCCGTCGAGTACGACCAGTACCCTTCCGAAGTCATCAACGCGGTCAATGTCTACAAGACGCCGATGGCCAGCCTTGTCGGGCAGGGGCTGTCGGGCACGGTGGACATGCGCACGATCCGGCCGCTCGATACCGGCAAGCGCATCGTCACCGTGGGCGCGCGCGGTGTCTATGCGGATCTCGGCAAACTGAACAAGGGCTCGGACGACAAGGGCTTCCGCGTCAACGGCATGTACGTGGACCAGTTCGCGAACGACACGCTCGGCATTGCGCTCGGCGCCAGCTACAACGACGAACCCTATCAGGTGCAGGAGTTCAACTCCTGGGGCTATGCCGATGCGGCAGACGGCAACAAGGTTATCGGCGGTTCGAAGTCGTACAACACGTCCAGCAAGCTGAAGCGGCTCGGGCTCAACGGCACGCTGCAATGGCGGCCGAGCGCGAACTTCACCTCGACGATCGACGCCTTCTATTCGAACTTCAAGGACGACCAGATCAAGCGCGGCATCGAACTGCCGCTCTACTGGTCCTCGGCCACGCTGGACCCGGGCTACACCGTGGAAGACGGCCTGATCAATTCGGGCAGCTTCTCGAACGTGAAGGGCGTGCTGCGCAACGACGTGTTCCAGCGCCATGCCAAGCTCTATTCCTTCGGCTGGAACAACGAATGGAAGGGTGATGACGGCTGGACGGCGATGTTCGACGCCAGCTATTCGAAGACCGACCGCAACGAACTGACCATCGAGAGCTATTCGGGCACCGGCCGCGCCGGAGAGGGCGCCACCGATACGATCGGCTTCACCAGCGCCGCCAGGGGCACCACTTTCACCCACGATCTCGACTATGGAGACTGGAGCCAGATCCTGCTGACCAGCCCGCAGGGCTGGGGCGGCACCCAGATCGGCACTGACGGCACCGCGATCTACGGCGGGCAGGACGGCTACTACAACAACCGCAAGATCAAGGACGAGCTCTGGCAGTTCCGCACCGAGGTGAAGAAGGAGCTGGATTCCTCCTTCCTCAGTTCGATCCAGGCGGGCATGAACTATACCAGCCACTCCAAGACGCTGGTTCCCGAGGAATATTTCCTGGGCCTTGCCGCCAATACCGACGGCACCGTCAGTGTGGAAGTGCCCGAGCAGTACCGCCTCGGCACCACCAATCTGAAGTACCTCGGGCTGGGCAACGTCATCAGCTACAACCCGCTCGACCTGATCCGGGACGGCATCTACAATCTGGTGCCCAACCCCACCGGAGACGTGGTTTCCAAGGGCTATGCGATCCGCGAAAAGCTGATGACCGGCTATCTCCAGGCCAACATCAAGTCGCAGATCGGTGCCGCCGAACTGACCGGCAACGTGGGCGTCCAGGCGATCTGGACCGACCAGAACTCCAGCGGCGGCAGCGCCGCGCCCAACCTCGATCCGGTGACGGGCGAACAGATCCTCAACCCCAACGGCTCGCCGAGCTATTTCTACGCCACCCGCCGGTCCAGCACCGACTATCTCGACGTGCTGCCCAGCCTCAATCTCTCGCTGCGTTTCCCCAGCGACTTCGTGGTCCGCTTCGCCGCAGCGCGCGAGATCATCCGCCCGCGCCTCGACGACATGCGCGCCTCGCTGGAATACGGCTATACCTTCACTGACGGCGTGGCGGTGGTGACGGGTTCGTCGGGCAACCCGGACCTGCGCCCGTGGCGCGCCAATGCGCTTGACCTCACGTTCGAGAAATACTTCGCGGCCAAGGGCTATATCGCCGCGCAGTTCTTCTGGAAGGAGCTGAAGAGCTACATCTACAACCAGGACGTGGTGATCGACAGTTCGACGCTGGCCCTGCCCGATCCGGGCAATGGCTACACGATCTCGCCGATCGCGGTCATCAACGTGCCGGTCAACGGGCAGGGCGGCAAGCTCTACGGCGTGGAAGTGGCGGGAACGCTTCCCTTCGATGCCTTCACCTCGGCGCTGTCGGGCTTCGGCGTCACCGGCTCGGTCGCCTATACGCAGTCGAAGATCCATCCGATGCCGGGAGAAGCGGCTTCCGCGCTGCCGGGCTATTCGAAGTGGGTGGCCAACGGCACCGCCTTCTTCGAGAAGTGGGGCTTCAACCTGCGCGGCTCGGTTCGCTATCGTTCGACCTTCATCGGCGAAGTCTCGGGCTTCGCGGCCAACCGCCAGCGGCGCCGCGCGCAGCCGGAAACGATCGTCGATGCGCAGATCGGCTATGACTTCCAGCCGGGGAGCGCGCTGGAAGGGCTCTCGCTCTATATCCAGGGCCAGAACCTCACCAATGCGCCCTTCGTGACGACCAATCCGGGCGATAGCCGCCAGATCATCGACTATCAGCGCTACGGCGCGCGCTATCTGGCGGGCTTCACGTATAAGTTCTGAGGCCGGTTATCGGTGCCGTGCGGGGAACCTCCTCCTCTCCGGCGGCATCGCAATGGGCGGAACCGGGAAGTTCCTCTCCCTCCCTTCCCGGTTCCGCTTCCCCCGAACGGGTTTCGGGGCGACGTTGAAGCAAAACATCGGAGAGTTCCCGAGATGCACCGCCTGCTATCTTCCCTCATTGCGCTGGCCGGATCGCTTGCCGCGCCAGTCGCGCTGGCGGGTCCGCTGGAAGACCTGCGCGCGCGAACGCCCGAGCAGGAGGTGATCTACTTCGTCCTGCCCGACCGGTTCGAGAACGGCGATCGTTCGAACGATGCGGGCGGGCTCAAGGGCGGCAAGCTGGCCACCGGCTTCGATCCCACCGACAAGGCCTTCTATCACGGCGGCGACCTCAAGGGGCTGGCCGCGCGGCTGGGCTATATCCAGAACCTCGGCGCGACGGCAATCTGGGTGGGGCCGATCTTCAGGAACAAGCCGGTGCAGGGGCCGAAGGGGGGCGAGAGCGCAGGCTATCACGGCTACTGGATCACCGACTTCACCCATGTCGATCCGCATTTCGGAACGGACGCGGATTTCAAGGCACTGGTCGATGCCGCCCATGTGCGGGGGATGAAGGTCTACATGGACATCATCGTCAACCACACGGCAGACGTGATCCAGTACCGGGAGGGGGCTGCCGAGGGCTATCCGTACCGTTCGAAGGCGGACTATCCGGCCTCAGCCTATACCCCCTTCGTTCCCAGGGGCGAGGAGCGCGTGAAAGCGCCCGCATGGCTCAACGATCCGGCTTACTACCACAATCGCGGCAATACCGACTGGAAGGGCGAAAGCGCGCAGCTTGGCGATTTCGTCGGGCTGGATGACCTTGCGACCGAGAACCCGCGCGTGCTGGAAGGCATGATCGCGATCTACGGCGACTGGATCGACAAGTACGGCATCGACGGTTTCCGCATCGATACGGCCAAGCATGTGAACCCGGAATTCTGGCGCGCGTTCGTTCCCGCCATGAAGGCGCGCGCGGCGGCGAAGGGCATCCCGAACTTCCACATCTTCGGCGAAGTGATGACGGGCGATTACGACCCGGCGCTGCTGGCCAGCTGGACGCGCAATGCCGGGCTGCCCGGCGTGCTGGACTTCGCCTTCATGCATGCGGTGCTGAAGGCGGCGGGCGGTGGCAGCAGCGAGGAACTGGCGCGCCTGCCCGATGATGACGGTCTTTACGAGGGCGGCGCCAAGGCGGCGCTGCAATTGCCAACGTTCCTCGGCAACCACGACGCCGGGCGCGCGGCGATGTTCCTCAAGGCCGCGAACCCGGCGATGAGCGCGGATGAACTGCTGAAGCGGGGTGAACTGGCCCATGCCATGCTGCTCACCCTGCGCGGCGTGCCGACGATCTATTACGGCGACGAACAGGGCTTTACAGGGGCCGGCGGCGACCAGCTTTCGCGGCAGGACATGTTCGCCAGCAAAGTGGCGATCTACAACGGCGAGGCGCTGGTCGGTTCGGCGAAGACCACGGCTACCGAAAGCTTCGATCCCGCCCATCCGCTCTACCGCCTGATCGCGCAGCTTTCCGTCTTGCGCGTGAAGACGCCGGCGCTGACCGATGGCCGTTCGGTCACCCGCGCGGCATCGGAGAAGCCCGGCCTCGTCGCCGTCTCCCGCTTCGATCCCAAGACCGGGCGCGAGGTGCTGCTGGCTTTCAATACCTCGACCGCGCCGGTCTCTGCAGCTGTTGTCGTCGATCCGGCATCGCTCTCGTTTGCAACGCTGGCGGGCACGGCCTGCGCCGCCAAAGCCAGCGCGCCCGGTTCGGTGCGCGTAGACCTGCCGCCGCTCGGCTTTGCGGTCTGCGCGGCGAAACCCTGATCCTCCCCTGCGGAAAAGACCATGACCTTACCTGCCGAATGGTGGCGCGGTGCCGCCATCTACCAGATCTATCCCCGCAGCTTCGCGGACGCCAATGGCGACGGCATCGGCGACTTGCCCGGCATCGCCGCGCGGCTCGATCATGTCGCCAGCCTCGGCGTGGAGGCGGTGTGGATTTCGCCCTTCTACGCCTCGCCCATGGCCGATTTCGGCTATGACATTGCGGATTACTGCGCCGTCGATCCGATCTTCGGCACTCTGGAAGACTTCGACGCGGTGATCGCGCGGGCCCGCGATCTGGGGCTCAAGATCATCGTCGATCAGGTCTACGCCCATACTTCGGACCGGCACGCGTGGTTCGTGGAAAGCCGCCAGAGCCGCGATAACCGCCACGCGGACTGGTACGTCTGGGCCGATCCCAAGGAGGACGGCACCCCGCCCAACAACTGGCAGTCGATCTTCGGCGGCCCCGCATGGCGCTGGGACGCGCGGCGCGGGCAGTATTACATGCACAACTTCCTGGCCGAGCAGCCGCAGCTCAATTGCCACAACCCGCAAGTGCAGGACGCGCTGCTGGGCGTGGCGAAGTTCTGGCTGGACCGGGGCGTCTCGGGCTTCCGCATCGATGCGCTCAACCATTCGATGCATGACCCGCTGCTGCGCGACAATCCGCCCGCGCCGAATGATGGCAAAGTCCGCACGCGGCCCTACGACTTCCAGATCCAGCGATACAACCAGTCGCACCCGGATATTCTGGCCTTCATCGAGCGGTTGCAGGCCCTGATCGCCTCCTATCCCGATACCTACTCGCTGGCCGAGGTCGGCGGGCTCAATGCCGGGGTGGAGATGAAGGCCTTCACGCAAGGGTCCGCGCGGCTGAACAGCGCCTATGGCTTCGACTTCCTCTATGCCGAGAGCCTGACCCCCACGCGCGTCGCGGCGGCGCAGGAATTCTGGCCGGACGAGCCCGGAATGGGTTGGCCGAGCTGGGCTTTCGAGAACCACGACGCGCCGCGCGCCGTCTCGCGCTGGTGCGCTCCTGAGCACCGGGACGCCTTCGCGCGGATGAAGGCGATGCTGCTCCTTTCGCTGCGGGGCAATCCGATCGTGTTTCAGGGCGAGGAACTCGGGCTGGAGCAGGACGAGGTGCCGTTCGAACTGCTTCAGGACCCCGAGGCCATCGCCAACTGGCCGCTCACCCTCTCGCGCGATGGCGTGCGCACGCCGCTGCCGTGGAAGGCGCAGGGCGAGCACGGCGGTTTCACCAGCGGCCGCCCGTGGCTGCCGCTTTCCGAAGCGAACCTTGCCCGCGCCGTGGACCGGCAGGAGGCCGATCCCGCCTCGCTGCTGCACCTGACGCGCTGCCTCATCCACGTGCGCCGCGACGATGCGGCGCTGCGCCGGGGCACTTGCGAGGTGCTGCTGGCGGACGAGACGCGGCTCGTGCTGCGCCGCGAGGCGGAGGGGCGCTCCGTGCTGGCAGTGTTCAACATTGGTGAGCGCGATGCGGCCTGGCCGCAGGAGGTGCCGACAACGGGCAAAGTCCTCGCTGCCGTCAATGACGCTACCCCCGGCTCGCTCCCGGCATGGAGCGCGATCTGGATTGAGCAATGACCAAAAAATTTCGTCCCCCTCGCCTTCGCGGGGATGACGAGGAACGTGGAGGGCCGGGTCGGGGACGATGCATCCCATCAATGGCCGCCGCACCAGTGCAAGTTTCAAAAGGAGATCGGGCATGAAGCCTTTCCGCCTGCTGGCAAAAGCCAGCATCCTCGCCGCTACTCTGGCACCGCTTGCCGTGCATGCGCAGGACGCGCACCCCAGCGTCACCGCCGCCTCGCCCGATGGCTCGATCGTGCTCACCGTCGGCACCGACAACGACAGCCGCCCCACATGGTCACTGTCGCGCAAGGGCAAGCTGCTGATCGCGCCGAGCAAGCTGGGCTTCGTGCTGACCGACGGCGTCAACATGGTGCGCGGCTTCGCGATTTCCGGCAGCGAAAAGGGCACGCATGACGATACGTGGCAGCAGCCCTGGGGTGAGCGCACCAATGTGCGCGATCATTATAACGAGGTGACCGTCCACTTCCGCCAGTCCGCCGCGCAGGGCAGCCGGTTGATGGACGTGCATTTTCGCCTGTTCGATAACGGCGTGGGCTTCCGCTACGAACTGCCCGAGCAGCCGGCGATGAAGACGATGAAGATCGCCGACGAAACCACCGAGTTCGACATCGTGCCCAAGGGTGAGGCATGGTGGATCCCCGGCGGCGAATGGAACCGCTACGAGCAGGTCTACCAGAAGACCGCGATCGACGCGGTTTCCACCGCGCATACGCCGATCACCATGAAGCTGGAGGACGGCACCCACCTGTCTTTCCACGAAGCGGCGCTGGTCGACTATGCGGGCTACTGGTTCAAGCGGGCGGATGGGCAGACTTTCCGCACCACGCTTTCGCCTTCGTCACGCGGAGCGCGGGTGGTGCGCGATCTGCCGTTCAACACGCCCTGGCGCACGATCCGCATCGCGGACAATGCGGCGGGCCTTGTGGAGAACGATCTGGAACTGAACCTCAACGAACCCAACAAGCTGGGCGATGTAAGCTGGGTGAAGCCGATGCGCTATATCGGCATCTGGTGGGGCATGATCCGCGGCGACTGGACATGGGCGACCGGGCCGAAGCACGGCGCCACCACCGCGCGCGCCAAGCAGTACATCGACTATGCCGCCCGCCACAATTTCGGCGGCGTGCTGATCGAAGGCTGGAACAAGGGCTGGGATGGCGACTGGTTCGGACACGGCGACTTCAGCTTCACCGAGGCGACACCGGACTTCGATATCAAGGCAGTGACTGACTATGCCCGCAAGAAGGGCGTGGTGCTGATCGGCCACCACGAGACCGGCGGAAATATCGCCATCTACGAAAAGCAGATGGACGCAGGCTTCGCGCTCTATGAGAAGCTGGGCGTCACTTCGGTGAAGACCGGCTACGTCGCCGATGGCGGCGGCATCATTGCCGACACCTGGCATTACGGCGAAAAGCCGGGCGAAACGCATATGGAATGGCATGACGGCCAGCGTCAGGTGAACCATCATCTGGATGTGGTGAAGCTGGCCGCGCAGCATCACATTTCCATCGATGCGCACGAACCGGTCAAGGACACCGGCCTGCGCCGCACTTATCCGAACTGGGTCAGCCGCGAAGGCGCGCGGGGCATGGAATACAACGCCTGGGGTGCCTTCGCCAACGGGCCGGACCATGAGCCGACGCTGGTCTATACCCGCATGCTCTCCGGCCCGATGGACTTCACGCCGGGCGTGCTGAGCCTTGAAGGCGCACACCACGATCCGCTGGCCTCCACGCTGGCCAAGCAGCTTGGGCTCTACCTTGCGATCTATTCGCCGATCCAGATGGCGGCGGACTTCGTGGAAAACCTCGACAAGCACCCGCGCGAGATGGAATTCATCAGCCACGTCCCCACCGACTGGGCCGAAAGCCACCTGATCGCCGGCGAAGTGGGCGATTACGCCGTGTTCGCGCGCAAGGACCGGAAGAGCCCGGAATGGTTCGTCGGCGGCGTGAACGACGCGACGGCGCGAAACGTCACGCTCTCGTTCGACTTCCTCGAACCCGGCAAGACCTACAAGGCGACGATCTGGAAGGACGGGGAGGGCGCCACCTACCTCACCGATGCCCGCCACAGGATCGCCTATGACACGCGCACCGTGAAGAAGGGCGACACTTACGATCTTTGGCTCGCACCGGGCGGCGGCGCGGCGATGCGGCTCGTTCCCGTGAAGTAGACCCGCAAGCCCTGTTGCAACAGGCCAGCGGCGCGGCCCCGGCGAGAAATCGCTCCGGGGCCGCACTGCGTTTGCGGGCATCTGCAGGGAGATGACGAAGGGCTGCTCGCCCGATCTTGACAATTGTGTGAAATTGTCGTTGGTAGCGCTACCAATTTGATAACCGTGGTTGGGGGAGTCATTTCTATATGCCGCTGATGCCGTCTGACTGGGCGCAGGGAACGTTCGTGGGCCGCGCGGACTTTGGGGAGGGGCCTAGCCCGATCCTGGTGCTGCGCGGCGAACTGATCGACATGTCGGGCGTGGTGCCCACGGTTTCGGCGCTGGTCGAGGCGGGCGATTTCTCGGGCGCGGGCGGGGTGCGGCTGGGCGCCTTCGATGCGGCGGCGGTGAACCTGCTCAGCCCGGTCGATCTCCAGTGCGTCAAGGCCTGCGGCGTGACTTTCGCCACTTCCGCGATCGAGCGGGTGATCGAGGAGCGCGCGCGGGGTGACTGGAGCGCGGCGGCCGCCATTCGCGAGCGGCTGGAAGCGCGTATCGGCGGGCAGATCCGCTCGGTGGTGCCCGGTTCCGACAGCGCCGCCCAGCTCAAGGCCGCGCTGATCGAGGACGGGCTGTGGTCGCAGTATCTCGAAGTCGCCATCGGGCCGGACGCGGAAGTGTTCACCAAGTCGCCGGTGCTTTCCACCATGGGCGTGGGCGCCGAGATCGGCGTGCGCTCGGATTCGAGCTGGAACAACCCCGAGCCCGAGATCGCCCTGCTGGTCGGCAGCGACGGCAAGGCCGTGGGCGCGACGCTCGGCAACGACGTGAACCTGCGCGATTTCGAGGGGCGCTCGGCGCTGCTGCTGGGCAAGGCCAAGGACAACAACGCCTCCTGCGCGCTCGGTCCGCTGGTGCGCCTGTTCGACGAGAGCTTCACCATCGACCATGTGCGCGATGCCGAAGTGCGGCTCTCGATCACCGGCGAGGACGGCTTCGTGCTGAGCGGCAAGAGCAACATGGCCGAGATCAGCCGCGATCCGCTCGACCTCGTGCGCCAGACGCTGAGCGAGCACCAGTATCCCGACGGCTTCGTGCTGTTCCTGGGCACACTGTTCGCGCCGGTGCAGGACCGCGACGAGGAAGGCCGCGGCTTCACGCACAAGGTCGGCGACGTGGTGACGATCGAGAGCGACCGGCTGGGCCAGCTCACCAACCGCGTCGTCACCTCGCGCGATGCGGCGCCGTGGAGCACCGGAATCGGGGCGTTTTACGCCAACCTGCTGTCGCGCGGACTGCTCAAGGCATGAAGATCACATCCATGACGAACCATTCGGCCATCTATCCCAGCCTCAAGGGCAAGCGGGTGCTCATCACCGGCGGCGGCACCGGCATCGGCGCGGGCCTTGTCGAGGCGTTTGCCGGGCAGGGCGCCCATGTCGGCTTCCTCGACATCAATGCCCCTGCCGGAGAGGCGCTGTCCGCGGCGCTGCCGGGCACGCATTTCCGCGCCTGCGATCTGCGCGATCTCGATGCGACGGCCGCGGTCCTGGCCGAGCTGGCCGAGGCGATCGGCGGTGTCGACGTGCTGCTCAACAATGCCGCGAGCGATGACCGGCACGGCATCGACGAAGTGACGCCGGCCTACTGGGACGAGCGCATGGCGACGAACCTGCGCCACCAGTTCTTCGCGGCGCAGGCGGTGGTGCCGGGCATGAAGGCGCAGGGCGGGGGCGTGATCCTGAACTTCGGTTCGATCAGCTGGCACCTCGGCCTGCCCGATCTCGTGCTCTACCAGACCGCCAAGGCGGCGGTGGAAGGCATGACCCGGGCCATGGCGCGCGACCTTGGCGCCGACAACATCCGCGTCAACACGATCGTGCCGGGCAATGTCGACACCCCGCGCCAGAAACAGTGGTACACCCCCGAGGGCGAGGCCGAGATCATGGCCGCACAGTGCCTCAAGGCCCGCATCCAGCCCGCCGACGTCGCCGCCCTCTGCCTCTTCCTCGCCTCAGACGACGGCGCCATGTGCACCGGGCACGACTACTTCGTCGATGCAGGTTGGAGGTAGCGGTATTCAGGAAGGATGCCGGGCTGTTCCGGCATCCTTCAGCACGTTCAGGCGCGCGGCGCTGCGTCGGAATCGCGGCGGATCAGCTTGAATTCCGCCACCACGTGCGGATGGTCGCCCGCAGCGGCGCCGCCATTGCGCGAACGGATCTCGCCGATCAGCAGACGCACCGCGCGGCGCGCCATTTCGGCGGTGGGCTGGCGGATCGTGGTCAGTTCGGGCCAGACCGAGACGGCCAGCGCGGTATCGTCGAAGCCGCAGACGGTCAGCGCGCCCGGCACGTCCAGCCCGCGCCGGTGCGCCACGGTGATCGCGGCGGCGGCCATGTCGTCGTTCGAGGCGAAGATCGCGGTCGGCGGCGCCTGCAGGTCGAGCAATTGCGCGGCAGCCTCCAGCCCCGAGCGATAGGTGAAGTAGCCCTGCGCCACCAGCGAGGGATCGAACGGCAGGCTGAGCGCGGAAAGCGCCTCGCGGTAGCCGTCGAGCCGCTCGGCGCTTGCGGTCTGGTTGGGATGGCCGGTGATGAAGCCGATCCGCCTATGCCCCAGCGCGGCGAGGTGGTGCGTCATCGTGAAGGCGGCTTCGCGGTCGTCGATGCTCACCGAGAGCGCCCATTCCGGCGCGCGGCCCGTGGCGACCGCCACTACCGGCACGTCGGCATGCCGGAGCGCCTCGAGAACCGCCGGGGAATCGCTGAGCGGCGGCGGCAGGATCACCCCGTCGATACGGGTGCGCAGCAGCTGCGCCACGGCCTTCGCCTCGGCGCCTTCCTCGTTGCAGGGCTTGACCAGAAGCTGGGCATTGGCCGTGCTGGTTTCCTCCAGCGCGCCGACGAGGAATTCGCTGAGATAGGCAAAGCTCGGGTTGGAATGGAGCAGGCCGATCCTGAGATCCTCTCCGCCCGCCAGCACGCGCGCGGCGGTGCTGGGGGCGTAGTTCAGTTCGGCGATGGCGGCCTCGACCTTGCGGCGGGTTTCCTCGCGGACGTTGGCGCCCTTGTTGATGACGCGGCTGACCGTCATCGGCGAAACCCCCGCGAGGCGGGCGACATCGTCGATCTTGGCGCTGGAGCGCTGCTTGCGCGGACCTCTGGTATTGGTGCTCATCTGGTTCCCTGGCGGAGCCCCGGCGCTCATGGAGAGCACCGGGGAATGTTCGCTAACACCACAAATCCGGGTGATAGCGCAACCATCGAACGGCGATCAGTGCGGATGGTCAGTGCGGGTGTCCGGGTGCGAGAGGGAAATCCTGCGCCTTGTACCAGGCCAGATCGTGCTCCGGCGCGGCCACGCCGGCGGGCAGGGGCAGGCCGTTGACCGACATCCAGTAAGCCAGGCTGGCATCGCGCCACCACTTGGCCTCGTTGTGCTGGATCTGCAGATAACTGGCGGTTTTCTGCCAGCGTTCGGGGTCCACCTTGTCCTTCACGCCCTGCCAGTCCGCCTGCATCTGCGCGACCGTGGCCACGCCGCGATCGTAATGGCCGACCATCGCCTGCCAGAGCGTGTGGCCGGATTTCATCTTCCAGTCCCACGGCAGGTGGTGGAACCACAGCAGTTCGCTTTCCGGCGTGGTGCGCGGATCGGCGAGAAGTTTCGCCACGGCGGGTTCGTACTGGGCCACGGCATTGCTGCCGGTTTTCGTGCGGTCGAAGCCGATGCCGTTGCGGTCGGCCTTGTGATAATAGACCGGGTTCCACTCGGGCCGGGCAAGATCGCTGATCCATGGCCCCGGACCATAGTGATGGCCCGTGCCCATGAGGTGGGCGAGGCCGAACGGCCCGGTATAGTCCACCACCGCCTCGCGCGAGGCCATCATCATCTTCACCGCCGTATCGACCACGCGCGGGTCGTTGCCGAAGGTCTGCTGCGCCCATTCGCGGGCGATGGCGTCGGCGGAAAGCGTCGGGTCCCAGGCGAGGCGGCCGAAGGCGTACCAGTTGGCCTGGTTGAACGTGGAGCCCGACCAGTCCCGGTCGCGCCCGACATTGGCAACCCCGGCAATGCCGCTGAGCTTGTGGCCGTAGAGCGAACCGTCCACCACCCTGGCCACGGTCGATCCCTTGCCCCTGGCGCGGGTGTCTGCCTCCAGCACTTCCTCGAACATCGTTCCAAGGTAGGCGAGGTGCGTGGCGAAGCCGAGGTATTCCTTGGTGATCTGGAGTTCGAGCATCATCGGCGTCTTCGGCATGGCGCCGAACAGCGGATGGAACGGTTCGCGCGGCTGGAAGTCGATGGCGCCGTTCTTGACCTGCACCAGCACGTTGTCGGCGAACTTGCCGTCCAGCGGCTTGAACTCGGTATAGGCCTGCTTGGCGCGGTCGTCCGGGTCGGTCTCGGCATAGACGAAGGCCCGCCACATCACGATGCCGCCGTGCGGCGCGACGGCGGCGGCGAGCATGTTGGCGCCTTCCGCATGGCTGCGGTGATAGTCGCGCGGGCCGGGCTGGCCTTCGCTGTTGGCCTTGACGAGGAAGCCGCCGAAATCGGGGATCGCGGCGTAGATCTCGTCGGACTTCGCCTTCCACCAGGCCGCTACCTCGGGATCGAGGGGATCGGCGCTCTTGAGATGGCCGATCTCGATCGGTGCGGAGAACCGCGCCGAAAGGTAGACCTTGATGCCCCAGGGGCGGAACACTTCGGCCAGCGCCCGGGCCTTGGCGATATAAGGCGCGGTCAGGCTCTCGGGCTTGGCGTTGACGTTGTTGAGCACGATGCCGTTGATGCCCAGCGCGGCATTGGCGCGGGCATAGTCGGTGTAGCGGGGGTCCTTGAAGTCCGGCAGGGTCCACCAGTCCCACAGCGATTGCCCGGCGTAGCCGCGCTCCACCGAACCATCGAGGTTGTCCCAGTGGTTGAGCACGCGCAGGCCGATCTTCGGGGCGGAGCGGAGATCGATTCCGGCAAGGTCGGCGCCGGTCTTCTGCGCGCGGATCAGCGCGAAGGCACCGTAGAGCACGGCGCGGTCGGTCTTGCCGGTGACGAGCAGCACCTTGCGGCCATCGAGCGTGGCGGCGCGCACCAGATAGCCTTCCTCGCCCAGCGATGCCGCGGGCAGGCGCAGCGCGGCAAGGGCTGGATCGTCGGCCTTGCCGAGCACCACGGGAAGCGGCGACGCGGCAAGGTCGCGGCGCAGTTCGCCGGCGGCGCGGTCCAGCGTTTCGGACTGGCCGATCACGCGGATTTCGGTGGTGGCGGGGGCGCTTGCAGGCGCGAGCCAGAGGTCGTAGCCATCGTTTGCAAGGGCAGGCGCGCTCGCGAAGCCAAGGGCCGTCACGCATACGCCGATCGTCAGAAGCCGCTTCTTCATCATCCTCCCCTGTGTCCCAGATCGTGGCCCGGTGGCCGAAATTTAATTAGCGCGGCGATGCCATTGACAAGCTTGTTCGTTGTCGCGCATGATAGCGCTACCACATAAAGTTCCGGGCAGGCAACACACTTTGCCGCCCGATTGGGAAATGGGCCGAAAGGGTCCGGGGATGCAGGGGAGGAAGATGATTTTTCCGGTTTGTCTGACGCTTGCGGGATCGCGCCTTTCGTCCGTAGCGGTGCGCGCATGATCGCCGCCCCCGTGAAACGCCGCGAACTGCTGCGCTGGGGCGCGGGCGCCTCGATGCTGGCCTTCCTTCCGGTTTCCGCGCGCGCCGCCGCGCCGCTCTACAAGGACCCCAAGGTTCCCGTAGACCTGCGCGTGAAGGACCTGATGGCCCGCATGACGCTGGACGAGAAGGTGGCCCAGCTCGTCACGCTTTCCACCCGCAAGCGCGAGATCATGGACGAATCGCGCGCTTTCGATCCGGTTCGCGCCAGCAAGGCCCATCCCGACGGCATCGGCCAGATCGCCCGCCCGTCCGACCGGGGCGGCGCGGCCACGGCCAACAACACCGGCACCGAAGTGACCGGGCGCTGGCGCAAGCCTGCCGATACCATCGCCTTCGTCAACGCCGCCCAGAAATGGGCGCGCGAGCAGACCCGGCTCGGCATTCCGGTGCTGTTCCATGAGGAATCGCTCCACGGCTACATGGCGCCCGAAGCGACCAGCTTCCCGCAGGCCATCGCCATGGCGGGCAGCTTCGACACCGATCTGGTGAAGCGCGTGCAGTCGGTGATCGGCCGCGAAGTGCGCGCCCACGGTTCCACCCTGGCGCTTTCGCCGGTGGTGGACATCGCCCGCGACCCGCGCTGGGGCCGGATCGAGGAAACCTTCGGCGAAGACCCCTATCTTTGCGGAGAAATGGGCGTTGCCGCCGTGCGCGGCCTGCAGGGGCCGGGCAAGGAACTGGGCGAGGGCAAGGTCTTCGCCACGCTCAAGCACATGACCGGGCACGGCCAGCCCGAGGCGGGCAACAATGTAGCCCCGGCCCCGCTCGGCAAGCGCGAGCTTTACGATTCGTTCTTCCCGCCGTTCCGCGAAGTGGTGCGCCGCACCGGCATCGCCGCCGTCATGCCGTCGTACAACGAGATCGACGGCATCCCCAGCCACGCCAATCGCTGGCTGCTGGAAGACGTGCTGCGCGGCGAATGGGGCTTCGACGGCGCCGTGGTCAGCGACTATGCGGCGATCGGCGAACTCGCCTCGTTCCACCACCTCGCCAGCGATATCGAGGGCGCGGCGCGCCTTGCCCTCCATGCGGGCGTCGATTGCGACCTGCCGGACGGCGAGGCCTATCGCACGCTGGCCGATCAGGTGCGCAAGGGTCTGGTGCCGCTTGCCGCCGTCGATGCCGCCTGCCGCCACATGCTGACGCTGAAGTTCCGCGGCGGCATGTTCGAGGCGGGGCCGGTCGATCCCAAGGCTTCCGCGAAACTCACCGCCAATGCCGAAGCCCGCGCGCTGGCGCTGGAAGCGGCGCGCAAGTCGATCTGCCTGCTCAGGAATACCGGTGTCCTGCCGCTGACGGCGGGCGCGCAGAAGCGCATCGCGGTGATCGGGCCGAACGCCAATGTCACCCGCCTTGGCGGCTATTCGTCAGAACCGCGTTCGAGCGTGAACCTTGTCGAAGGCATCAAGGCACGCGTCGCGGGCAAGGCCGAAGTCGTCTTCGCGCAGGGCGTGTTCATTACGCAGAGCGAGGATCGTTCGGCCAACGAAGTGCTGCTGGCGGACCCGGCAAAGAACCGCGCGCTGATCGCCGAGGCCGCGGAAGTGGCCAAGGGCTGCGACGTGGTGGTGCTGGCCATTGGCGATACCGAACAGACCAGCCGCGAAGGCTATGCCAGGAACCACCTCGGCGACCGCACCGAGCTTGACCTCGTGGGCGAGCAGAACGACCTGTTCCGCGCGCTCAAGGCCACCGGCAAGCCGGTGATCGTCGTCGCGCTCAACGGTCGCCCGCCTTCCTGGCCCACCGTGGCCGAGCAGGCCGATGCGATCCTCGAATGCTGGTATCTCGGGCAGGAAGGCGGCACCGCCATGGCTGAGGCATTGTTCGGAGACGTCAATCCCGGCGCCAAGCTGCCGGTCACCGTTGTCAGGGACGTGGGGCAGGTGCCCTTCTTCTACAACCACAAGCCGTCCGCCAAGCGCGGCTATCTCTTCACCGAGACCGCGCCGCTCTATCCCTTCGGTTTCGGGCTCAGCTACACCACGTTCAGCGTGGGCGCGCCCAGCCTTTCGGCACCGCGCATCGGCACGGCGGGCAATGTCACCGTCTCTGTCGACGTGACCAACACCGGCCAGCGCGCGGGCGACGAAGTGGTGCAGCTCTATGTCCACGACCAGGCCGCCAGCGTCACCCGCCCGGTCATGGAACTGCGCGGTTTCCGCCGTGTCACGCTGAAGCCCGGCGAAACGCGCCGGATCGAGTTTACCCTCGGCCCCGACGATTTCAGCCTCTGGAACGAGGCCATGCGCGAAGTCGTCGAACCGGGCCTGTTCGATATCATGGTCGGCGCCAGCAGCGCCGATCTCAAGACCACAACCCTCGAAATCGCCTGAGGATTCCCGCAATGCCCAAGATCGTCGATGCCAAAGTCATCATCACCTGTCCGGGACGCAACTTCGTCACGCTCAAGATCACCTGTGACGACGGCACCACCGGCGTCGGTGACGCCACGCTCAACGGCCGGGAGCTGTCGGTCGCCAGCTACCTGACCGACCATGTGATCCCCTGCCTGATCGGCCGCGACGCGCACCGCATCGAGGACGTCTGGCAGTACCTTTACAAGGGGGCCTACTGGCGCCGCGGCCCGGTGACGATGACCGCCATCGCCGCCGTCGACATGGCGCTGTGGGATATCAAGGGCAAGATCGCGGGCCTTCCGGTCTACCAGCTGCTCGGCGGCGCGAGCCGCGAAGGCGTGATGGTCTACGGCCACGCCAACGGTACGACGATCGAGGACACCATCGAGGTCGCGCTCGATTACAAGAAGCAGGGCTACAAGGCGATCCGCCTCCAGTGCGGCGTGCCGGGCATGGCCTCCACTTACGGCGTCTCCAAGGACAAGTACTTCTACGAGCCCGCCGACGCCGACCTGCCGACCGAAAACGTCTGGAACACCGCGAAGTACCTGCGCGTCGTGCCGGAACTGTTCAAGGCCGCGCGCGAGGCGCTGGGCTGGGACGTGCACCTGCTGCACGATATCCACCACCGCCTCACCCCGATCGAGGCGGGCCGTCTGGGCAAGGACCTGGAGCCCTATCGCCCGTTCTGGCTGGAAGACGCGACCCCTGCCGAAAACCAGGAAGCGTTCAAGCTGATCCGCCAGCACACCACTGCGCCGCTGGCCGTGGGCGAGATCTTCAACTCGATCTGGGACTGCAAGGACCTGATCCAGAACCAGTTGATCGACTATATCCGCGCCACCGTGGTTCACGCAGGCGGCATCACCCATCTGCGCCGCATCGCCGCGCTGGCCGATCTCTACCAGATCCGCACCGGCTGCCACGGCGCCACCGACCTGTCGCCGGTCTGCATGGCCGCTGCCCTGCACTTCGACCTTTCGGTGCCGAACTTCGGCGTGCAGGAATACATGCGCCACACGCCGGAAACCGACGCGGTCTTCCCCCATGCCTATACCTTCGAGAACGGCATGATGCACCCGGGCGAAGCGCCGGGGCTGGGCGTGGACATCGATGAGGAACTGGCCGCCGGCTACGAATACAGCCGCGCCTTCCTGCCGGTGAACCGCCTCGAAGACGGCACGATGTACAACTGGTGAGCGTGGTGAACGGCGTGACGCCATCCATGGAAACCGCGAACGGCCCGGGGAAACCCTCGGGCCGGATCCGCTGGATCGTCTGCGCGCTGCTCTTTGCGGCGGTGGTCCTGAGCTATGTGGACCGGCTGGTCCTGCCCACGCTCAAGCCGGAACTGCAGGCGCGCTACGGCTGGAGCGAGAGCGGCTATGCCGATCTCGCGATCTGGTTCCAGGCGGGCTACGGCATTGCCTATGTCGTGTTCGGCCGCCTGATCGACCGGCTCGGCGCCCGCGCGGGCTATGCGCTGGCGGTGACGCTCTGGACCGTGGGCCACATGGCGCATGCGCTGTTCACTTCCACCAGCGGCATGCTGATCGCCCGCATTCCGCTGGCCATCGGCGAGGCGGGGACATTCCCCGCCGCCATCGCCGCCACCAACGAATGGTTCCCCAAGCGCGAGCGCGCCTTCGCCATCGGCATCTTCAACGCCGGCTCCAACGTCGGCGCGATCCTGACGCCGCTGGTGGTGCCGGTGATCGCGCTGACGCTGGGCTGGCGCTGGGCCTTCATCCTCACCGGCCTGCTCACGGTGCTGTGGCTGGCGGCATGGCTGGGCTTCTACCGCCGCCCGCGCGACAAGAAGAACCTCAGCGCCGAGGAACTGGCCTGGATCGAGGCCGATCCGGTGGAAAAGCCCCGCCCGGTCAAGTGGCGCGCGCTGTTCGGCTATCGCCAGACCTGGGCCTATATGCTGGGCCGCTTCCTGATCGACCCGGTATGGTGGACCTTCCTGTTCTGGCTGCCGGACTTCTTCAACAAGCAGTTCGGTGTGAAGATGCTGGATTTCGGCCCGCCGCTGATCGCGGTCTATATCCTGGCCGACGTCGGCTCGGTGCTGGGCGGCTGGGCTTCCTCGCGCTTCATCGGCCGGGGCTGGAGCGTCAACCGCTCGCGCAAGACCGCCATGTTCTTCGCCGCGCTTTGCGCCGTGCCGATCGCCATGGCCCCGAACGCGCCGGGCCTGTGGACGGCGGTGGCGCTGGTGGGCCTTGCTTGCGCCGGCCATCAGGGCTTCTCGGCCAATCTCTACGCTCTGCCGGGTGACACGATGCCGCGCTGGATGACCGGATCGGTCGTCGGCCTCGGCGGCCTTTCGGGCGCCGTGGGCGGCATGCTCATGGCCAAGTTCGCCGGAGCCATCCTCGAAAGCGTGGGCAGCTACGAGCCGATCTTCGTGGTCGCCTCCTGCGCCTATCTCGTGGCGCTTGCCGTCATTCACCTGATCCTTCCCCGCTACCAGGTCGCCGATCCCGACGGCGAGAAAGCTACAGCATGACGCGTCCTCTCGTTCTCCATCCCGATCGCCTGTTCCCGGCCGACCCCGGCACCCGCGCCATCGCGCGCGCGCTTTACGAGGGCGTGAAGGCCCTGCCGATCGTCAGCCCGCACGGCCATACCGATCCGGCATGGTTCGCTTATGACGAGCCGTTCACGGACCCGGCCTCGCTGCTGATCGTGCCGGACCACTATGTGTTCCGCATGCTCTATTCGCAGGGCGTCGCGCTGGAATCGCTGGGCGTGCCCAGCGTAGACGGCAGCCCGGTGGAGCAGGACCCGCGCAAGATCTGGAGCATCTTCGCGAAGCACTACCACCTGTTCCGGGGCACGCCTTCGCGCATGTGGCTGGACTGGGTCTTTGCCGAAGTCTTCGGGCTGGACGTGCTGCTGGATGAGACGACGGCGGACCACTATTACGAAGTGATCGACGCCGCGCTGAAGACCGAGGCGTTCCGCCCCCGCGCGCTGTTCGAAAAGTTCAACATCGAACTGATCGCCACCACCGAAGGCCCGCTGGACCCGCTGGCCCATCACCGCGCGATCCGGGAAAGCGGCTGGAACGGCCGCGTCGTCACCGCCTATCGCCCCGATCCGGTGGTCGATCCCGAAACGCCGGGCTTCGCCGAAAAGGTCGCGAAGTTCGGCGAGATGGCGGGTGAGGACGTCTCGACTTACGCGGGCTATCTTGCCGCGCACCGCTTCCACCGCGCCCGCTTCCGCGAGGCGGGGGCCACCTCGACCGATCACGGCCACCCCAGCGCCCTGACCGCCGACCTTTCGCCCGAAGACTGCGAGGCGCTCTACCAGCGCGTGCTGGCAGGGGCGAGCAAGCAGGATGCCGAACTGTTCCGCGCCCAGATCCTCACCGAAATGGCGGGGATGAGCGTGGAGGACGGCATGGTCATGCAGCTTCACCCCGCCGTCCATCGCAGCCACAACAAGGCCGTGCTCGACCGTTTCGGGCGGGACAAGGGCGGCGACATTCCGATGCCGGGCGAATTCGTGGAGGCGCTCAAGCCCCTGCTCGACCGTTACGGCAACGATCCGCGCCTGACCCTGATCCTCTTCACGCTCGATGAGGACGTCTACTCGCGCGAACTGGCGCCGCTGGCCGGGCACTATCCCTCGCTGCGGCTCGGCCCGCCGTGGTGGTTCCACGATTCCCCCGAAGGCATGCGCCGTTTCCGCGAACGTGCGACCGAAACCGGCGGCTTCTACAACACCGTCGGCTTCAATGACGATACCCGCGCCTTCCTCTCGATCCCGGCCCGGCACGACGTGGCCCGGCGGATGGACTGTGCCTGGCTGGCGCAGCTGGTCGCCGAACATCGCCTGCCCGAGGACGAGGCCCACGAAGTGGCGCGCGCGCTCGCCTACGATCTCGTCAAGGCGGCGTACAAGCTGTGAGGCTGTGCGCTGAAACGCTCGGCCAGGTTCCGGCCTCCGTCGCGCGCCCTGCCTATGACCGCGCGGCGGTTTCGGCGGGGGTCGTCCACCTCGGCATCGGTGCCTTCCACCGCGCGCATCAGGCCGCCGTGTTCGAGGCGGCGCTCGCCTCGGGCGACCTGCGCTGGGGCGTGATCGGCGTTTCGCTGCGCTCGGCCTCAGTGCGGGAGCAGATGGCGCCGCAGGACGGGCTCTACACCCTGCTCGTGCGCGAGGGAGAGGTGCAGACCCCGCAGATCATGGGCGCGGTGCAGCGCGTGCTGGTCGCGCCGGAAGACCCGGAGGCGGTGGTGGCCGCGCTGGCTTCGCCCGATACGCATCTCGTCACCCTGACGGTGACCGAGAAGGGCTATTGCCTCAACCGCAAGACCGGCAAGCTCATGGCCGAAGACGCGGATATTGCCGCCGATCTCGCCGGGCTGGAGCGTCCGCGCACGGCGGCGGGCTTCCTTGTCGCGGCGCTGGCGCGGCGGCGCGCGCAGGGGCTGGCCCCGCTCTCGATCCTCTCTTGCGACAACCTGCCCCACAACGGCGCGTTGCTGAAAGGCGCCGTGCTTGCCATGGCAGAGGCGCACGATCCGGCGCTCGCCGCGTGGATTTCGGAAAGCTGCAGCTTCCCCGCCACCATGGTGGACCGCATCGTGCCCGCCACCACGGACGAGGACATTGCCGGTCTCGCCGCGCTGATCGGGGTGGAAGACCGCGCCATGGTCAAGGCCGAACCCTTCCTGCAATGGGTGATCGAGGACAGCTTCGCGGGCGAGCGGCCGGACTTTGCCGCGCTCGGCGTGCAGCTTGCCGATGCCGTCGCCCCGTGGGAGGAAGCCAAGCTGCGCCTGCTCAACGGCGCGCATTCGGCCATCGCCTATCTCGGCGGGCTTGCCGGTGACCGGTTCGTGCATGAATTCGTCGGCAGCGCGGCGGGCCTGCTCTTCGTGGAGCGGCTCTGGGACGAAGTCACGCCCACGCTCTATCCGCCGGCCGGGCTCGATGTGATCGCCTACCGCAAGGAACTGATGGCGCGCTTTGCCAACAGCGCGCTCCAGCACCGCACCCGGCAGATCGCCATGGACGGTTCGCAGAAGCTGCCGCAACGCCTGCTCGCGCCGCTGGGCGCGGTGCGGGAGCAGGGCGGTTCCTTCGCCGCCATCGCGCTGGCCATTGCGGCCTGGGTGCGCTGGCAGGCAGGCACGACCGACGCGGGCGAAAGCTTCGCCATCGACGATCCCGCCGCGCAGGCCCTTGCCGATGCCCTGCGCGATGCAGCCACCCCGCGCGCGCGCGCGGCGGCCGCGCTTGCCGTGCTCGGCCCCGTCCCCGATGAGGCTGCGCTTGACGCCGTGGCCGCGCATCTGGGCCATCTCGAAACATCCGGCGCCCGCGCCGTGCTTACCGCATTCCTCGGAGAGAACGCATGACCTTGCGCACTGCCTTCATGGCGGTCTCGGCCCTCACCGCGAGCCTTTGCCTCACCGCGCCCGCTTTCGCCGATGCCCCGCGCCTGGAGGCGAAGGGCGATACGCAGCAGCTTATCGTCAATGGCAAGCCGCTGCTGATGATCGCGGGCGAACTCAGCAATTCCGCCTCTTCCAGCGCCGCCTACATGGAACCGCACTGGAAGCGGCTGAAGGACATGAACCTCAACACCGTGCTGACGCCGGTGTCGTGGGAACTGATCGAACCTGTGGAAGGCACGTTCGACTGGTCCTCGGTCGATTTCCAGATCAAGGCGGCGCGGGCGAACAACCTCAAGCTGGTGATCCTGTGGTTCGGCGCGTGGAAGAACTCCATGTCCACCTATGTCCCGGCCTGGGTCAAGCGCGACCAGCGGCGCTTCCCGCGCGCAGAGCTTCCCAACGGACAGGGGGTGGAGATCCTCTCGACCTTCGGCGCCGAGACCCTCAAGGCGGACGAACGCGCCTATGCCGCGCTCATGGCGCATCTCAAGGCGGTGGATGCGAAGGACAACACCGTCGTCATGGTGCAGGTGGAGAACGAGATCGGCATGCTGCCGGTCGCGCGGGACTACAGCGCCGCCGCCAATGCCGCCTACCGCGAGCCCGTTCCGGCCGAGCTGGTGAACTATCTCGTCGCGCACAAGGACACGCTCGTCCCGGGCATGCGCCAGATGTGGCTCGATCGCGGCGCGCGCACCAGCGGTTCGTGGGACGACCTGTTCGGCGGCGGCGACGGTGCGGCGGAAGTCTTCGCGGCCTGGCACTACGCCCGCTTCGCCGACCGCCTCGCGGAGGCGGGCAAGGCGGCCTATCCGATCCCGATGTACGTCAATGTCGCGCTCAACCGTCCGGGCCGCATCCCCGGCGAATACCCCAGCGGCGGCCCGCTGCCGCACCTGCTCGACGTCTGGAAGGCCGGCGGCCCGCACCTCGATTTCCTGGCGCCCGACATCTATTTCCCGAACTTCGTGGACATCGTGAACCGCTACAAGCGGCCGGACAACGTGCTGTTCATTCCCGAGGCGCACAATTCCAGCAATCCGGTGGCCCCGGCGAACGCGTTCTATGCCATCGGCCAACTCGACGCGATCGGCTTCGGCCCGTTCTCGATCGATTCGGTGGACGAGAATCCGGGGCCGCTCAAGGACGCCTACGGCGTGCTCCAGCAGCTTCAGTCCTATATCCTCGACGCGCAGGGCACCGACCGCATGGCCGGTTTCAAGCCGCGCCAGCTCTATGACGAGACGCTGGTCTACGAGCCGGAAACCCGCGATATCGGCTCCTATCGCTTCACCATCGCCTATGCCGATATCCAGAAGCCGGTGGCGAACCCCGGCGCCGATGCCACGCAGCCCGGCACGACCGCGGCGATCGCCGCCGCCGGCGGGATGATCGTCCAGATCGGCCCGGAGGAGTACCTGATCGCCGGTCAGGGCATTACCGTGACGTTCAAGCCCAGGGCCGATGCCGCCGCGCTTGCCGGAATCGATTCGGCGTTCGAGGGCAAATTCGACGCCTCGGGCAAGTGGGTGCCGCTTCGCCTGCTGAACGGAGACCAGACGCATCAGGGCCGCCATATCCGCCTGGAAGCCGGAAAATGGCAGATTCAGCGCGTAAAGCTCTACACCTACAGATAAAAGATACCGCTAACATAACTGTTGACGCGCTCCGGCGCCGGGCATATGTAAGTATTAATGATAGCGCTACCAGCAGTGGCGCAACCCGCGATCCGCCACGAGGCGGACGCTTGTTACATGGGAGGGGATATCCAATGCGATCCAACCTGATTTCCGTTCGTGCCGTTCTTCTGAGTGCTGCCGCGCTCCAGGGCTTCGTCGTTCCGTCCGCCTATGCGCAGGACACGGCCGCCGCCCCGGCGACGACCACCGCAACCGATCCGGCCGCCCCCGCGCCCGCACCGCAGGACGAGCCGACGACCGAGGACATCATCGTCACCGGCATCCGCGCCTCGCTGGCCAGCGCCACCAATGCCAAGCGGGAAGCCGTGACCTTCGGCGATTCCATCTTCGCCGAGGACATCGGCAAGCTGCCCGCCACCAACCTTGCCGAAACGCTGAACCGCATGCCCGGCGTGCGCCTCAACCGCGATATAAACGGCGAAGGCACGCAGGTTGCCATTCGCGGTCTCGGCCCGAGCTTCACCCGCGTCCTGCTGAACGGTTCGCAGCTCCAGGTGGCGTCGGACGGCGGCACCAACGGCGGCAGCGCCAACCGTGAAGTCGACCTCGACTTCTTCCCCTCGGAACTCTTCACCCGCCTCGACCTTGCCAAGAGCCCGACGCCCTCGACCCTCGAAGGCGGCATCGCCGGCACCGTCAACCTGCGCAACGCCCGTCCCTTCGACAAGGAAGGCACCCACATCACCGCCGTGGCGCAGGGCCAGTACACCGACAGCAACGGCAAGATCAGCCCGCGCGGCGCGCTCGTCGCCAGCCACACCACGGATACCTTCGGCATCCTCGTCGGCGTGGCCGGCGTGAAGACCAAGACCCGGGTCGACGGTTTCGAGACCGTGGGCTGGGGCGACGGCAACCTGCCCTGCGGTACGGACTGCACCGATGCCGGCAACAACAACTGGAACTGGGCCTCGGTCGTCCCGGCCAATGCCGGTCACGGCCTCGTCGCCGGCCAGCCGGTCGATGTCGTCGAGACTTCGGGCCTCACCGCCAGCCAGCTCAGCACCGCGCTGCTACCGCGCCTCGGCCGCAACAGCCTGACCACCGGCAACCGCTCGCGCATCTCGGCGCTGGCCTCGCTCGAATGGCGCCCCAGCGACGAGCTGCACTTCGCGCTCGACGGCATCTGGGCCAGGTCCAAGCGTGACTACACCAAGGTCAACATGAACTGGCAGGTCCGCAACTCGGGCCCGGGCACCGGCGCGCAGGCGACCGGCGGCATGATCCCGATCGACCTTACGGTGGACGAAAACAACGTCGTCACCAGCGGCACTTTCGCGAACTCGTCGTTCTTCCTCGAAGCCAGCCTGTTCAAGCAGACCACCAAGTTCTGGAACATCAACCCGAGCGTGACCTGGCAGCCTTCCGACACCGTGAAGGTGGAGGCGAGCGCCAACTGGTCGAAGAGCTCGTTCTTCCGCGAACAGCCGACCTTCGCCTTCCAGACCGCGCCGAATTCGGGCGTGGACGTCTACTATGACAACACCGGCGCCTCGAACCGCCCGCTCATCACCACCAATGTCGATCTCAACGACCCGAACCTCGGCTGGCAGTGGTATCGCCAGAACATCCAGCTCGTGCGTCGCAGCACCGACACCAAGGGCGCGCACCTCGACACCACGATCGGCGACGATCAGTTCAGCGTGAAGTTCGGCGGCGCCTATGACCGCGCCGAGCGTTCGATCCGCGCTTACGACAACAGCAGCGCCTACCAGCTTTCGGTCTGCGGCACGGGCTGCACCGGCGCCACCGGCTCGGTTCCCACCTCGTCGATCGCGCAGTACCTGAAGCAGTTCCCGGTCAGCAACTTCGGCCACCTCGCCAGCGGCAGCGTAGGCTACAACGCCTTCGTCGTGCCGGACTTCGACGCCCTGAAGGCCGCCACCAACTATGCCAGCTACCGCGACAGCGCGCCCGAAGCACGCGGCGCGGTGACCGGCGGCGCGACCGGCGACATGGACGAGGAAGTGTTCGGCGCCTACTTCGAGCTGAACGGCGTGACCCAGCTGTTCGGCCGCGACCTGCACGCCAATGCGGGCATGCGCTATGCCCACACCCGCCAGGTCGTCGTCGGGCCGAGCCAGGTCGGCACCACCATCGTCGATATCACGGCGAAGTCGAACTACGACAACTTCCTGCCCTCGATCAACCTGACCTACGACCTGATGGACAACGTCAAGCTGCGCGCGTCCGCCTCGCGCACCATGACCCGTCCGGACGCGGGCCAGATCCTGCCGGGCATCACCTTCTCCGACCCTTCGGCGCTGGTGGCGACCGCGGGCAACCCGGACCTGACGCCCTACACCTCGGACAACTACGATCTCGGCGGTGAAATCTACACCGGCGGCATCGGTTATGTCGGTCTTTCGGCCTTCATGAAGAACATCAAGGGCTTCACCGAGACGCAGGTGACGAGCGCCACCTTCGGTTCGCTCAACATTCCGTTCGACAGCCTGCTGTCCACCCAGCAGGATGCGCTGCGCAACCGCGCCGCCGCCTCGGGCGTGGCGATCAACAACCTGCCGATCACCGTGAACCGTCCGGTCAACCTGTCGGACCTGCGGATCAAGGGCATCGAGGCGACCTGGGTGCAGCCGCTGGACTTCCTCTTCCAGGGCCTGGGCTTCTCGGCCAACGGCACCTACCTCGACCAGTCCTCCTCCTCGGGCCTCGTCGCCACCGGCGTTTCGAAGTATTCGTACAACCTCCAGGGCTTCTACGAGAACCACGGCCTGTCGGTCAGCCTGAACTACGTCTGGAACGACAAGTCGATCGCCGTGAACGGCCCGCAGAACAACATCCAGGGCGCAGCGCTGCGTTCGGATGCGCGCGGCCAGCTCGACCTTTCGGCCGGCTATCAGCTGCCCTTCCTGAACGATGCCATGCGCCTGACGCTCGACGTGCTGAACATCACCAACGAGCCGATCCGCACGACCTTCGAATACACGAACGCGGCCTATTCGGTCTACTATCCGGGCCGTCAGGTCCTGGTGGGTATCCGCGCCAACTTCTGATTGTTCTTGCAGGGAACTCCTCCTCCCTGAAAACTGCGAGCCGGCGTCCCCAATCCCTGGGCGCCGGCTCATTTCTTTTGAGGGTCACGCGATGTTGACGACGTACCGCCGCCTTGTCCTGACTGCCGCGCTGCTCGGAGCGGGGATCGCCTCGCCCGCCGTGGCGGCGCCGTGCCCATGGGTCGCCGCGTGGGGTTCCTCGCAGATGGAGCCGGGCGCCGACAATGCGCTGCCGGCAGAAGCCCTGCGCAACGTGACGCTGCGCCAGACCGTGCGCCCCTCTATCGGCGGCAGCGCGGTACGGGTGCGCTTCTCCAACGCCTTCGGCGACCGGCCGCTGACGATCGAGGCGGCAACGCTGGCCCGCGCGGTGCAATCCGGCAAGGCAGCCGTCAATGCGCGCACGGTCACCGCGCTGCGCTTTTCCGGCAAGCCCCGCGTGGTGATCCCGCCGGGGGCGGACTGGCTATCCGATCCGGTGGACATGCCGGTCAGCGCGTTCGAGGATCTTGCCGTCTCGATCCACCTGGCAGAGGTGCCCGGACGGCAGACCTCGCATCCGGGTTCGCGCACGACATCCTATTGGCTGGCGGGCGATCACGTTGCCGAAACGGACCTGCCCTCGGCCCATCCCGTCGATCACTGGTTCATGCTGTCCGGCCTTGAGGCGCGCGCCTGCAAGGCCGGGGCGGTGGTGGCGCTGGGCGATTCCATCACGGACGGGCGCGGTACCACGACCAACGGCAACGACCGCTGGACCGACGTGCTGGCGCGCCGTCTTCGCGGCGGGAAGGCGGTCATCAACCAGGGTATCGGCGGCAACCGTGTGCTGCTGGACGGGCTGGGGCCCAATGCCATGGCCCGGCTCGACCGCGACGTGCTGGCGCTGCCCGGGGTCACGCATCTGATCCTGCTGGAAGGCATCAACGACCTTGGCAACCTCACCCGGCTCAAGCCGGTGAGCGCCGAAGAACATGCCGCCATGGTCGAGCAGGTTACCGGCGCCTATGCCCAGATCGTCGCCCGCGCTCGCGCGCACGGCATCAAGGTCTACGGGGCGACGCTGCTTCCCGACATGGGGACCGAGTTCTACCATCCCGATGCCGCCAACGAAGCGGACCGGCAGGCGCTCAATGCGTGGATACGCGCGCCCGGAAACTTCGATGGCGTGATCGATTTCGACAAGGTCATGCGTGACCCTGCGCGGCCGGACCGGCTCAATCCCGCTTACGATGTGGGCGATGCGCTTCACCCGAACCCTGCGGGCTACAAGGCCATGGGCGATGCTATTGCGCTGGAACTGCTGCGTTAAGGGAGGCGGGGCAGACCTCGTCGCCCGGACGTTCGAGCGGCGCAGCCCTCAGCAAGGCGGGCGTCGGGCCGGGTATGGCCGGATCGGTGGCGGCATAGAAACCGTCGCGCTGCGCGTGCTCGAGCGTGACGAACCGGAAGCCCATGTCCCGGTAGAGCGACAGCAGCCGCGGCATCATCCGCGCATCGAAGGCGCCGACGTGAAGCAGCAGGACATAAGGCACGTCGCGTCCGAACCGGCTTTTTGAGGCAGCCCGCGCCGCTTGCGCATCGCGGCGGGCGGCGGCGAGATAGCGGGTTTCGAGATCGGCGACCGCTGCTGCGTTCCCCTGCGCGATGCAGCGGGCGTAAGGCGCGTTCCACGCCCAGTCGTCAAAGGAAAGGCTGACCCCGGCGATGCGATAGTGCCGCTGCGCCAGTGCCTGGCGCACGGCGTCTCGCTCGGCCGGGTCCTGGCCTTCGGCGAGATATGGATAGCGCAGCCAGCGCTTCATGCCGAGCGGCGCCAGAACGGCTTCGTTGCGGTCGATCTCGGCCACGAACTGCGCCGCGCCGACCTTGTCGAGATTGCTGTGAGCGTAGCCGTGATTGCCGAAAGGCAGGCCCGCCGCGCGCCAGCGGGCCAGTACGGCATCAAGCTCGCCCGGCGCGCCCTTGCCCGCATTCACGAAGCCGAATGCAGGCGCGCGGGCCTGCTTCAGCGCCGCCACGATCGCATCGACGACCGAGACCGGCGTTTCGCCCGAAGGGTAGGGCGTATGCAGCGGCAGGTCGTCGAACGTCAGCGCGATCTGCGGCGGCGGCGGTGCCGGTGCCGCCTGTGCGGAAAGGGGGACGGCGGCCAGCAACGCCGCCACCAGCAGGCGCGCAGGCTTCACGGCCGTCCCCACCGAACCCGGCCTTAGCGAACGAACGGATCGATCGTCCTGATCGTGCCGTCTTCGTTGTAGTGCAGTTCGGTCACCTTCACGTTGCGCAGGCGCGTCTGGCCGGAAAGCTGGCTGTCGGCGTAGAACAGCCACCACTTGCCGTCCTTCTCGACGATCGAGTGGTGCGTGGTCCAGCCTTCCACCGGCTCCAGGATGCGGCCCTTGTAAGTGAAGGGACCGTAAGGGGAATCGCCGATGCCATAGGCAAGGTAATGGGTGTCGCCGGTCGAGTAGCTGAAGTAGTACTTGCCCTTGTACTTGTGCATCCACGCGGCTTCGAAGAAGCGCCGGTCATGGTCGCCGCCGAGCAGGAGCTTGCCCTTCTCGTCCACGATCTTCACTTCGCGCGGGGCTTCGGCGAACTCCAGCATATCGCCGCTCATGCGCGCCACGCGCGGGAGCAGGGCGGGCTTGTCGTCCGCCTGGAGATCGGTCTTCGAGCCATCGGGATCGTACTTGCCGCCCTGGTTGCGCTGAAGCTGCCCGCCCCAGATGCCGCCGAAGTACATGTAGCTCTGGCCGTCCGTGTCCGTGAAGACCGCGGGGTCGATCGAATAGCTGCCCTTGATCGGCAGGGGCTGCGGCTTGAACGGGCCCATCGGGTCCGTGGAAGTGGCCACGCCGATGCGGAAGGCGCCCTGCTTGTCCTTGGCCGGGAAGTAGAGGTAGTAAGTGCCATTCTTGAAGGCGGCATCGGGCGCCCACATCTGCTTGTCGGCCCAGGGTACCTGCTTCACGTCCAGCGCGACGGGGCCGATGGTGACCTTGCCGCCCACGTTGTCCATCGACAGCACGTGATAGTCGCGCATTTCGAAATGGCTGCCAAGGTCGTCCTCGGGCGTGGGGCCGTCGATGTCATGGCTGGGATAGATGTAGAACTTGTCGTTCCACACGTGGGCCGAGGGGTCGGCTGTGTAGATTTCGCTGACGAGCGGCTGCGAAAGGTACTTCTTGCCCGAAGCGGCGTCCGCTTCGGTGGCGTCGGCGGAAGCCGTGGCTTCGGGGGCGCCGCCGGTGCCGTTGCAGGCTGCCATCAGGCCGCAGAAAGCGGTTGCCGCAAGGGCTGCGTAAATTCGCCTCGACACATCAATCTCCCGGTCGGTATGAACCTTATCCGGGAAAGATAGCGCTAACAATCGGTGGGCACAACTGCCATTCTGCGGGTCGGTGCAGACCGCAGGATCAGCGCCTTTCGTCGCTCCAGCCGAGGCCGAGCGCCTTCTGCACCGCGATATAGTCGATGGTCAGTTGCGCGCGTGCCTGCGCGGTGGAGGTTGCCGCGCTCAGTTCCTGCCGTTCGATGTCGAGCTGGTCGATCAGGCTGCTGGTTCCGGCGCGGAAGCGCTGGCGATTGAGATCGGCGGCGGTTGCCGCGCTGCGCTGGGCCATCGTGAGCTGGGCAAGCTGGCGCCGTGTCGCGCCGAAACGGGCAAGGCTGTCCTCGGCATCCTGCAAGGCTTCTAGCACGGCCTGGCGATATTGCGCCTGCGCGCCGTCGCGCTGGGCTTCCGCTTCCCGCACGGCGCTGCCGCTCTTGCCGAAGTCCAGCACGGGCCAGCTCAGCTGCGGCATCAGCAGGGCGGCGAAATTGCCGGGGTCGAACACGTCGCCCGGTTCGGTGCCGCCAAGGCCGAGGATGCCGGAGAACTTGAGGCCCGGCAGCGTCTGCGCCTTCTTGACGCCGATCTGGGCGGTGCCGGCCGCCAGCGCCCGTTCGGCGGAACGCACGTCGGGGCGGTGGGCGATCAGGGCGGCGGGATCGCCGATCGGAACCGAGGCGGGCGGCAACGGCACCGGGGCCCCGGCCGCCAGTGCGCCGTCCAGTTCGCCCGGCGCCCGGCCGGTCAGCACGGCAAGCGCGTCCTTGTAGATCGCGATCTGCGCGGTGAGCGGCACGTTCTGCGCATCGGTGGCGGAAAGCTGGTTCTGCAGCCGCTCGACCTGAAGCCTGGATGCGGTGCCGGCCGCGTAGCGCTGACGGGTGAGTTCCACGGCGCGGCGCTGGAGTTCGCTCGACCGGGCGTTGAGCCGGGCGCGTTCCTGCACATCGCGCAAGTTGACGTAGGACTGGGCGACTTGCGCGCTCAGCGAGACTTGCGCATCGGCAAGGTCGGCGTAGCGCTGGTCGAGCGTCGCGCGGGCTGCCTCGACGCCGCGGTGCTTGCCGCCGAACAGGTCGGGCTCCCACGAGACATTGGCGCCGACATTGTAGAAGTTGAGTGCGGATGAGCCCGAACTCTCGCCGTCCGCTCCGTCGGAAGACGAACTGCCGCCGATCCCGGAACCGGGCAGGGTGGCGTGGACGTACATCGCATTGGCGGCGACCGAGGGATAGAGCCCGGCGCGGCTCTGCTCCAGCTTGGCGCGGGCTTCCCGGATGCGGGCCTGCGCGGCCTCGATGCTGGGGCTGTTGCTCAGGGCATCGTCGACGAGGCCGGTCAGCGCCGGGTCGCCAAGGCTTTCCCACCAGCGGGCGAGGCCGGGGCCCGCGGCCAGCGAAGGATCGTCGGCGCGCACGAAACCGCCGCGCGCGGCGGCGGCGCTGGCGACTGCCGGGGGGCCGTCATAATCGGGGCCCATGGTGCAGGCACCGGCCAGGATCGAGAGCGAGACCGCGAGGAGCAGGGGCGCGGCGCGCATCAGTGCATGGCCCCCAGCGCGGCGTTGCGCGGCAGCGGGCGCAGGAACAGCACCAGCGGCAATACCGCGAGCGTCACGATGCTCATGGCGAAGAAGATGTCGTTGTAGGTCATGACGAGGGCTTGTCCCTGAATCTGCTGTCCCAGCATGCGGATGCCGGCTTGCGGGCTGCCGATCATCTGGCCGAGGCCGTTCACATAGTCCTGCACGGCGGGGGAATTGGCGTTGAGCGTTTCCTCGATCCGGCGGGAGTGCAGCCAGAGGCGGTTCTGCTGGAGGATCGAGATCCCGGCGAGCGCGAAGCTGCCGCCGAGGTTGCGCATGGAGTTGAACAGGCCGGAGGCATCGCCCGCGTCCTCCGGCGGGACCGACTGCACCACGGCCTGGCTGAGGAAGAGCATGCCCATGATCTGGCCGACCCCCCGCATGAGCTGGGATTCGGTAAAGTCTCCGCCGGTGGAGCCGAGCGTCAGGCTGGTCTCCATGAATGCGGAAAGGCCCATGATGCCCATGCCGAAAGCCACCGCGATGCGGATGTCCACGCGCTTCAGCAGGAAGGGCACGAAGGGCATCAGCAGGATGGAGGGAATGCCGGAGAGCAGCACGACCTTGCCCGATTGCAGCGCGTTATAGTCCGCGATGGAGGCGAGGAACTGGGGGATGGCGTAGGAAGTGCCGTAAAGCACCACGCCCAGCGCCATGCCCATGATCGCCACCGATCCGAACTGCCGGTCAAGCAGGAGTGCCAGCTTGATGACCGGGCGGCGCGCGGTGAACTGGCCGTAGAGCAGGAGGATGAAGCCGATCGCGCTGATGAAGGCCATCTTCTGGATCAGCGGCGAGGCGAACCATTCTTCCCGCGATCCTTCCTCCAGGAACACCGTCAGCCCGCCCATGCCCAGCGCCAGCCCGGCGATGCCGATCCAGTCCGCCTCTCGCAGCAGGTTCAGCCGGGAAGGCTGGTGCTTCAGGCCCACCAGCAGCAGGGTGATGAGGATGAAGGAAATCGGCACGTTGAGGAAGAAGGCGTAGTGCCAGCTCAGGTTCTCCGCGAGCCAGCCGCCGACCAGCGGGCCGATCAGCGGCCCCAGGATCGCGACGACGCCGAAGGCGGCCGTGCCGATGGACTGCTGGTGGCGCGGCAGGCGCTGGGCGATGATGGTCTGGGCGGTGGGGATCATCGCGCCGCCGGTGAAGCCCTGTCCCACCCGGCCGACGATCATCATCACCAGCGAGTTGGCGAACCCGCAGACGATGGAGAACCCGGTGAACAGCGTAACCGCGATCAGCAGGAACGTGCGCAGGCCGAGCACGCGTTCGAGCCAGGCCGAAAGCGGGATGATGATGATCTCTGCCACCAGATAGGCCGTCGCCACCCAGGCGCCTTCGGTGCCGGTGGCGCCGATCTCGCCCTGGATCGTGGGGAGGGCGGAATTGACGATCGAGATGTCGAGCGTCGCCATGAGCGCACCCAGCGTGCCTGCCGCCACTGCCAGCCAGGCGCCCAGGTCGGCGTTGGCCGGTCTGGCGGGAGCGGTGCCTTTACCGGAGGGCAGGGCGGTGCTCGCCACTTCAGCGGCCCTTCGCTTCGAGCCGCTCCTGGTCCTTCTCGATGCGGCCGAGTTCGTCCTTTGCGCTGCGGGTATCGACCGTCACCGAAACGGACAGGCCGGGCAGCAGCACCTTGCGTGCCGAGGCGGGGGCTTCGATCTCCAGCCGCACGGGAACGCGCTGGACGATCTTGGTGAAGTTGCCGGTGGCGTTTTCCGGGGGGAGGATCGAGAACTGCGCGCCGGTGCCCGGCGATACGCTGGAGACGCGGCCGACGACCTCGACCCCGCTGAGGGCATCGACCGAAATCCGGGCGGGCTGGCCCGGACGCATCAGCGCAAGCTGCGTCTCCTTGAAGTTGGCGACGACGTAGAGCTTGTCGAGCGGGACCACCGACATCAGCCGGGTGCCTGCCTGCACGTACTGGCCCACCCGCACGGTGCGGTCGCCCACGCGGCCCGCGATAGGCGAGGAGAGGTGCGTGGAGGAGAGGTCCACCCCGGCGGCTTCGAACTGGGCGCGGGCGCCCTGGCCCTGCGCCTCGGCCTGACGGATCTGTGCCTCCATTCCGGCGACGCGGCGCTTCTGCATCTCCAGCCCGGCGGCCTGCTCGCGCACCTGCTGCGCGGACTGGGCGGCGGTGAGGCGGAGCTGGGCAAGCTGTTCGCGGGTTTCCGCGCCGCTGGCGGCAAGCGGTGCATAGCGGGCGACTTCGGCGGCATCGTGCGCGGCCTTGGTCTTCGCGGCGGCAAGCTGGGCCTCGGCCTGCGCGATCGCGGCCTGCTGCTCGGCGATGGAGGCGCGGGCGTTCTCCGCTCCGGCTGCGGCCTCGGCGATCTGCGCGCGGGCCTGCGCCACCTTGGCGTCGTAGTCCCGCGGATCGATACGGACGAGCTGCTGGCCCTGCGTCACGTCCTGGTTATCGCCCACGAGCACCGCGGCGACATAGCCGCCGACCTTGGGCGCGATCGCCACAGCGTCGGCGCGGATCTGCGCGTCGTCGGTTTCCTCGAAGTACTGGCCGTACGTCTTGTGGCGCCAGTACCAGAGCCCCGCCGCCAGCAGTGCGGCGATCGCCACCCCGATCAGGATGGCCCGGGTGCGCGGATTGATCCCGCGTCGGGGGGCATCGCCCCCGGCATCGGCCGCGTTGCGGTTTTCGGTGTCCTGCGGGCCCTGTTGGGAGGTGTCTTCAGCCATCGCGGCGGGAAATAGCGCCGAGTTCGCGGTCGGTCGAGACTATTGATGCAGCCTCCTTTTTTCCCTGCCGCCGGTTTCAGCGGCGGAACATGGCCGGAAATGCGCGAAGATGACCGGCGCGATATCGTCATGGCGACTTGCCGGGGCACAGGGATCGGCGTAATCTGGAGAAAACATAAAAGACGGAGAAGGTTGTATGGAAAGGTACGACCCTGCGATACAGAGTTGTCCGTTCGGATTGCTCTGCGGCATGAGTCTTACGGCTCTTGCCCTGTTCGTGATGGCCCTGCTTCTGTTCGGTTGAAATCTGCAATCGATTGAGGTTTTATGCAGGCGGGATCTTTATCCTGTTTCTGCATATGCTTGCTGTTGGCCTTTCCGGCATCGGTTTTTCCCGGCCACTTCCCGTCTCGCGGGCTTCTTCCATGGCAGCCCGGCCGCTGATCGTGCGTTTCCAGCGTGAAAGGAAGTATCACGATGGGCAGGTTGCAGGACGAAGTGCTGGATTTCTGGTTTCGCCAACTGACACCGCAGGACTGGTTCGTCGGCGGCGAGAGACTCGATTCGGTGGTGCGCGCGCGGTTTGGAGCCTTGCACCGGGATGCGTCCGGCGGCGCGCTTGACAGATGGGCCGACGATGCGCGCGGCCGCCTTGCGCTCATTCTCGTGCTCGACCAGTTCTCCCGCCATATCCATCGCGGTACCGCGCAGGCTTTTGCAAGCGACGACAAGGCCCTGTCCCTTGCATTGGACGGAATCGCGGCGGGCATGGACGAGCGTCTCTCGCCCGGGCAGCGCCAGTTCTTCTACATGCCGCTGATGCATTCCGAGGATCCGGCGATACAGGCCCGGAGCATCGAGCGCTTCACGGCGCTGCGCGACTTTGCCGACCGCAATCTTGCCTTTGCGCGCAGCCATGCCGCCGAGATCGCGCGGTTTGGCCGGTTTCCGGGGCGCAACGCGGCACTGGGGCGGGAGCCCCACACGGATGAGGACGCTTTCCTGAGCGAGGCGGCCCTGTCGCCGCAGGAGGGTGCCGGCTGAACGGCCGGGTCAGGCTGCCGGGAAAGTCATGGTGACGCGCAGGCCCGGCGCGGCGTCGGCCAGTTCCAGACCGGCGCCAAGTCTTTCCGCTGCCGCCTTGACGATCGCCAGCCCCAGCCCGCTGCCGGTCGGTCCTTGCTCGCCGTGGAGGCGGGCGAAGCGCGACATGGCCTGTTCGCGCAGTTCGGCGGGAATGCCGGGGCCGGTATCGCTGACGATCAGCCGGACTTTGCCGAGACCCTGTTCGAGCCCGAGCGTGACCGTGCCGCCCCGCCGGTTGTAGCGGATGGCGTTGTCCACGAGGTTGGAGAGCATCTCGTAGACCAGGGCGCGGTGGCCCAGCGCCGTGAAAGGCGTGTCCTCGCCGCCGTCCAGACGAAGTTCCACTTCGGCCTCGATGGCCTGCCGGATGCGGCGGGAGATCACCCGCTGGCTCACTTCCACCAGATCCACCCGTTCCAGCGGCGGCAGGGTGCCCGCCTCGTCCGCGCGGGCAAGGGCGAGGAGCTGGGTGAGCAGGCGCTCCAGCCGGTCGCTCGCCTCGTCGATTTCCTGAAGCGCTTCGCGTGAGCCGCGCCGCGCCAGCGCAACCTGGACCTTGAGCACGGAAAGCGGCGTGCGCATCTGGTGCGATGCATCGGCGGTGAAGCGGCGCATGGCGCTGGTGGCATCGTCAAGCCGGGCGAGCAGGCGGTCGAAAGAACGCGCCAGCGGCCGAAGTTCGGCGGGCAGCGGCCCGGTCTGAAGGGGGGAAAGGTCCGGCGCGGCGCGGGTGTCGCGCGCCTCGATCACGGTGCGCAATTCGGCCAGCGGGCGCAGGCTCCAGCCGAGCGCCGGGCGAATCAGGGCCAGCGCGATCCCGACCAGCGCGCATTCGCCGAACAGCAGCGCGGTCATCAGCCGCTTGCGCAGGGCGTTGCGATTGTCCAGCGTCTCGGCCACCTGAACGACCACCGGCGCATCGATCCGGGGCAGCGCGCGCTTGATCTCGCCGATGCGGATGGGCTGGCCGCGATAGTCGGCATTGCGGAAACGGGCCTCGTCCACCGGCAGGGATGCAAGGTCGGGCGCGGGCAGGTCGGCATAGCCGGTGAGCAGGCGGTTCCCCACGGCAATGCGATAGTAGACATTGTCGCGCTCGGAATTCTCAAGCATCCCGAAGGCGGCGGGCGGCAGGTCCAGCGTGACTTCGCCGCGCTCCACCTGCACCGTTTCGGCAATGGCGCCGAGCGCGCCGCCCAGCACCCGGTCGTTGGTGCGGCGCACGACATCGGAAATCATCGCCGAACCGACAAGGCCGAGCACCAGCGCCACGATCATCAGCGGCCCCAGCATGGCGATGCCAAGGCGAAGGCGAAGCGATACCGCGCGCGGCTGGGCGGCAGGCGCTGTCACGAACGGTCGAGCATGTAGCCCACGCCGCGCACCGTGCGGATGGCCGGGCCGTCCGGCGCAAGCTTGCTGCGCAGCCGCGTGACGTTCACTTCGAGCGCATTGGAACCGACCGGATCGTCGAAGCCGAACACTTCGGCCTGCAAGGTCTCGCGGGAGACGATCTGCCCGGCGCGTGCTGCCAGTGCATCCAGCACCGCCCATTCGCGGCGGCGCAATTCGACCAGCCGCTCTCCCACTTCCACGCGCCCGGTAGAACGGTTGATCGTCATCGCCCCGATCCGCACTTCCGGCGCCGCATCGCCGCCGCGCCTGCGGCCAAGCGCGCGAACGCGGGCTTCGAGTTCCTCCACTTCGAAAGGCTTGCGCAAGTAATCGTCCGCGCCGAGATCCAGCCCGCGCACCCGGTCGTCCAGCCCGTCGCGGGCGGTGAGCATCAGCACCTGCACCTGCTCGCCCCGCGCGCGCAGCCGGGCGAGCACTTCGAATCCATCGATATCGGGCAGGCCCACGTCAAGGATGACCAGCGAGTAGGGCTCGGTCGCCGCCACCGAGAGCGCGTCCTCGCCGCTGGCGACATGGTCGATCGCATGGCCCGCCGCCCGCAGCAGCGAGACCACCCCGCGTGCGAGCTGGGCGTCATCCTCGACGATCAGGATGCGCATGGGAGCGGCCCGGCGGACAATTTTTGGTGAAAGGTGGATGACAGCTTCGGATCGTAGGGCATGTCCATCAGCTTATCCGACATGAGACCCGGAAAGCGAGAGGATACAGGAATGCGCAGCTTCATCACGGTTCTGGCACTTGCAGCGATGGTCGCGTTTCCCGCGATGACCGCGCCTGCCGAGGCCCGGCGCCCGGCCGAGCGCCCGGCCGGCTATCCGCGTTCCTACGACAGCGTCATCGCCGATGCCCAGGCCGAAGGCACCGTGCGAATCTACGCCAATGCCGACAAGGCGGAGATGGTCCCGGTCGTTGCCGCGTTCCGGCGGCTCTATCCGGGCATCCAGGTGCTTTATGCCGATCTCGGTTCGGCCGAACTCTATCGCCGCTACACCGCCGAAACGCGGGCGAAGCAATATTCGGCGGACATCGTCTGGTCCTCGGCGATGGACCAGCAGGTCAAGCTCATCAACGACGGGTACGCGCAGCAATATGCCAGCCCGGAGAAGCCGGCGCTGCCCGCTGCCGCGGTGTGGAAGAACATGGGATTCGGCGTCACCGCCGAGCCGATCGGCGTGGTCTACAACAAGAAGCTCGTGCCGGCCGCGCTCGTGCCGCAAAGCCACCAGCAGCTGGAGCAGCTTCTTCGCAAGCGCCGCACGGCCTTCATGGGCAAGATCGCCACTTTCGACCCGGCGCGTTCGAACGTCGGGTATCTCTACCTTTCGCAGGATTTCCAGATCACCCGCGATACCCGCAGCCTCGTGGAAGCGATGGCGGCGACGCGCCCGGTGCTCATGAAGCATACCGAGGAAATGCTCCAGGGCGTTGCCTCGGGCAAACTGGCGATGGCCTACAACGTGATCGGCTCTTACGCGCTCGAACGGGCGCGGCGCGATCCGAACATCGGCGTGGTCTTCCCGCGCGACTATACCATCGTCACCTCGCGCATCGCCTTCATCTCGCGCGAGGCGCGCCATCCGGCCGCCGCGCGGCTGTTCCTCGATTTCCTTCTTTCCCGCGCCGGTCAGGCCCAGCTTGCCCGGCACAGCCTCTGGCCCGTGCGTACGGACGTTCCCGCTTCGCACCGCCTTCCTGCCGGTCAGGCCCGCCCCGTGCGCGTTGGCCCGCAGCTTCTCGTCAACCTCGATCGCCTGACCCGTGAGCGCTTCCTGCGCGACTGGAACGCGATCCTCGCCTCCGGACAAAAGACCAGATGAAAGTCATTGCAGCGGGCACAGCCCTCGCCGCCCTGATCGCGGCGACCCCGGCGCTGGCCCAGGAACCCAGCAGGGAAGATCTTGCCGAACTCGTGCGGGCGCAGGCCGCCGAAATCGCCTCCCTGCGCCAACGCGTGGAGAAGCTGGAAGCCGGTTCGCCGGTTCAGGGTTCGGGTGCCCCGGTAGCGGCCGCCCCGGTCGTGGCCGCAGCACCGCAATCGCCTGTCGCCGCTCCAGAAGCCGCGCCCCAAGTGGCGGTGACGCAGCCTTATGCGCCGCAGCTCCTTCCTCCCGGCCCGGCCGAACGCGATATCGAGCGCGTGCGCGCCGCCGCCGTCTCGGCCTCGGGCGTGAGCACCGAATGGGGCGCGGGCCTGCCGGTATTCCACTCGGCAGACGGCATGTTCAGCTTCAAGCCGCGCGGGCGCATCATCACCGATGTCAGCACATCCACCGGCTCGAAATATGCGGGGCGCAACCTCACTACCACGGGCATGCGCGCGCTGCGCATGGGTCTTGAAGGTACCGTGGGCACGCACTTCTTCTATCAGTTCGAGACCGATTTTTCGGAAAACGAAGTGGACGTCGTCACCGCCTTCATGGGCTGGCGCAACCGCATCGCGCCGGGCATGGACTATGACGTGCGCGTCGGCCACTTGTTCAACGACCGCAGCTTCGAAGGCTCGACCGGCTCGGATTCGACGCCGTTCACCGAACGCTCGGTGGTTGCCACCGCGATCATCCCGCAGCGCGCCTTCTACGGCCTCGGCATCATGCCGCGCCTGTTCTGGAAGACCGGCCACGCCTCGCTGACCGTCACCGGAGACCGTATCGACGGCGACCAGAGCACTTCCGACAACCGCACCGTGCTCGCCCGCGCGCACTGGAACCCGGTGAAGTCCGACCGCCAGGTGCTGCACCTCGGGATCTGGGGCTTCGACGAGATGCTCCACCCCGGCAAGAACACCCTGACGCGCAACACCGTGATCGGCGGGCGTTTCAACGGCGGCCTGCGGCTTTCCACCGGCACGCTGACCGGCGGCACCGGCACCACCGGCTACGGCGTGGAACTGGGCGGCTATTCCGGCCCGCTGTGGGTCATGGGCGAGGCGGGCGAGCGCCATGCCCGGCTCGACAACGGCCGCCCCGATTTCGTGACCCGCGCGTGGAGCGTCTCGGGCGGCTGGTTCCTGACCGGAGACCTGCCTCCCTATAATCCGCGCCTCGGCAGCTTCGGCCAGCCCAAGGTGCTGCGCCCGGTCTTCGAAGGCGGCCCCGGCGCGATCGAGCTGACGGCCCGCTACGAGAACCTCGAGTTCGACGATATCGTCACCCCTGCACAGGGCTGGGCGGCGACGCTGGGCGTGAACTGGTATCTCAACAGCTTCACCCGTTTCCAGGTCAACGCCATCCACTGGAACACGCAGAATACCGCCGGTGCCTATACCGGGAAAGACGATGGACAGACTTTGACCGCCCGCGTCGGCGTCACGTTCTGATCCGTCCCATCCATCCATGACAGACATTCGGGGACAATCATGAGTCTCGCCCTTATCGGCTTCCTGATGGTGGCCACTTTCATGACGCTCATCATGACCAAGCGGATGACCCCGCTGGTCGCGCTGGTCGTCGTGCCCACGCTGTTCGCTCTGCTCGCCGGTTTCCATGCCGGGCTTGGCGACATGATGATCGAGGGCCTGACCAAGCTGGCGCCCACCGGCGTCATGCTGCTCTTCGCGATCCTGTTCTTCAGCACGATGACCGACACCGGGCTGTTCGATCCGCTGGTGGGCCGCCTGATCCGGCTGGTCCACGGCGATCCGATGCTGATCCTGATCGGTTCGGTGGTGCTCTGCGCGCTCGTCAGCCTCGATGGCGACGGATCGACGACTTACATCATCACGATGGCCGCCATGCTGCCGCTCTACAAGCGCTACGACATGAACCGGCTCTATCTCGTCTGCCTGCTGATGGTGACGAGCGGGGTGATGAACCTCACCCCCTGGGGCGGGCCGACCGCCCGCGCCGCCAGCGCGCTCAAGCTCGATCCTTCGACGCTGTTCGTGCCGCTGATTCCGGGCATGATCGCGGGCCTTGCTTTCCTGGTGGTGCTGGCGATCCACTTCGGCCGCAAGGAACGCCGCCGCATCGGCCGCGTCGAAGCCGCGACGCCCAAGGAGCTGGCCGACTTCGCCGTCTCGCAGTGGCCCGAAGCGCGCCGTCCCAAGATGATCTGGTTCAACGCCGCGCTGGTCGCCGCGCTGCTGGTGCTGCTGGTCTGGGGCGTGCTGCCCTTGCCGATCCTGATGATGCTGGCATTCGCGATCTCGATGATCGCCAACTACCCGCATGTTAAGGAGCAGAAGGAGCGCATCGCCGCCCATGCGGGCAATGTGCTGGCCGTGGTCTCGCTGATCTTCGCGGCGGGCATCTTCACCGGTATCCTGTCGGGCACCGGCATGGTCGAGGCGATGAGCCGCGAGGTGGTGAACTTCATCCCGCCGTTCCTCGGCCCCTACATGGCGCCGATCACCGCGCTCATCAGCCTGCCGGGCACGTTCTTCATCTCCAACGATGCCTTCTACTTCGGGATGCTGCCGATCCTTGCCGAGGCAGGCGCGCATTACGGCGTGGAGCCGATGGCCATCGCCCGTGCCTCGTTGATGGGCCAGCCGGTTCACCTGCTCAGCCCCTTGGTACCCTCGACCTACCTGCTGGTGAGCCTTGCGGGCGTGGACCTTGCCGATCACCAGCGCTTCACGCTGGTCCCGGCGGCGCTGTGCTGCCTGGTGATGACCTTGGTGGGGATGATGGTGCTGGCCTTCCCGTTCGTGGGGTAATTCGGTGTTGCGCCAGCTCCCGCTCCGGATTGCCGCGCCCCTGCGGGGCTCGCAATGACGAAGGCAGCGATGATCCTGCGCTTCCTTGCCGCGCTTGCCCTTGGCGCGGCGGGGGGCGCTGTGTTCTGGTCGATCGGCGCGCCGCTGCCCTGGGTGCTGGGCGCGATGACCGCCTGCGCGGCGGGGAGCATCGCCGGTCTGCCCATCGCCGCCTCCTCCGCCACCCGCCGCCCGATGTCGGCGGTGATCGGCGTCGTGCTCGGCAGCGCCTTCCATCCCGGCCTCATGAAACAGGCGTCCGAATGGATCGTGCCCATCGCGCTGCTGCCGCTGTTCCTTGCCAGCGCGGCGTTTCTCTGCGTGATCTACTTTCGCCGTGTCGCCCGCTTCGACCCGCCGACCGCCTACTTCGCCGGAATGCCCGGCGGCATTGCCGAAATGGTGCTGATGGGCTCCGAGCGCGGCGCGGACGAGCGGATGATCGGCCTGATCCACGGCGCGCGCATTTTCCTCGTCGTGTTCATCCTGCCTTTCCTGATCCGCGCGTTCGAGGCGGACGTCCACGCCCCGCCGCTTGCCGCGCCGCTGGTTACCGAGGCGACCGGCTGGCCGCTGCTGCTCTGGGGGCTCGGCTGCGTGATCGCCGGCAGCGTGATCGGCCGCGCCTTGCGCCTGCCCGCGTGGCACCTGATGGGGCCGCTCTTCGTCAGCGCGCTGGTTCATCTGACCGGCCTTTCCGATTTCCATATTCCGGCATGGGCCATCGCCGCCGCCCAGGTGGGGCTTGGCGCCACCATCGGCTGCCGCTTTGTCGGGCTCGACTTGCGAACGCTCGCGCGGACGCTGCTGCTGGCGGCGGGATCGACGGCGATCCTGCTGGTGATAACCTTCGTCTGGGCCTTTGCGATCGGCTGGGCTACGGGGCTCAATCCGGCGCTCGTCGCGCTGTCCTATTCGCCCGGCGGGGTGGCGGAAATGAGCATGGTCGCGTTGAGCCTCTCGCTGGAGGCGGGCTTCGTGATCGTGCACCACCTTGTGCGGGTGGTGCTGGTCATTGTCGGCGCGCCGCTGTCCTTCCGCATCATGGGAGCCACCAATGACCGCGCCTGACGTTGGCGAACAGACACCGGGCGAACAGACCATCGCCATCCTCTATCAGGCGCTCGAACCGCCGGTGATCGGCGGCGCGCGCAAGGAGGCCAAGCCCGGCGGCTATTCCGACAGCGGCGCGGATATCGGCGTGGCTCTGCTAGCGGCCGGCTGCACGCTGGCGACGCCGGTGGCCGATCCCGATCCCGCGCGGGTCTTCGATTGGGTCTGGCCCGATACCGAGGCGGGCATCGCCGCTGCTTTGGATGCGGGCGCGACATTGCTCTGGGCCAATACCGTGGTCTTCGCAGGGCATCCCGTCGAGGACGCAAGCCGCAAGGCCTGGATCGTCGGCCCCGATCCCAAGGCGATGCAGGCGATAGACGACAAGGCGGCCACCAATGCGCGGCTGCTGGCGGCCGGCCTGCCGGTCGCCCGTTCGTGGCTGATCGATGGCGACGGCGATCTGGACGCCCAGCTTGCCCCTTTCGCTGACCGGGTGCCGATCGTGGTGAAGCCTCTGCGGGGGCGCGGCAGCCAGGGCGTGGGCGTGGCCCGCACCCGCGCGCAATTGGCCGCGCAGGTCCGCGATCTGGCGCAAAGCCGCCGGTTCGGCGCGTCGATCATGCTGGAGCAGTTCCTGCCGGGTCAGGAGATCACCATCACCGTGATGCCTGCCGCCTGCCGTTCGGGCGAGACCGCGCCTTTCGCCCTGCCGCCGGTGCGGCGCTTCGACCAGTTCGACGATGTCGCCCCCTATAACGGCGATGTTCCGGTCAGCCGCAACAGTGCGGCGTTGACCCTGGGGGAATGCGCGGATCCTGCCATCGCCGCGGCTATCGCCGCCTGCGAACAGGCCGCCGCGCTTCTCGAAATCCGCGCGACCATGCGGATCGACTGCCGCGCCGACGGCGATGGCACTTATTTCCTTTTCGACGTCAACGCCAAGCCCAACCTCACCGGCTCCGGCCGGCCGGGCCGCGAGGACGAAGACAGCCTCTCCACAATGGCTGCCGCCGCTTGCGGCTGGAGCTATCCGGACTTCCTCCTCGCCGCCGCGCGCGGCGCCTGGAGGAATACCCAAGACCAACAGGGATAACACCACATGACCGACTTGTGGCAGCACATCGTTGCCGATTTCTCCAACCTCGGCTCGCCCGCCGCGCTGGCCGCCTTCGGGCAGGTCGTGCTGATCGACGTGATGCTGGCGGCAGACAATGCGATCGTCGTCGGCGCGCTGGCGGCCGGACTTCCCGCCGCGATGCGCCGCAAGGTCATCCTGATCGGCGTGCTGGCCGCGCTGGTCCTGCGCATCGGCTTCGCGCTCGTGGTGACGCAGCTCATGCAGGTTGTCGGCCTCGTCTTCGCGGGCGGGTTGCTGCTGGTGTGGGTGGCATGGAAGATGTGGCGCGAACTGCGCGAGGATGTCGGCGGCGAGGATGATCCCGTCGCCAAGGCCGCGCCGCGCAGCTTTGCCGCCGCCGCCTGGGCGGTGGCCGTAGCCGACATCAGCATGAGCCTCGACAACGTGCTGGCCGTGGCCGGCGCCGCGCGCGACCATCCCGGCATTCTGGCGATCGGCCTGATCCTCTCGGTCGCGCTGATGGGTCTTGCCGCGAACCTGCTGGCCCGCGTGATCGAACGCTATCGCTGGATCGCCTATGTCGGCCTGCTCGTGATCCTCTATGTCGCGGGCAAGATGATCTGGGAGGGCCTCGTAGACCCCTCGCGCGGTCTGCTCGTGCTGTTCTGACACGGCACGCCGGGCGCCTGCCATCGGCGCCCGGCGTTTCGCTTCGATCCGGGGCATTTTCAACTCCGGGTTGAAAGATATTACCCAAATCAAGGGATTATCCCGATGGGGGAGCGGCGGCATAGCCACGGCCAAGATCGGCCGGGGCCATTCCCGCCGCGCCCATCCATTGGAGCTCCCATGAAGACCGTCTCGTTCACCGCCCTTCTGCTGGCCGCTGCCGCGCCCGCGCTCGCCGTGGCGCCCTCTCTCGTCACGGCGCAGGCATCGGCTGCGCCCGAAGCCGTCCAGGCCGGAACCTACAAGGTCGAAAGCAACCACACCCTTGCCCAGTTCGCGGTGAACCACTTCGGTTTCAACGATTTCTTCGGCACGATCCCCGGCGCCACCGGTTCGCTCTCGCTCGATCCCAAGGCGCTCGCGGCCACCACGCTCGACGTGTCTCTGCCGGTCGCCCGCATCGCGACCACCAATGACACGCTCGACGAGGAACTGCGCAGCGCCGACTGGTTCGACGCGGCGACGTATCCGACGATCCGGTTCGTGTCCCGCAAGGTCGAGCAGACCGGCCCGCGCACCGCGCGCATTTCCGGCACTGTCACCCTGCATGGCGTCACGAAGCCCATGGTCCTCGACGCGACGTTCGGCGGCGCCGGCGTGAACCCGATGAACAAGGCCTACACGATCGGCTTCAGCGCGACCGGCACGCTCAAGCGCTCGGAATTCGGCGTCTCGAAGTATGTGCCCGCTGTCAGCGACGACGTGCAGGTCCGCATCACCGCCGCTTTCGAAAAGACCAGTTGAGTTCGCGCTCCCGCGCGCAAGCTGACGGGCGGAGCTGACCGAACAGCTTCGCCGATCGGGGAGGCGGCCGGACAGCAAGGTTGCGTGAAGCGGCCTTGCCTGCCAAAGGCCTCGGCCGTCCCCCGATCAAGGAATCAGCACCATGTCCGATGGCATGACCGCCGCGCGTACTGTCGGCATCGACTTCGGCACGACCAATTCGGTCATGGCCCTTTCCGATGGAGAAGGCGGTGCCGGACTGGTCGATTTCGCCGCGCCCGACGGCACCGGCTCGGTGTTCCGCTCGGCGCTGTGCTTCTGGCAGGACGACGATGTGCGGGGCGGCCTGGCGCATGAGGCGGGGCCATGGGCCATCGCCGAATTCCTGGATTTTCCGCAAGGCAGCAGGTTCCTGCAATCGTTCAAGTCGGTTGCCGCCAATCCCGGCTTCGACAGCGCCAACCTGTTCGAGAAGCGCCTGCGCTTCGAGGAACTGGGCCGCGTGTTCCTGGAACATCTCATCGCGCATGGCGGCGAGGCGGCAAGGAACCTGCCCGGCCGGGTCATCGTCGGCCGTCCGGTGCGCTATGTCGGCGCACGGCCCGACGCGGCGCTGGCGCGGACACGCTATGACGCGATGTTCTCGATGCTCGGCAGCGAGATCCACTATGTCTACGAACCGCTGGGCGCGGCCTACAGCTTTGCCTCGCGCCTGTCCGATCCGGCCACGCTGCTGGTGGCGGACTTCGGCGGCGGCACCAGCGACTTCTCGATCGTGCGGGTGGAGGCGCCGGGAACGGCCAAGCGCTGCACGCCGCTCGGGTCGGCGGGTGTCGGCATCGCCGGGGACAGGTTCGACTACCGCATCATGGACCGTCTCGTGCTGCCGATGCTGGGCAAGGGCGGCACCTATCGCTCGTTCGACAAGGTGCTGCAGATTCCGGACGGACACTTCGTCGATTTCGGCGACTGGTCCCGCCTTGCGCTGATGCGCAACCGGCGCACGCTGGAGGAACTGGCGCGGCTCAAGCGCAGCGCCACCGATGGCGCGGCCATCGGGCGCATGATCGCGGTGGTGGAGAACGAACTGGGCTATCCGCTCTACGATGCGGTGGGCAAGCTGAAGCGCAGCCTGTCGGGCGACGATCGCGCGCACTTCCATTTCGAAAGCCCGGAACTCTCGATCGAGGCCGACGTGACCCGTGCGGAGTTCGAGGAGTGGATCGCCCCAGACCTCCAGCGCATCGCCGAGACCGTCGATCTTGCGCTCCAGCGGGCGGGCATGGCGGCCGACCAGATCGACCACGTGTTCCTGACGGGCGGCTCCTCGCTGATCCCGGCGGTGCGCCGCATGTTCGAGGCCCGCTTCGGCGAAAGCCGCATCGACAGCGGCGAGGAACTCACCTCGATCGCGCACGGGCTCGCGCTGATCGGGAGTGAACCCGATCTGCGCGAGTGGACCGTTCAGGACGATACTGCCGACTGATCAGAAGGCCGTTCTCACGCCGAACACGAAGTTCCGCCCGCGCAGCGGCGAGGCGTCCTTCACGAAGGAGGCGTGGTTGAGCGCGAACGAATTCGTCAGGTTGGTGCCGCGCGCGAAGAGTTCGGCCCAGCGGTCGGTGCCGAGGTCGAGCTTGTAGGACAGCGTCAGGTTGAGCATGTCGTAGCCCGGTGTCGCGGTTTCGAAGTCGGCGATGCGGTCCTGCTTGAAGGTGCGGTAATATTCCGCCTCCGCCGTGAACGGGCCGGTTGCCGCATCGACGCGCGTGCCGAGGCGGCCGGGCGGGATACGGGGAAGGTTCCCCAGATCGTCCTTCAGCTTGGCGCGGACGTAATCGCCGAAGAGCGAGACGCCCAGTTCCGGCATGATCTGGTGGCGCAACTCGCCGTCCACGCCGGTGAAGGTCGCATCCGCCGCCACGTAGTGGATCAGGCGAAACTCCTCGTACTGGTCCAGCGTCTGGCCATAGATGTAGTTGTCCACGCGCTGGTGATAGGCCCCGAGTGTGAAGGTGGTGGCGCCGCTGGTCTTGCGGAACGTCAGGTTGATCGACTTGCCGGTTTCCAGACGGTTTTCGGTCGATGCCATGCCGTTGAAGGTACGGCCCGTCACCATGCCGATCTCGTAAGTGTTCGAGGCGAAGTGCGGGCCGAAGGCGTAGAGCTCCTGCACGTTGGGCGCGCGCTGCGACCGGGCGAGCGAGAGCGCCAGCGAGTAGCCATCCGCCACCTTCCACAGCGCCGAGGCCGAGACCGAGAAGGGATCGTGCGCGCTGGAGGGCATGAACGCGGCCAGCGAGGTTTGCGGGCGGATGCGCTGCCATTCCTGGCGCACGGCGGCCTCGATGCGGACCGGGCCGAAGTCGCGGCTTTCGTGCAGGAACAGGGCGGTATTGCTGATGTCGAACGGCGTGTAACGGGTCACGTCGTCCTCGACCACGGCGTGGATGCCGCTGAAAGTGCTGTCGGAGTGCTGGACGCCGAAGACTCCGCGGAAGCCCGCCACGGCCTTGTGCGTCAGTTCGAAGCGGACGTCGAAGGCCTTGTTGAGATAAGCGGTGGCGATCTCGTCGTGCTCGATCTCGTCATGGCGGTAGTTGGTGTGCGCCATGCGGAAGCGGACCCGTTCGAAGCCGGGCAGGGGGTCGCGATATTCGCCGCGAATGTCGAACCGCTCGCTGCGCATCTTCACGAAGATGCTTTCCTCCTCGTGCTCATGGTCGTGGTCATCCTCGCCATGATCGTGGTCGTCGTCGTGATCGTCGTGAGACCCGCAGTGAAGGCTGGCGCCGTGCGTGTGGCAGTCCTCGTATTCGTGGCTGTGGCCGGGGAGCCCGTACTTGCCGGTCACGCGGGTATAGGCGACGCCGAGATAACCGTCCGGGCCGACCCACGATCCACCGGCGGTGAAGGTGGAGCTTTCGTTCCACGATCCGGCAACGCGGCGCTCGCCGAAGGCGCCGGGCACGCGGTAGTCGTCCGCCTCGCGGTGCGCGCCCTCAAGCCGCAGCGCCAGAGCGCCCGAACCTACGGTGACGCCGCCCACGACCGAGCGCTCGTCATCCCCGGTGCCGAGCCGGGCCTCGCCCGCGCCGGAAATGCCGCTAGCCGGGATGGCGGTGGGGATCTTGGTGTCGAGCAGGTTCACCGCGCCGCCGATCGCGCCGCCGCCGTAAAGCAGGGCGGCCGGGCCGCGCAGGACTTCGATGCCGCGCAGTAGCAGCGGCTCGCCGGTGATGGCATGGTCTGCCGAAATGCCCGAGGCATCCTGCACATTGGCGCTGTCTGACAGGACCTGCACGCGCGGCGAGGTCTGGCCACGGATCACCGGCCGGCTGGCACCGCCGCCGAAGTTGTCGAAATGGATGCCGGGCTGGCCGGCGAGGGTCTCTCCCAGGGTGCCCTGCCGGCGATGAGCGAGTTCGTCACCGACCAGCGTGATGACCGGCGTGGCGGTTTCGTCCGCGGTCTCTTCCAGCGGCGCGGAGGTGACGAGAATTTCGCGCGATTCCGGCGCGGGAGCCTCGGCGAAAGCGGCGGCCGGGATCAGCGCGATGAGGGATACGGCGGATCGGTGCAGGATACGGACGGACAAGGAAACAACCCCCTGGGATCGGAAAGGAGGCTTCCTCTAATGTGATGTGATAACATTACTCAACAGGGCGATTGTCCTGTTATCAATATGTTACAATCGGGAAATATCCGCTGCCTGCTCAGCCGGCCTTGCCGGGGGCGTCGTCATCCTTCGCGGTGGCCAGTTCGGTGCCGTCTGCCGCGCTGGACCCGTAGATGAAGCCGTAAGTCGGATTTTCGCGCGAACCCAGCGAATGGCTCGGCCCGTACCAGACGCGCACGTTGCTCCAGTCGCCCGCTTCGGACACGTCTTCGGCAAGGGCGCTGCGTTCGATCAGGCCGGGGCCGGACCAGTTGGCGTGGTCGAGCATGACGTGGCGGGCATCCACCACTTCGCGGATCGTCGCGACATGGCCGTAAGGCATGGCCGAGGTGGACTTGAAGACGAGGACCGATCCCGCTTTGGGCAGATGACCGCGCTTGTAGGTGCCTTCGGCCTGGCCCCACCATGTCGCCGCGTTGCCGTGAATGCCGATCCCCGACTGCGCGCGGGCATAGGGCACGCATTGCAGATGCTGCGCGAACGCCGGCGCGGCGAACATCTGGGCAGCGAGGGAAAGGATGGCGGCGGCGACCACGGGAACCATTTTCATGGAGAGACGTTATATCGTCTCAGAACTTTCGAGGTAGCCCCGTCCCGGCGAGATGATCGCACGGGACACACCGTTCGTCGCGCCTGCGGGAACCGGACGGTGAAGGCGGCCTAGCGCGCTTCCATCGAGTCGATAACCAGCACCAGACGGGATTCTCCCGATTCTGCGATGGGCGGTGAGCGATGCAGGATGGATGGTTCCGGTTGAAGCAGACGGCCTTTGAACATTGCCACCGTCCCGGCCGATAGTTCGCGGATCATCTCGGGCTGCCAGTCCGAACCGGGGGCCTGCGTCCACTGCGTGCCGCGCCCGAGATAAGTCGTGATCGTGCGGACCGTTACGAAATCGGCGTGGAACCGCCGGCAGGCGTCGGTCTCGATCACTTCCAGCCGCAACCGGATCCGCTCCGCAGCCAGTACCTCGGCATGGCAGCGTGCGAGCATGGCGATGTCGCGGCGCAGCACCCGACAGTGCGGATAGCCGGCATCATCCAGGGCCTGCGCAATGCCCGCGGCAAGATCGGGGATGGTGCATTCGAAGGTCAGGTCGTCAAGCTCGGCAAGTTTCAGGGCTGCCAGTTCCTGTTCCAGCGCCGCATCGAGATGCCGTTCCCACAGCGTAACGTCGGTACCCGGCCGGGCTATCCGCGCGAGTGCCCCGTGCGGACGGATTTCAGGAGGACAGAGATCATTTTCCACGGGAGAGGCCTTTTCATTTGCGAAGGAGGCCCCATCTAGCACAAGCAATGTAATGTTGTAACATACCTTAATTGAGCAGGAGCCGGGTTGATGAGCGAGCAGTGTGGAGTCCGGCAGGTCCGGAGACAGAGGCTGCTTGCCGATTTCGTGGAATCCACCGCGATCTCGGCCTCGGCGCTCTGCATGGTCCACTGCCTTGCGCTGCCGCTGCTGCTCTTCCTCCTGCCCGGCCTGCTCGGCTCATTCTTCCAGTCGGAGGCGTTTCATGTGGTCGTGCTCGGCCTGGTCGCACCTGCGGCGCTGGCGGCGTTCCTGATGGGCTATCGGCGGCACGGCGCGATCGGGCCGGGCATTGTCGGCGGGGCTGGCATCGTCTGCCTCGTTCTTGCGGTATGGCCCGCCGGCCTGCCGCTGGGCGAGACGGGCCTGACCGTGGCCGGCAGCGCGATGCTGGTGCTCGGCCACGGCTGGAACTGGCAGAAGCGGCTGCCTTGCAACGAGTGCGAGTCAGCCGGCCCTTCGCGCTAGAAGCGCTTCTTCTCCGTGACGTCGATCTGGACGACGCGGCCGTCATGGATGGTCAGCGAGACATTGCCGTAGCGCAGGTTCTTCAGAGCATCGCGCACGCTGGCGATGCTCTCTTCAAGCTGCTTGTCCGAGGGGGAGCCGGGCGCGGGGCTGGTCATGCGAGGTTTCCTTCAGCCGAATAGGTTCGCGAACGGCGCGCCTCGATCAGGACGGTGCTCCCGATTTCCGGCGGAGTGGTGTTCGCCGCGACATCGATTTCGATCATGGTGTCGCCGCCGCCGAGGCGGCCTTCCACGCGCCATGCACTGCCCTTGCGGAAGACGTTGTCGACATGAACCGCCTCGCCGCCGGTGGGCACGATCGCGAGGTCGTGCGGGCGGACATGCCGGCCGTCCGGGAAACGGTTGGTCTCGCCCACGAAGTGCGAGACGAAGGCGGTCGCGGGCTCCATGTAGACTTGTTCGGGCGTGCCGATCTGGTCGATCCGGCCATGGTCCATCACCACCACGCGATCGGCAAGTTCAAGCGCTTCTTCCTGGTCGTGCGTCACGAAGATCGAGGTCAGGCCCATCTGCTTGTGCAGGTCGCGCAGCCAGCGGCGCAGGTCCTTGCGGACCTTGGCGTCGAGCGCGCCGAACGGCTCGTCGAGCAGCAGCAGGCTGGGCTCGATGGCCAGTGCGCGGGCGAGCGCCACGCGCTGGCGCTGTCCGCCCGAAAGCTGGCCGGGATAGCGCCCGCCGAGGTCTTCGAGCTGGACCACGCGCAGCAGTTCCTGCGCCCGTGCCTTGATTTCGGCCTTGGATGGGCGCCGCTTCGCCTTGCGCACGCTGAGGCCGAAAGCGATGTTGTCGGCCACGGTCATGTGGCGGAACAGGGCGTATTGCTGGAAGACGAAGCCGACGTTGCGCTTGCCCACCGGGATTTCGGACACGTCCTCACCGTTGAAGTAGACGTGGCCCTCGTCCTGGAATTCGAGGCCGGCGATGATGCGCAGCAGCGTCGTCTTGCCCGAGCCGGAGGGGCCGAGCAGGGCGATGAATTCGCCGGGCTGGATTTCGAGGTCGATGCCGTGAAGCGCGGGATAATTGCCGAAGCGCTTGGTGATGTTCTGGACGCGGATCAATGCCTTGCTCCCGAGTGAAGGTCGAAGCGCCATTCGAGCACGGTCTTGAGGACCAGCGTGACGAGCGCGAGCGCAGCCAGCAGCGAGGCCACGGCGAAGGCTCCGACGAAGTCGTATTCGTTGTAGAGTATCTCGACATGCAGCGGCATGGTGTTGGTCTCGCCCCGGATGTGCCCCGAGACGACCGAGACGGCGCCGAATTCGCCCATGGCGCGCGCGTTGCACAGCAGTACGCCGTAGAGCAGGCCCCAGCGGATGTTCGGCAGGGTGACGTGCCAGAAGGTCTGCCAGCCATTGGCGCCCAGCGAAAGCGCGGCTTCCTCGTCATCCTTGCCCTGTTCCATCATCAGCGGGATCAGTTCGCGGGCGACGAAGGGGAAAGTGATGAAGACGGTGGCTAGGATGATGCCGGGCACCGCGAAGATGATCTTCAGGCCGTGGGCGGAAAGCCATGGTCCCAGCAGGCCCTGCGCTCCGAACAAAAGCACGAAGATCAGGCCCGAAACCACCGGGGAGACGGAAAACGGCAGGTCGATCAGGGTGAGCAGCAGATTCTTGCCGGGGAAGCTGAACTTGGTGATGGCCCAGCTTGCGGCGAGGCCGAAGACCATGTTGAGCGGCACGCTGATCGCGGCGATGATCAGCGTGAGCTTGATCGCGGACAGCGCGTCGGGGTTGGACACGGCGTCCAGGAAGGGCGCGATCCCCTGCTTCAGGGCTTCGCTGAAAACCGCGACCAGCGGCAGCATCAGGAAGAACGCCAGAAAGGCGAGCGCGATGAGGATCAGCAGTACTTGCGCGGTCCTGCTTTCGGTTCCGGGGGTGATCCGGCGCGTTTTCCGGGTCATGCGCCAAGCCTCCTGCGGCGGATGGACTGGAGGGCGTTGAGCGTAAACAGCACCGCGAAGGACACCAGCATCATGACCATCGCGATGGCGGTGGCGCCGTCGTAATTGTATTGTTCGAGCTGGGTGACGATCAGCAGCGGCGCGATCTCCGTGCGGCCGGGCATGTTGCCCGAGATGAAGATCACCGAGCCGTATTCGCCCACGCCGCGTGCGAAGGACAGCGCGAAGCCGGTGAACAGCGCGGGCAGGATCGCCGGGAAGATGACCCGTGCGAACGTCTGCGCACGGTTGGCGCCAAGCGTTGCGGCGGCTTCCTCCACGTCCTTGCCGAGATCGGCAAGGACCGGTTCGACCGAGCGCACCACGAAGGGCAGGCCGATGAAGACCAGCGCCACGGTGATGCCGATCGGCGTGAAGGCAACCTTGATTCCAAGGGGATCGAGATATTGCCCGACCCAGCCGCTCGGCGCGTAAAGCGCGGTGAGGGCGATGCCGGCAACGGCGGTGGGAAGCGCGAAGGGCAGGTCAACCAGCGCGGAAATCACGCGCTTTCCGGGAAATTCGTAGCGCACGAGAACCCAGGCGACGAGCAGGCCGAACACCGCGTTGACCAGCGCGGCGGCGATGGCGGTGCCGAAGCTCAGGCGATAGGCGGTGAGGGCGCGTTCGGAAAAGCCCACGTCCACAAAAGCCTGCCAGCCCATGCCGGCAGACTTGAGGAACAGGGTGGACAGCGGGATCAGCACGATCAGGGACAGCCAGGCCAGGCTGAACCCGAAGGTCAGCCCGAAGCCCGGCAGAACGGAGGGCGCACGCCATCGGGGCTTGCGCGTCGTCATGGATGGCATCTGCAGTGGCCTGCTCGATTCTGGCGCCGGAAAGCGCGGTTTACTTCTTGGAGTAGATGCGGTCGAACACGCCGCCGTCAGCGAAGAAGGTCTTCTGCGCCTTGCCCCAGCCGCCGAAATCCTCGTCGATGGTGGTGAGGTTCAGCTTGGGGAACTGGTTGGCGAACTGTTCGGCGATCTTGGGATCGCTGGGCCTGTAGAAATTGCGCGCGATCGCGACTTGCGCCTCCGGTGTGTAGAGATATTCGAGATAGGCCTTGGAAACTTCCTCGGTGCCATGCTTCTTCGCGTTCGCCGCGATCACGGCGACCGGCGGTTCCGCGAGGATCGAGATGGAAGGCACCACGATCTCGAACTTTCCGGCGCCCAGCTTCTTCTCGGCCAGCAGGGCTTCGTTCTCCCAGGCGAGCAGCACGTCGCCGATGCCGCGTTCGACGAAAGTGGTCGTCGCGCCGCGCGCGCCGCTGTCGAGCACGGGAACCTGCGCGAAGAGGCGCTTCACGTAAGTTTCGGCGGCAGCGTCCGATCCGCCGGCCTTGCGGCCATAGGCCCAGGCAGCGAGGAAGTTCCAGCGGGCGCCGCCGCTGGTCTTCGGGTTGGGGGTGATGACCTGCACGCCGGGCTTCACCAGGTCGTTCCAGTCATGAATGCCCTTGGGATTGCCCTTGCGCACGAGGAAGACGATGGTCGAGGTGTAAGGCGAACTGTTGTCCGGGAGTGCCTTTTGCCAGTCGGCCGGGAGCAGCTTGGCCTTCTCGGCGATCACGTCGATATCGTAGGCCAGCGCCAGCGTGGCGACATCGGCTTCGAGGCCGTCGATGATCGCGCGGCTCTGCTTGCCCGATCCGCCATGGCTCATGCGGAAGGTCACGTCCTGTCCGGTCTTCTTCTTCCAGTAAGCCGCGAAGGCCGGGTTCACGGCCTGGTAGAGTTCGCGGGTCGGATCGTAGGAGACATTGGTGATCTCGACCGAATTGCCCGATTTCCCGCCCGAGCAGCCGGCAAGGGAGGCGGCCAGCACCGTCACCGCGGCGACGGTAACAAACAGGCGGCGATTGAGGGTTCCGGCATTCATCTATGGTGTCTCCCGTCAGGTGGCCTACGCCTAAACTCAATCGAATTGGTTGACATTAAATATGTAGTTGCAGGGTGGCAAGCATACCTTTTGGCCAAGCCTGCCTGCTCCACCGGACATACCGGCCAAGCGGCCCATTCGCGCCGGACCCCGCGCTTGATGCGGCGTGCCAGGAATTTCAATGACATATGATTCATCGCCGGCACAGGGTCCACTCCCTCAAAGGGAGCAGCAACCTATTGTCACGCAAACAGGCGGCCGACTCAAGCGGCTCTGCGATCCGGGGCACTGCGCCGGGCCGGCGGCGCACGGAACCGGACGGGAAAGCGGTACCGTGCGCGCGTGAGGGGCAGCCTAGGCGGCTGTTACCGGCGCGTTGGAAAGGGCGGCAAGGATCGGGGCGCTGTCGGTACGGTCCAGCCAGTCGGGGCTGGCTTCGAAGAACAGGACTCTGGCGTCCTGTCCCAGGACCAGTACGGCGGGCTGGTCGATCTCGTAGCTCAGCGTTCCCAGAGTGGCGCCGATCCAGCTCTCGCCCGGGGCGACTTCGGGCTGCTCCTCGGGGAAGAAGGTCACGCCAAGCCTGCGGCCGAGTGCGTAGCCGGGGTCGCTGGCGACGGTGAAGCCCAGGCCGTGGCGTTCGATCACCGCCCGGTCCACGGGAATCTGGGCGCTGACCGCGACAAGCGGAATGCCCCGCGCGCGAAGTTCGGGCCAGAGCGTCTCGTTGTAATAGGGCAGGGCGATGTTGCAGGCCGGGCACCCGCCGAAGCGGAAGAACACCAGCACGGCGGGACCATTGGCCAGCAGCGAGTCGCGGGTCAGTTCGTGCCCGTCCTGATCTATCAGGGTGAAAGGTGTGATTTCGTCGCCCGTCCTGGGCAGTTTCGCGGGATCGTGGCGCTCCGAAAGCAGGCTGCGCTGCAAGGCGTTGCGGGCCAGTTGCTCGGCGCTCCACGTCCGGTCCCGTTCCGCCTGAAGCTCGGCGAATCGCTCCTTGAGGCTCTTGCTCATCCTGTTTCCTCCTGATGGGTGTCCATCGGGAAGCTAGGGCGCGGGGCGGGGCAGGAATAACGAGAAGCGCCCCGCCGTTATTGAAAGTTTCCAATAAGCGCCCGTGGCTTCAGAGTGCCGCCACGACCTCGCGCGCCAGTTTGGCGAGCTGGCTGGTCGGCCCGTCAAGCCCGGGCGCGGTCTGGAGGATGCACGAGACGTTGGGCAGTTCGGGCAGGTCCGAATCCTCCAGCGGAGCCTCGCGCAGGAACAGGTGCGTTCGGCAGGTCACGCCCAATCCGGCATCGACGGCAGCGCGCAGCGCGGTGAGATTGGGTGTCTCGACCGAGATCCGGTAAGGCCGCCCGGCATCTTCCAGCGCCCGGATCGCCGCTTCGCGAAAGCGGCACGGCGGTTCGAGCACGGCGAGCTGCACGGTTTCCTGCAACGCCAGTTCGGGCTTTCCGTACCAGGCCATCGGCGCGCTGGCGATCGCGCTGGGATCGTTGTTGGCCGCGAAGCCGAGCACGATGTCCAGCTGCCGGCGTTCGAGCTGGCCGAGCAGTTCGGCAGTGCCCGCGACGCGCGAATAAAGCTGTGCTTCGGGGTGGAGCTCCGCGAAACGGGCCAGCAGGCCGGACAGCAGCATTTCGGCGAAGTCCTGCACCATGCCGATGCGTGCCGGCCCGGTAAAGTGCCCGGCAGTGACGGCGGCTACGGCCTCGTCATGGAGATTCAGCACCTTGCGCGCGTAATCCAGCATCAGGTCGCCGGACTGGGTGAGCGTCAGCCTGCGGCCCTCGCGGTGGAAGAGGGGCTGCTGGAGCAGTTCCTCCAGGCGCTTGATCTGGAGGCTCAGGGCGGACTGGCTCACGAAGACCCGCTCGGAGGCATGAAGCATGGAGCCGGTATCAACGATCGCCACGAAACTGCGCAGGAGGTTGGTGGGAAGATTGACGGGCATGTTCGAATCACTCTCGAATGGGTGGGCTGCTGCGGCGGGGTAACCTGCTTCATATTCTCAACCAAATTAGTAGAGTTTGTGACGCTGATTGCAAACCTTGTCTGCTCCATCAGTGCGGCCGGCGGGGCGTTCGCCCCGAATCCGGCACGGCCCGGCGATGCAAACTCCAGCTTTTCCCGGCGTTATGAGCGGTGCTGATAGGCCGGCACACAAAACTCAATTGAATTGGTTGAGAATGCCGTGTCTCTTCCCGGCCTGCTCCATGGAAGAGAAAGACAATGGCCATTTCCGGCAGGATTCCATTTTCGCTGAAACGCTCGCTGTCAGGCGCACGCTGGCTTTCGCCGGTGCTGTTCCTGCTGGCCTGGGAGGCGGGATCGCGTTCCGGCCTCATTCCCGAGCGCACGCTGGCGGCGCCCTCGAAAGTGCTCTCCACCTTGCTTGGCATGGCGGTTTCGGGTGAACTTGCGGCAAATCTCTGGGTCTCGTTCCTGCGCATCGCCATCGGCCTTGCCATCGGCGTGACCATCGGCGTGGTGCTGGCGCTGGTCGCCGGGCTTTCGCGGCAGGGCGAAGTGGCGGTCGATCCGCTCATGCAGATCAAGCGCACGATCCCGACGCTGGCGCTGACTCCGCTGTTCATCGTGTGGTTCGGCATCGGCGAAACGCCGAAAATCGCGCTGATCGCCTTCGCCTCGATCTTTCCTGTCTACCTCAACCTCTACAGCGGCATTCGCGGGGTAGACCTGCGCCTGCTGGAAGGCGCGCGCAGCTTCGGGCTCAGCCGCCCCGAACTGGTCTGGCATGTCATCCTGCCCGGAGCCTTGCCTTCGCTGCTGGTGGGGCTGCGCTATTCGCTGTCGGTCGCGATCCTCGTGCTGGTCGTGGCGGAGCAGATCAACGCCTCGGCCGGGCTCGGCTATCTCATCAACAATGCCCGCGACTTCATGAGGACCGACATCATCGTCGTGTGCCTGATGATCTATGCGGTGCTGGGCCTCGCCGCCGATGCGCTGGTGCGGGCGGTGGAGAGCCGGGCACTCGTCTGGCGCCCGAGCATCGTTTCGCAATGACCCCCGCCTACCGATCCCCCACGCAACTTGCACCGGAGAACCGTGCCATGGATGCTCGACCGAACGGCTATTCCCGCGTCGCGCCGCCGCAATTCCCCGCCCCGCCGGTTGGTCCTGCGCCGGTTGTCCGCCTGCGCGATTTCACGCGCCGCTTCGGCGACAACACGATCATCTCCGGCCTCGACCTCGACATCGCGCCGGGCGAGTTCGTGACGCTGCTGGGCCGGTCGGGTTCGGGAAAGACCACGCTGCTGCGCACGCTTGCCGGGCTCGACCCGACGCCGGGCCAGGACGTGATCGTCCCGGATTCCCGCGCCGTCGTGTTCCAGGATGCCCGTCTGCTGCCGTGGAAGAAGGTCTGGCGCAATGTCGCGCTGGGGCTCCGGCAGGGCGACGTGCGGCAGCAAGCAGAGGACGCGCTGCGCGAAGTCGGTCTCGGGCACCGGCTGGACGCATGGCCGCTGACGCTATCCGGCGGCGAGGCGCAGCGGGTGGCGCTGGCCCGCGCGCTGGTGCGCGAACCGAGCCTGCTGTTGCTGGACGAACCCTTCGCCGCGCTCGACGCCCTGACGCGCCTGCGGATGCACGAACTCGTGCTCTCGCTCTGGACCCGGCACCGGCCGGCGGTGATGATGGTCACCCATGACGTGGACGAGGCGATCGCGCTGGCCGATCGCATCGTCCTGCTGGATCGGGGGCGCATCGCCGCGCAGGAGCGCATCGAGGCGCCGCGCGGCGAACGCGGGCAGGTCGCGCGGGGGCTGCGCAGCCGCCTGCTGAGCGCGCTGGGCGGACAGGTATCGGAAGGTCCTTTACCCGCCGAGATCATCGCGCTCCACGCCGGAGGCCTCGCATGAACGCGCCGGTTTCCCTCGTCGTTCCGGGGCAGGATATCAGGCCGCTACGCCGTTTCGTGACCGGGCTTGCCGCGATCATCGACAGCGGGGCCGGGCAGGCGGCGATCCTGGAACATGGCGGCGCCCTGTTGGGCCGTCTCGTCTCGCAAGGCGGCTGGCTGCCCGAGGAATTCGCGCGGCCGCATCCCGAGCGTTACCAGCAATACCTGCTCCATTGCGACAGTGCGGAGCGCTTCAGCGTGGTCTCCTTCGTATGGGGGCCGGGACAGGCGACGCCGATCCACGACCACCGCGTCTGGGGGCTCGTGGGCGTGCTGCGCGGCGCGGAGAACGTGCAGAACTTCCGCCGCCGGCCGGACGGCTCGCTCGTCCAGCAGGGTGAGACCGGCCAGCTTCGCGAAGGCGAGGTGGAGGCGATCGATCCGCAGGTGGGCGATATCCACCGCGTCGCCAATGCCTTCGCGGACCGCATTTCGATCTCGATCCATGTTTACGGCGCCAACATTGGCGCAGTCGAACGCGCGACCTACCGCGACAGCGGCGAGGAGCGCCCCTTCATCTCGGGCTATGCGAACGAGGTCCTGCCCAACCTCTGGAATGGAGTGATCCGGGCATGAGCGTGTACCCCGCCGAAGTTCGAAGTGCCCTGCTGGCCCGCCGTGAAATCGCGCTGATAGACGTGCGGCAGGAAGCGCTTTTCGCGCTCGGCCATCCGCTGTTCGCGGCGCAGATCCCGCTTCAGCGCATCGCACTGGAAGCGCCCTGGCGCATCCCGCGCAAGGATACGCAGATCGTGGTCTACGATGACGGCGAGGGGCTGGCCGAACCGGCGCTGCACCAGTTCCGCGCGCTTGGCTTTACGCATGTCGATGTGCTGGAAGGCGGCCTCGCGGGGTGGCGGGCCGCAGGGTACGAGCTGTTCGAGGACGTGAACAGCTACTCCAAGGCTTTCGGCGAACTGGTCGAGCATCGCCGCCACACGCCCTCGCTGCCGGCGCCCGATGTGCTGGCGCTGATCGAGGAAAAGGCGGATATCGCCATTCTCGACGCCCGCCGTTTCGACGAATATGCCACGATGAGCATCCCCGGCGGGCGTAGCGTTCCGGGAGCCGAACTCGTGCTGCGCGCGCCCGTCGCCGCGCCCGATCCCGATACGACGATCATCGTAAACTGCGCCGGCCGCACCCGCAGCATCATCGGCACCCAGTCGCTCATCAACGCGGGGCTGCCGAACAGGATTTTCGCGCTGCGCAACGGCACGATCGGCTGGACGCTCGCCGGGCAGAAGCTGGAGACAGGGCGTCAGGAAAGCGTCGACAAGGGCGCCGATGGCGAAATCGACGTGGCCCGCGAGCGCGCCCGCGATGTCGCCTATCGCGCCGGAGTGCGCCGGATCGACAGCGCGGATCTCAGGGCCTTGCTCGCCGAGAACGACCGCACGCTCTACCGCTTCGACGTGCGTCAGCCCGCCGATTTCGCGGCCGGGCACCCGGCGGGCTTCCGCAATGCGCCGGGCGGCCAGCTCGTGCAGGAAACCGATCATTTCGCACCGGTGCGCGGTGCCCGCATCGTATTGGCCGACGACCTCGGCTCCCGCGCGGACATGACCGCCTCCTGGCTCGCCCAGCTCGGGTGGGACGTGTCGGTCCTGGCGGATGCCTTCGACGGGCCGCTGGAGACGGGCGAGGACGGCGCTCCCGCGCCGCGCGGACCGCATGGCCGGTACAAGCGTCCTTACGAGGGCACCGACAATCGCGAGGCCGCCATGCAGGCCTACCTCGACTGGGAATATGGCCTCGTCGCCCAGTTGGAGCGCGACGGCACGCACGGCTTCTTCGTCATCTGATCCAGCGCCCTTCAGGGAGAATTGCATCATGACCGTCAAGTTCATCGGCTATATCGGCTTCAACGACACCTCCGAAATCCACGCCGGATCGCGTTCTCGCGTGCTTGACCGCGACTATGTGGATGCCGCTGCCCGCGCGCAGGAAGCGGGCGGGTTCGACCGGGTGCTGATCCCGTTCGGCTCCAGTTCGCCGGAAAGCCAGATCGTTGCCGCCCATGCCGCCGCGATCACCACGCGCCTCGGTTTCCTCGTCGCGCACCGCCCCGGTTTCACGCAGCCGACGCTGGCGGCGCGCCAGCTTGCGACGCTGGACCAGCTTTCGGGCGGCCGCGTCGCCGTGCACATCATCACCGGCGGCGCCGATGACGAGATGGCGCGCGACGGCGACGTTCACACCCTCAAGGCCGAACGCTACTTGCGCAGCGACGAGTATCTCGGCGTGCTCAAGCGCGAATGGGCGGAAACCGCGCCCTTCGATCATTCCGGGCGTTTCTACGAAGTGCGCGGCGGCTTCAGCGCCGTGAAGCCGGACAACCTGCCGGTGTTCTTCGGCGGCTCCTCGCCCGAGGCGATCGAGGTGGCGGGCCGCCATGCCGATGTCTACGCGCTCTGGGGCGAGACGCTGGAGCAAGTGGGTGAGGCTGTTCGCACCGTCCGCCACGCGGCCGCCCGGCATGGCCGCAGTCCCGGTTTCTCGCTCTCGCTGCGGCCGGTCATTGCCGATACCGAGGAAGCGGCGTGGAAGAAGGCTGACGAGATCACCGAAAAGGTCCGCGCCAACCGCGAGGCGGCAGGTCTTCCCACCAGCGGCCATCGTCCGCCCAATGCCGGATCGCTGCGCCTGCTGGAAACGGCGCAGACCCAGCGCCGCGATACCCGCCTGTGGACCGGCGTGGCCGCGCTTACCGGGGCGGCGGGCAACAGCACCGGCCTTGTCGGCACGCCCGAACAGGTCGCCGATGCGCTGCTCGAATATTACGACATCGGCATCGATCACTTCCTGATCCGGGGATTCGAACCGCTGGCCGACGCCATCGATTATGGCCGCGACCTGATCCCGCTGGTCCGCGCCAAAGTCGCCGCCCGCGAAGGCACGGACAAAGTGGCGCTGGCAAGCTGAAGCGGCGGCCCGCGCATTGGAAAAACTCACGTTCCTATCAGCCATCCGCGTTGGTTCACGGCCCCCGCACCCCATAGCCTGAACCCACGCAGAAGGAGGAATGACATGAGCAAACGCCAACTAAAACTCGGTTTCATCCTGCACGGCGTCGGCCCCGGCTGGGACGACTGGCGCCACCCGGACGCCCAGGTCGATGCCAGCACCAGCCTTTCGTTCTACACCCGGCAGGCGCAGGTCGCCGAGCGCGGCAAGTTCGATTACCTGTTCGTGGCCGACAGCGTTTCGATCAATGCGCGCTCCTCGCCGCACTATCTCAACCGCTTCGAGCCGCTGACGATCCTCTCCGCCGTCGCCGCCGTGACCGAGCATATCGGCCTCGTCGGCACGGCGACGGTCAGCTATACCGAAGCCTACAACCTTGCCCGCCAGTTCGCCTCGCTCGATCATATCAGCGGCGGCCGGGCCGGGTGGAACGTCGTTACCTCGTGGCTGGAAGGCAGCGCCGCCAACTTTGGCCGGGACAAGCACCTCGACCATGACGTGCGCTACCGGCTGGCCGAGGAATACCTCGATGTCGTGAAAGGGCTCTGGGATAGCTGGGAGGACGGCGCCCTTGTCCGCGACAAGGCCAGCGGGCAGTTCCTCGATCCCGGCAAGCTGCACGAACTGGGCCACAAGGGCGAATTCCTGTCGGTCAAGGGCCCGCTCAACATCTCGCGTTCGCCGCAGGGGCAGCCGGTGATCTTCCAGGCGGGGTCCTCGGAAGACGGCCGCAACTTCGCCGCGCGCCATGCCGAGGCGATCTTCACCCATCAGGAAGACCTTGCCGAGGGGCAGGCCTTCTATGCCGACGTCAAGGCGCGGGCGCGCGGTTTCGGGCGCGATCCCGACCAGCTTCTGGTGCTTCCCGGCGGGCGCCCGATCGTGGGTTCGACCGAGGAGGAAGCCGAGCGTCTTCACCGCGAACTGGCCGATCTCGTCAGTCTGGAGAACGCATTGCGGGCGCTTGGCCGTTCGTTCAACGATCACAATTTCAGCCTCTACGATCCCGATGGCCCGTTCCCGCAGCACGTCGCCGAAGAGGGGCGCCGCAGCAACCAGAGCGCGTCCGAGAAGGTACTGAAAGAGGCAGAGCGCGGGTTGACCCTTGGCGAGATCGCCCTGCGCGTGGCCACGCCGCGCAGCCACTTCACAGGTACGCCCGAACAGGTCGCCGACCGCTTCCAGCTCTGGCTGGAGCAGCGCGGATCGGATGGTTTCAACCTGTTCGAATCCCTGCCCGGGCAGCTTGAGGTCTTTGTCGACCATGTCGTGCCGATCCTTCAGGCGCGCGGGATCTACAAGCAGGACTACCCCGGCAACACCCTTCGCGAAACGCTGGGGGTGGACGTTCCCGTCAATCGCAACACCGCCGCGCGGCTGCGCCGTACGGCGGCCTGACAGACAGCACGGAAAGGAGAAAACCCATGGCCAGTACCGCTTCCACTTTCGACGTTTCGAACGCCGGCCTTGTGATCCGCCCGGTCCAGCCGACCATCGGGGCCGAAGTCGAGGGCGTGGACCTTTCGAAGCCCCTCACCAACGAGCAGCGCGGCGCGATCCGCGCCGCGCTGCTCAAGTGGAAGGTGCTGTTCTTTCGCGACCAGTCGATCGACGACGCCCAGCAGGCGGCCTTCGCCGCGAACTTCGGGCCGCTCTATACCCATCCCACCACGCGCCACGATGCGGCCAACAAGGAAGTCCACGCCATCGCTGCGCGGGAGGACCGGGAATATGAAAGGAAGCTCGGCTACAAGCTGCGTCCGGGCGAGGCCTATCACACCGACACGAGCTGGCGGCTCGTTCCCACCTGGGGTGCGGTGCTGCGCGATGTGAACCTGCCCGAAGTGGGCGGGGACACGATCTGGGTCGATGCCCATCTCGCCTATGAAACGCTGCCGGCGGAGATCAAGGCGCGCCTCGAAGGCAGGCATGTCACGCACAACTTCGTGCCCGCGCTGGAGCTTTCGGGGCACGATTACCCCATCGTCGCACACAGGATCGTGCGGACCCACCGCGAGACCGGGCAGAAGATCCTCTGGGTCAACTTCTCGCAGCAGCCGCAGATCCTCGGGCTGGAACTGTCCGAAAGCCGCGAACTGCTGGACGAGGTGCTGCTCCAGTACAAGCGGCCCGACCTCCAGGCGCGTTTCTCGTGGCGGCCGGGGACGGTGGCGTTCTGGGACAACCGCGCCACGGTACACTTCGCGGTGCGCAACTACGGCGATTTCCCACGCGAACTGCACCGCATCCTCATCGCTGACGAACCGCTCTGGACGGACCTCTGATCGATGCTGGACAGACGCAACCTGCTTGCAGGACTTGCCACGACCTTCGCCCTGGCCGCTTGCGGCCGGGGCGCGGGCGCAAATGCCGGGGTGCTGCGCGTCGGTAGCCAGAAGGGCGGCACCAAGTCGCTGATGCTGGCTTCCGGTGCGCTCGACGGCGCGTCCTACAAGGTCGAGTGGTCGGAATTTCCGGCGGCGCAGAACCTGCTCGAAGCGCTGGGCAGCAGCGCCGTCGATCTCGGGCTGGTGGGAGATGCGCCGTTCCAGTTCGCCTATCAGGCGGGCAGCCCGATCAAGGCCGTTGGCGCCCAGCGCACGCAGGCCCGGCTGGACGGCGCGCTTTCCATCCTCGTGCCCGCGGGATCGCCGGTGCGCGACGGCAAGGACCTGCAGGGCAAGCGTATTGCCACCACGCGCGGCAGCGTGGGCCACTATCTCGTGCTCCGTTCGATGATCGCTTCCGGGCTCCGGCCCGAGGACGTGAAGATCGTGTTCCTTTCGCCCAGCGATTCCCGCGCGGCGCTGCAGAGCGGCGCGGTGGACGCCTGGTCCACCTGGATGCCCTATATCGCCGCGGCGCAGGCCGAGGGGGACAGGATCGTCGTGGATGGCCGGGATTTCGTGCAGGGTTATGGCTTCGAAGTGGCGCCGGAAAGCGCCATCGCCGCAAAGCGCGAACAATTGTCCGATTTCCTCCGGCGGGAAGCCAGGGCGCTCGAGTGGGCCAGCGGCCATGTCGATGACTATGGCGCCGTGCTGGCAAAGGAAACCGGACTGCCGCCCGAGATTGCCCGCGCCACGGCAGAGAAGAATATCCGCCTGCGCGTGCCGATTGATAATAAGGTCATATCCGATCAGCAGGTCGTCCTCGATACATTTCGCAGGTTTGGCGAAGTACGGTCGTCGCGTCCGCTCGGCGGCGCATTCCTGTTGAATGCCTGAATCAAGAAAAACTTGGGTTCAGATAAGGCAATTCAATTTCAACTAATTTAGTTGAGATGGCACGAAGCTCTCGTGTTTCTGACTTCGGGGGCTGATGTGAACAAGTTCTTTGTATCGAGTTTTCTTGCCGGTGTTTCTTTCCTCGCCATTTCTCCCGCGCGGGCCGAAGAGGCGGCGGATGCCGCCGCCGAAGTCGCCGCTGCGGAGGCGGACGGTTCCGCCATCGTCGTCACCGGTGCGCGCGGGCGCATCCAGCGCTCGGTGGCGGACAGCCCGGTGCCGATCGACGTCATCGGTCCGCAGGAACTGAAGAACACCGGCCGCACCGGCCTCAAGGAAATCCTCGGCAATATCATCCCCTCGCTGAGCATGCCCGCGCTGGGCGGCGGCGGCACCTCGGCCAGCGTCCGGCCGATCTCGATCCGCGGCCTTTCGGGTGACTACGTGCTGGTCCTCGTCAACGGCAAGCGCCGCCACACGACCTCGCTCATCAACAACCTCTCGCGCATTTCCGGCGGCTCCACCCCGGTGGATATCGACCTGATCCCGACCAGCGGCGTCGGCCGGATCGAGGTCCTGCGCGATGGGGCGGCGGCGCAGTACGGATCGGACGCGATCTCGGGCGTCATCAACATCATCCTCGACAATACGGCGCGCGGCGGCGAACTGTCGGTGACGGGCGGCCAGCTCTACGAAAAGGGCGGCGCGCTGGCGCAAGTTTCAGGGTCTTACGGCGTGGGCCTCGGCGACGGCGGCTTCGCACGGTTCGCGGTGGAGGCGAAGTATCACGACCGCGCCGATTCCTCGGCGGAGCCGGTGCCCTATGTCTATCCCCTGGTGGACGGCCAGCCCGACCCGCGCGAGGCAGATGCAAACCACCTGATCGCCGGCGGTTACGGCCGCTCCAACCGCGACAAGATCGTCAACACCAGCTACAACGCCGAACTGCCGCTGGGTGACGACACCACGCTCTATTCGTTCTCCACGCTCAGCTACCGGAACATCAAGGACGCGCGCGGTGCGTACTTCGCTTCCGCGACAGGCTACGGCGGGCTGGCCAACAGCTCCGGCGCCTCGGTACTGCCGCAGCTCTATCCGGCGGGCTTCCAGGCCTATCGCCGCATCTGGGAATGGGATTTCCAGGCCGCGCTCGGCCTTCGCAGCGAATTCGCGGGCTGGTCGCTCGATGTTTCCAGCAGCTTCGGGCGGGACAACGTCAAGCTCGGCGCGGAAAACACGCTCAACCCCTCGCTCGGCCCGGACAGCAAGAGCAGCTTCTTCATGGGGCGCCAGAAGCAGGACCTCTGGGTCAACAACCTCGATATCAGCCGCGATCTGGATCTTGGGCTGGCAAGGCCGGTCAGCCTGTCGCTGGGGGTGGAGCATCGCTGGGAGCGGTTCCGCAACATTGCCGGCGAACCGGATTCCTACCGTGACGGCGGCTATGTGATCCCGCTGGACGATACCCCGTTCGGCCAGCTCTATGGTGGCCGTTCGCCTTCGCCGGGCCTGGTGTCCTTCACCGGCACCTCGCCCGCCGACGCATCGAGCATCAGCCGCAACAACGTGGCCGCCTATGTCGACGTTTCCGCCGATCTCACGCCGGGCTGGTTCCTCGGCCTCGCGGGGCGGTTCGAGCATTATTCCGACAGCGCGGGCAACACCTTCAGCGCCAAGGCCTCGACCCGCGTGGAACTGGCGAAGGGGCTGGCCCTGCGCGGCGGCGTCAATACCGGCTTCCGCGCACCCTCGCTGGCGCAGACCGCGTTCTCGACCACGCAGAACACCGTCACCGTGATAGGCGACGAGCGCGTCTCCACGGTCTCCAAGTTCCTGCCGGTCAACAGCGCGGCGGCCATCGCGCTGGGCGCGAAGCCGCTGAAGCCGGAGAAGTCTCTCAACTTCACGGCGGGCGTCACTTATGAAACCGGTCCGTTCCGGCTGACCGTGGATGCCTACCAGATCCGCATCGACGACCGCATCGTGAAGACCGAATTCCTGGGGACCGCATCGAACGGCGGGGCGGCGATCAAGGATATCCTCGTCGCCAACGGGATCGACGACGTGGACAGCGCCCAGTTCTTCACCAACGCCATCGACACCCGCACGCGCGGCGTGGACGTGGTGGGAGAATATACGCTGGATACCGCGTCAGTGGGCACCTTCCGCCTCAATGCGGCCTATAGCTACAACCGTACGAAGATCCTTCACGTCATCGACAATCCCGATGAACTCAGCACCCTCAACGTCACCCTGTTCGGCCGTCAGGCCCAGCGCGACCTCGTGGCGGCGCTGCCGCGCAGCAAGGTGGTGCTGTCCAGCAACTGGTCGCTCGACAAGCTGCGCGCGCTGGTGCGGGTGACGCGCTATGGCCAATATACCGAATCCAGCAATGTCGCCGCTTCCGACCGCACGTTCGGCGCGAAATGGGTGACCGATGCCGAGATCGGCTACCAGCTTACGGACAACTTCGACATCGCCGTGGGCGCCAACAACCTCTTCGACCTCTACCCCGACAGGAACGGCGCGGTCGCGGCCGATGGTTCGGGGCTCTACGGCAATTTCGCGCCGTTCGGCCTCAGCGGCGGCTTCTATTATGCACGGCTGGGCGTGAAGTTCTGAAGATCGGCGCCGGGGTCAGGCGGCGGGCATCGACCGGATGCGGCCGTGCATGGTGCCCCGGTCGCCCCCGCGCAGCATTCTCGCCGCCGTCACCACGCCTTCGGCCGACCATGTGCGCCGGGTGATCTCAAGGCAGGGGACATGCGGCGCGATCGCCATCAGCCGCTGTTCCTCGGGCGTGGGCAGGACCGCGCGGACTTCCTCGCTGCCTTCGCGGTAAGGACGCATCAGCATCAGGCGCGAGAACAGCGTCTGGCTTCCCAGGTCCACGGCCATGCAGGCCGGCAGGGCTTCGGGGGCGATCAGGCGATCTTCAAGTTCCAGCGGGACGTCATCCTCGAAATGGAGGATCACGGCGTGGAACAGCATGTCCCCCTCGCCGCGTTCGAACGCGCGGGCCTGCTCGGCGCCGGCCGGCGCAAGCTCCCGCTTCAGCACTTGCGCGCGGTGGCGGGCGCCGCGCACCGCGATTTCCTCGATGATGTCGAGATGGGCGTACTCCGCGACATAGGGTCGCGGCGGGGCAACGAAAGTGCCGGAGCCCGCGTGCCGTACGAGAAAGCCGCGCGCGGTGAGATCGCGCAGGGCGTGATGCACGGTCATCCGGCTGGCGCCGAACATTTCCATGAACCCGCTTTCCGAAGGGATGCGATCCCCGGCGCTCCATTCGCCCGAAGTGATGCGGGCGATGATGTGGCGGTCGATGCTCTCGCGCAGGCCGGGGGCGGCGGGTCTGGTCGTCATGCCCCGCGCCTTAGCACAGGCGCGGCTGCCTAGACAGCAGGCCATTATCTGTATATACAGATTGGGCCATGGAGACGCTGATGCCTGCCGACACCCTTCGATCCCGCGATATTCTCGCCGATTGCGAGACGCCTTGCCTGATCCTCGACGAAACGAGGATGCAGCAGAACATCGACCGCCTTCGGCGCCATCTGGCTCCGCTTGGCGTGATGCTGCGTCCGCACATGAAGACCGCCAAGTCCATCGACGTTGCCCGGCGCCAGCTTGACGGCGGCTGCGGTCCGGCCACGGTTTCCACCCTGAAGGAAGCGTCGGAACTGTTCGCGGCGGGGGTTGGCGATATCCTCTACGCGGTGGGGATCGCGCCGCAGCGGCTGGAGAGGGTGCAGGCCCTGCGCGCGGCGGGGTGCGACCTGACCGTCGTCCTCGATTCCGTGGAACAGGCGCGCGCGGTGGTCGCCGCTGGCGCCGACGCGCCGATCCCCGTCCTGCTCGAGATCGACTGCGACGGGCACCGCTCCGGCCTGGTCCCGGATGACGAACGCATCGCGGCGATCGGGCGCATCCTGGTGGACGGGGGCGCGGTGCTGCGCGGCGTGATGACCCATGCAGGCGAAAGCTACGGTGCCAGCGGCGGACCGGCGCTGGAGGCTTTCGCGGAACGGGAACGTGCCGCCGCGGTCGAAGCGGCGGAGAATCTCAGGCATGCGGGCCTGCCGTGTCCCGTGGTCAGCGTCGGCTCGACACCGACGGCACATTTCGCGCGCGACCTTGCTGGCGTTACCGAAGTACGGGCCGGGGTCTATGTCTTCTTCGATCTGGTGATGGCAGGGATCGGCGTCTGCTCGGTGCAGGACATCGCGCTTTCGGTGCTCACCACCGTAATCGGACATCAGCGGGACAAGGGCTGGATCATCGTGGACGCCGGATGGATGGCGCTTTCACGCGATCGCGGCACGCTGGGGCAGGCCGTGGATCAGGGCTACGGGCTGGTCTGCGATGCCGAAGGCACGCCGCTGGCGGACCTGATCGTCATTCAGGCCAACCAGGAACACGGGATCATCGCCCCGAGGCCGGGCAGCGGCGGTGTCCTGCCGGAATGTCCCGTGGGCACGCGGCTGCGCATATTGCCCAATCACGCTTGCTCCACGGCGGCCCAGTTCGACGCCTATACCGTCATCCCGTGCGGCGCTGCCGGTCTTCGGACCTGGCCGCGTTTTCGCGGCTGGTAACGAGGTCTGCATGAAGTTCATCTCCGAAGAACAATCCGCCGCGCTGGTCACGCCCGAAATGGCGCGGGCGGCGGCGCGGGAGGCTCTGGTCCTTGCGGCGAGCCCGCAAGGCATCGTTTTCCCCGCCGTGCTGGCGCATGGCACCGTGCCTGCCGACAGGTTTTCGATAAAGGCGGGGGTTGCGGGGGATCTGGCAGGGCTCAAGGTCGGTTCGTTCTGGCCGGGCAACGCCGCGCGCGGGCTGCCGCGCCATAATTCGGCGATCCTGCTGATCGACCAGAGCCTTGGCCGTGTCGAATGGGTGATCGAGGCGGGGCAGGTCAATGCCTGGCGGACCGCCGCCGTGAACGCCGTTGCCGCCGAAGCGCTGGCACGAGAGGATGCCGGGGTGCTCGCCCTGTTCGGGGCCGGGCATCAGGCACTGCATGAATGCCTTGCGCTTGCGGGCGTGCGGCCGATCCGCAAGATCCTCGTGGTCGCGCGCGACGATGCCAAGGGGGCCGCATTTGCCGCCCGGCTTGGCGAACACGGGCTTCGGGCCGAGCTTTCCGGCGCGCGCGAGGCCTGCGAAGCGGCCGATATCGTGGTCACCGCCACGCCGGCGCGTGCGCCGCTGTTCGATGCCGAATGGATCGGGCCGGGCACGCATGTCGTCAGCATGGGGTCCGATGCGGCGGGCAAGCAGGAACTGCCGCCGTCCCTGTTCGCGCGGGCGCGCCTGTTCTGCGACCTGCCCGCGCAGGCCGTGACCATCGGCGAGTTCCAGCATTACCGCGGCGACCGGGCGCGCATCGCGGCAATCGGGGATGTCCTTTCGGGCCGCGCTCCGGGGCGCCGGTCGGCGGAAGAGATAACCGTCTTCGACAGTTCCGGCATCTCGCTGCAGGACCTTGTCATCGCGCGGCACCTCGTGGCTGCTTTCGAAAACCGGAACCCGGGGGACCAGCATGCCTGAACGCGCCATCTCCATCGCAGACGTCATCGACGCGGCAGACCGGATTCGCGGCGCGGCGGTGCGCACGCCGCTGCTGGAATTCGCGCCGCTGAACGAACGCCTCGGCCACCGCGCGCTGGTGAAGTTCGAAGGTGCGCAGCACACCGGTTCCTTCAAGTTTCGCGGAGCCTACAACCGGCTGTCCCGTATCGCTGCCGAGCGCAGGGCCGCAGGGGTCGTCGCGTGGTCTTCCGGCAACCATGCCCAGGGCGTGGCGGCGGCGGCGCGCCTGCTTGGCATCCCGGCAACGATCGTCATGCCCGCCGATGCCCCGGCCATCAAGGTCGCCAACACGCGGGCGCTGGGCGCGCAGATCGTTCCCAATGACCGCTACACCCAGTCGCGGGAAGAGATCGCCACGGCTCTGGCGAATGCGCGGGGCGCGGTTCTCGTGCCGTCGTTCGACGATCCCTTCGTGATCGCCGGGCAGGGAACCGCCGGGCTGGAGATCCTTGAACAGGCGGGGGAAGCGGGGGCCGAGATCGGCCGGGTGCTCGTCTGCTGCGGCGGGGGCGGGCTGGTCGCCGGGATCGCCACGGCAATCAAGGCCTCGGCTCCGCAGGTCGAAATCTACAGCGTGGAGCCCGAGGGGTTCGACGATACGGCCCGATCGCTGGCCAGTGGCCACCGCGAATCCGTTCCTTCGGGCGCCCGCTCGATCTGCGATGCATTGCTGGCGCCGAGCCCGGGCGAAATGACCTTCCCGATCAACCGCGCGCTGCTTTCCGGCGGCCTTGCGGTGAGCGACGGGGAAGTGCGCGAGGCGATGCGCTTCGCGTTCGAGAAGATGAAGCTCGTCGTCGAACCGGGCGGCGCCGTGGCAATGGCTGCGGCCCTTTCAGGCCGCGCGCCGCCCGCGCCGGGCGCCACGGTCATCGTCCTGTCCGGCTCTAACGTCGATCCCGGGCTCTTCCGCTCGATTCTGGAAGACGCTTGAATCCGCGACGCCTAGTTCATCCGGAAGGCGATGTTCTGCGCGGCGCCCGCGCAGGCCGTGTCGCCGCCGGGGCGGTAGCTGCTTTCGTAGACGAAGTCCTTGGCCATGGCCGATGCCGCATCGGAAAAGACGAACGGAGGGTAGGAGATCAGCGCCCGCTGCTGGCGGGTGCGACCGGCGGAATCGACATCGAACTCCACGCGGGTCCAGCCTTCGAAGCCCATGCGCGCGGCTTCCATCGGATAGTCGGTGGAGCTTACGCCGGTCCTGCGAATGGCGGGCGCGGCGCCGATGAAGGCGCATTGCTCGGTGCTGAGGCCGGTCTGCTGGAAGATCTGCTGGGCCTGCGAGAAGTCCCTGTTCTGCGCGGCCCATGATGCGCTTTGCAGGAGCGCGTTGATCTTGAGCGGATGGTCGCGAGGCAGGGCGGGATCGGCGATCACCGCTTCGCGCAGGGTGGGCGCGTCCACGGGGGCGCTCAGGCGGTAGCCGGGCGAAGCGATCTGCAGCCGCACGGTGTCGGTCGCCAGGGCATCGCCGGTTGCCGTCACCACCGGAAGCAGTTCCCTTAGCGCGGCGCGCGTTGCCGCCGGTTTATCGGAATTGCGCTGCGCGGCGATGGCGAAGCGCAGCCAGTTCGAAGTCTCCACCGGCATGTTCCGCCTGAGTGCAAGGCCGAGGCCTTCCTGCAGGTAGGTGTTGGCCGAAGCCGTGTCCGTCACCGGATTGAGGCCCAGCATGCCCAGCAGCGCGACGGTCAACTGGTCCGTCCCTTCCTTGCGGGACTGATCGAGCAGCGCGCTGGCCCGGGCGGCGACCGCGCCGTCGGTTCCGCCCTGGATCCTGCCGGCCAGCAGTGGCGAAGCCCACTGCATGAAGCGCGAGGTCAGCGGTTCGTTGATCTGGGGGCGGGCTCCGGCGACCGTGCAGCGCATCTCGACCCGCATGGCGTAGCGCAGGAACGGCTTGATTTCCTGCACCTTCGCGGGCGCCCAGGACCAGCGGGACGCTGCGCGCGCGAACGCCAGCGCAATTTCGCGGCCCCCGGTGGAATAGATCGGCTGAACCCCGAAGGCCGAACCGTCGTCGGCGATGCTGAATTCGACCACGGCGTAGTCTGCCGGGGTCAGGCCGCTGGTGGAGCCGCAAAGGGGGACATCCATGTTCTCGGCACGGGAGAATGGCGCCTGATCCATGCGCCCGGCGCCGGTATAGACAAGATAGTTCCGGGCATCGTCCCGCTTGTTCAGCAGCATGGCGGCGATCGCGAGGTCCGAGCGGGTGGCGACATCGCTGAGCGAAACCTTGAGCGACAGCCCACCCTGAAGCTTCAGCGCGTCCTTGAGCAAGGCGTAGCCTTCCGCCTTTTCCCCGCGATTGAGCAGTATCCGGGCCTTGAGCGTCAGCAGTTGCGCGTGGAAATCCTTGCTGATCGAAGGCGTTGCGTCAGCGATCCGGCTCGCCTCGTCGATATAGGCGAGCGGTTCGGGGCCGGGATCGAAAATGGAAACCTGTGACAGCGCCAGCAACGGCCTGAAGCGCCCCTGCGGCCCGCCCGCCGCCAGCGCCAGACGGAATTCGTCCCCCGCGCGGGCGTAGTCGAACCGGTCGCGGGCGGCGGTGCCCAGCCCCATGTGGGCGTTCACGACATCGCCGACAAAGGCTTCCCCTGCGGCGACCATTGCCGGCAGTCCCGAACGGATCGCGGCTTCGCCCTCGTCGGTCCGGTGCAGTTTCACCAGGCAGTTGCCCTTGCGCACGCCGATCGCGCCGCGCACGACCGGGGACTTCATGGCGGCGGGATTGTGTTCCAGCGCTTCGAATGCGGTAATCGCGTCGCTGCATTTGCCATCCTGTGCCGCGTCGCTGGCGGCATCGAACTGCTGCTGGAGCGTGGCGGGCGCCGAAGCGGGAGCCGCTGCGGCGGGAGCCGCGGCCTGCGCTGTTGCCAAAAGCAGGGATTGGCCAATAATACCGAACATAGGGAGCCTCGGAGAAGTGTTCAGGTGCGTAGTGGGCTATCCAATATGGCTTCGCAAGTTAAGCGATTGATATCAATTGTCGTATTTCCATCAGTATTGTCCCTTATAGGCACGCCCGCGCCCGCCCTTGCGGCAGGGCTGGTACCCGCGGCCTCGCTTGTTGCGGCGCCGGGCGAACCGCCTCGCGATAGCGTGCTGATGTTCGTCGCTTCGTGGTGCGCCCCCTGCCTTGCCGAGCTTGCCCGGTTCGAGGCGCTGGAGGCTGCGGCGCGCCCCCGGCGCCTGCTGATCGTCGCGCTGGACGAGGGCGCGCGCAGCACGGAAATGACGCGCCGCTTCGATGGTCGCCAGAAACTGGCGATCTCGCCGCGAGAGGGTTGGGAACTCCTGCGCCGCGCTTCCGCCGGGCGGGCGGCCGGGTTGCCCTATGCCGTGATGACGGACGAGACGGGCAGGCCCTGCGCCCTGCGCGACCGCGGCCTGAGTGAGGCGGAACTGCGCACGATGGCGGCGACCTGCAAGGGATAGGTCGGCATCAGGTTCGGCGGGGGGAGGCGGCCATGCCCTTCAATTCTGCTGGAGTGCCTCGAAATAGGCATCGAGCTTGAGGCGGGTATCCTTGCTCAGGTGAATATAGATTCGCCGCCCGTCGGCCGGGTCCTTCGAACGCGTGAGCAGGCCCTTTTCGGTCATCCGGTCGATCCAGCGCGTTGCCGTGGTCGCAGGAGCCGATGCCGCGATGCACAGGCTCGAGATCGAGACCGGTTCGCCTTCGTAATGGGCGGCGTAAAGGTCCAGCATGATGTCCCAGCACGGGTCCGAGAAGAATTCGGCGCCGAAGCAGTTCTCGCGCGCGCGGCGTTGCCTTATGCGGTCCCGGGCAAGCGCGGCGCGGGCCTCTTCCGGCGGAGAAAGGGGCGGGGTTGAGGCTGGCGGCAGGGCGGTTTCCGACGAATGCCGTAGTTGGCGCCGTGCACGCCATTGCTCTATCGCGATGTTTTCCAGCATCGCGATGAGATTTTCCACTCGCCCCACCAGCGTGTCGAGCTGCGCTTCTTCCGGTGCGACTGGTAAGTGGCCGCGCGCATGTTCGCTCATGCGTGTCCCCTTTGCCTGATTTCCCGCAGGACCAGCGCCGGAGCGCGCGCGATGGTTCCCGCCCTCGTCGCAATCGAGGCTCGCCCTGCCGAATTTGCCCGCCCTGCCTAACCCGTTCAAAAGGCGACATCTATGCGGATCGTGTCGCTGTAGTCCCCGGCGGCAGGCGTGATCTGGCCGGGCAGAACGGCCGCCCTGTAGGTATAGCTCTGGGTCGTGACGGAATCGTAGATGCCCTGGTTGGTGTCGGCAGTGGCACTGCTGCGCCGGGTGCTGTCCACCGATCCCCAGCGCTCGGTGGAGGAGGCCGACTTGTATATCTCGTAGCGCAGGTAGTTGCTGGAATTGTCGATCTTGCGCATCCGGCGGACGGTGCCGTCGGCATTGTTGCCGTCGTTGAGGCCCACCGTATAGCTCGCTCCCGCGCTGCACCGGATCAGGATGGTCCGGGTGATGGGGTTGAAGCTGCCGACCAGCGGCGCCGAGCCGAAGCTGGCGGCCGGAGCGGTGATGATGCAATCGTTCAGGACGGTGAGTTCCACGTTGACGCGAACCGTGCTGCCCGCTCCCCAGTTGAGCGCGACACCGAGCCCCGGACGGACGAAGCCCGGACTGGACGAGTAGCTGAGGCATACGGCGGCCCCGAGCGAGCATACCGAGTAGAACCAGCGCAAGTCGAGGAAGCCGGTGTAGCGTCCTGCCCGGAGGCCGGAGGTCGCGGTCGTGCGGAAATAGAGGGGGATGGAGTTGTTCGTGCCCGCAAAAAGGCTGACGATGCTGAGCGAGGACAGGTTCTGGAAGCTGCCGATAGCAAGGGCGGCTCCGTTCGCGCTCAGTGAAGCGGTGAAGGGGATGGTCTGTCCGCTCGGACCGGTGAGCCGGAAGGTCGAGGCATCCACCTGAAGGCCGACATAATGCGTGGTCAGCGCCGCGAGGAGAATGTCGCACTGCAGCCCGGCCGATCCGCTCCCCGCCTGCGCGGTATTGGCGACGGTGTAGGAACTCAGGCTGCCGAGGTTGGTGCTCGTTGCCGAAAGCGTGCAGGCTCCGGCGGTGCCCGGCATCATCGACCAGGCGGCCAGCGTGGCGGCGATGCCGCAAGGCAGGCGCTTCAGGAACGGCATGTCAGCGTTCCCGCATCGATGATCTCTTCGGCTTCGGCAGGCACGGAAAACGCTGCATGGCAGCGTGTGCCGTCAGGCAGGATCGCTTCCAGGACGGTCTCGGGGGAGGCGTCGTCGATGAACAGCATTCCGTCCCAGCCGACATAGGTCCTGTCCTTGCGGTTGACCGTAATCGGGGTTCCGGCGGGCAGCGGCTCGCCCCGCGTGTCAGCGATCGTCGCGCGGACGGCGATCGCCCTCTCGATCGGAAAACGGATGACGTGGCCGCTGCCGGCGGCGATGGCCACGCGGCGGCTCACGGTATCGGCCTTCACGTTGGGCGACAGCGACAGGGTGTCGATGTCGTAATGCGCGGGGTAATAGGCACTGGCCGAGGGGACCAGCAGCTTGCCGCCGGAACCGGTCCTGCCGATGAGCTGGTTTTCGTAGCGCACCGGGATGCCCGCCTCGCCATCTGTACTGACGACCGCGAAGGCATCGGACACCCGGTTCGCCGCGAAGAGCGAGCCGTCCATGAAGACCAGCGAGCCGCTGGCGCCGAACCATCCGGTCACCTCGTCCCGTCCATAGGCGCCCGCACGAAGCTGGACGGGCTGGGCCCGCCAGAGCACGTCGCCCCTGAGGTAGGGTCTTCCGCCGCCCTCGCTGAAGGCGCTGGCGCTCCAGCCCAGGCCGCCGTCGGACGGCACGGCGCGCGAATAGTCCGCCCGCAATCCGCTGCGCCCGGCATTGTCCCGCGAGACGCCGGTGCCGAGGTTGCCGCCACCCAGCGGGATGGTGAGCGTAATCGCGCCCGACCATCCGCGTTCCGCGAAATCGCGGGAGATCGAGGCATTGATCCGGCTTTCTCCCACCAGCGGCAGCGCCCAGCTCAGGTTCGCCAGCCGGGCATCGGCGGTGCCGGATCGCTGGAGGTCGAAGTAGCCGATGCCCAAGGTGCTGGCGCTGCCGATGGCGATGCTGGCGGTGGCGGCGGTCGATCGCTCCCGGTTGCCCGCGCAGCTTTCGGCAGGAGGTTCGGAAAGACATTCCGGACGGTTCTGCCGGCCGTTCCTGTCCAGCACTCCGAGATCGGCGTAGTGGCGGTCCTGTCGGCTGTGGCGCAGGCCGAGGGAGAAGGTCCTGGCCTGATACTCGTAGCCGAGAGTCAGTTGCCCACCCTGGCGCCCCTTGTGAAAGCTGCGGGCATAGGCGGTGCTGACGATGCCGAGATTGCCCAGCCGGAAAACGGCGCCGGCCCCCAGCAGGCGCATAGTTCCCGTGGCTTCCGCGCGTGCCTCAAGCGTGAGGCCGGAGGTCATCCCCCGGCGCAGGGAGGCGCTTGCGGCAAGCCGGCCATAATCGAAGTTCGCGGTGCCGTAGTTGCGGCGAAAGGCCCCTGCCGCCACGGAATAGTCGGCAAGGCCGGGGCGCAGCAGGATGCTGCTGACATAGAACGGCAGCGCCGTTGCCACGCTGCGCCCATGCATGTCGGTAACGATGAGATTGGCCTCGCCGTAGCCGCTGATCGGCGGCAGCGTGTCGAGCGCGAAAGGACCGGGGCGAACCTGGCTCCCCGCGATCCGCTGGCCGTTGACGACCAGTTCCACCGTGGAAGGCAGCGCCGCGCCCCCGGCAAATTCGGGCAGCGGATAGGTGACGATATCCGGCCGCACCGAGAAATCGCGCGAGACCTGCGCGCCGCCCAGCCGGATCGCGGGCGCCCAGGGCAGGGTCCGGGTGATGATGTCGCCGGCTTCCACGGTCGTCATGCTGCGCTCGTCCGACCAGCGCCATGTCGTATCGAAGCGGACGTAGGCCCGCCCTGCATTCGAGCGCAGCGCGCCGGTGGTGGAAAACAGGCCGAAGGGGCCGAACAGCCGGGCTTCGTGCCAGAGCGAAGCCTGAAACGCCGCCCTTTCGCCGCCGCTGACGTAGAGGTCGTAATTGAGCAGTGCGCCGGTATCCTGCTGCGCCGGGGCGAATGCCTCCGCGCTGCTGCCCAGATGCTGGGCGGGGAGGCGCTCAGGGGAGACGGTGAGGTGCAACTGCTGGCGCGGGGCGTCGTAATCGGCGCTCACGCCTTCCAGACTGTCGATAAACAGGCTGTCCTCGGCCGTGTCCACCAGCAGGCCCGCTTGCCGCAGATCCTGCGCGCGAAGCTGGAACCGTCCGCCCTGCCGGGTCACCGGGGCGATCACGCCGCTTGCCAGTCCATTGACGACGAGTTCCAGTTCGAGCCGCTGCTCGGCGTCCGGGTCGGTGTGCCGGGGCGGTGGTGGCAGCTCGGTAAAGACATCATACCGGGCATCGGCCGCTTGCGCGGGCGCTGCTTGCAGGACGGTCGCCGCCAGCGCGGCCAGCCACGGGAGGCGCGCCGGAGAATGGGTGGCGGCGATCATGCGCCGTCATTCCGGCAGCCGCTCGATACGGGCCTGCGCCCGTCCGTTGACGGCGGCAACGAGATCGCCCGATCCGTCCACCCCCGATGGCAATGGCCAGCGCATCATGGCGCCGGGCAGGACATAGCCGAACAGGCCTTCACCCAGCACCGACGCTGACCGCCCGCCCGTGAAGGCGACGTCGCTCAGCCTGGCATGGCCGGAGCCGCTGTTGCGGATTTCAAGGAAACGGCCGTCCCGGTCCGTGCCCGTGCGCCAGGCGATGGCGGCTGCGGGCGGCGTCGGCCTTTTCGCGCCGCCTTCCTGCTTCGCCTCGGAAAACAGTGGAAGCGAGTAGCGCATGCGAAAGGTCACGGATGCGCCGGCGGTGCCCGGGCCTTCCTTCACCGGGACTTCATCGACGATGATGCGATAGGGCTGCTCTCCCGACGGCGGCGGGGCGACAAGCCGCGTGATCCGCACCAGTTGCCGGGCCCCCGGCTCGATGGTCACGATCGGCGGCGAGCCTATGACCTCGCGCGTCTCGGCATAGAGGTTCTGGTTTTCGCGCTGCGTCCAGGCATAGATGCGGACCTGCAGCGTAATCGGCGACTTGCCTGGATTTTCGAGCCAGAGCGCGGTGGCCCGGGCCTGCCCCTCTATGACCGGGTTGACCGGCCAGATCAGGATCGAGCTGGGTGACTGCGCGGCGGCGGGCAGGCCATGCACCGCAAGGAACGCGGCTTGCGCAAGCAGGAGGAGCCTCGCCAGTCTGCCGGGGGGAATCATGCTCTTCATCGGCTTATCCTCGGCTGGGAGCTGTCACCAGCTCAGGGTGACGATCAGGCTATCGGTGTAAGTGCCGGGCGGCAGGGTTCCCGAAAGCGTCAGCGATCCGTAGATCGGCAGGCGCACGTCCTCGCTGTTAGTGCCGGTTACGGGAACGGCGGGGGCTCCGCCGATGGCGATGGGCTGGGTGCAGCCTGCGTCCCTGCACAAGGCATAGGAAATCCGCGCCGATGCATCGGTCCCCCTCTGGAGGTTGCGCATGCCGGATGCCGCGTGGTTGCCGCCGTTTACCGTCATCGTCAGATTGACGCCGGGCGTGCAGCGCAGGCGGATCGCCTGGGTCGCCGTAGAGGTTGCCGTGCGGGTCGCCCTGGAGAACGTCGAATCCACGCCGAAGTCCAGCCTGCCGACGAGCCCCGCGTTTCCGCTGCTCCCCAGCCCGTCCACAAGACAGCCTGCCGTGATGTTCGCGGTGACGGCGAACTGCGCGGTCGTATCTGCTCTTGCGGCGGCGGGAAGCATGGCTGCCGCGACGCACGGGGCGACAAGGATCGCGAGCGCCGGCGCCGGGAGCGCCTTCGCGTCAATTCCAGTTCTCATGAGCCTGGTCCGGGCGGCGTGCCGCTAGAGTTCGAGGACCACGGTGACGACGTCCGAATATGTGCCCGTGGTCAGGCCCGCCTCGCCGAAAGCGCGGCCATAGACGTTGACGGTCTGCTGCGTGCCGTCGGCGGGCAGGGTGATGTCGCCGTCTACGGGAATGATGACCGAACGGTTGGTGTCGGAATAGAGGTTGTAGGTGACGAACTGGCCCGCTGCGGTCTGATTGGCCATGGCATGGACGCCCACCCCGGCGCCCGATCCATCGTTTTGCCCGGCATTGAACGACAAGGTGGGCGCGATCCCGTTGCTGCACTGGACCGTGAAAGCCGCGCCGCCGTTGAGGACCTGGGCATCGGCCTGCGTGAACAGCGTGTTTTGCGTGCCGAAGTCGAGCGTGCCGAAAGCGACGTTGGCGGTGCCGTCGTCATAGTTCTGTCCGTTGACGATACATCCTGCCTCCAGGGTGATCGTCGCGTCGATCGTGCCGGTAATGTCGGCCCGGGCAGGGTTCGTAGCAAGGACTATCGCCGATAGTCCGGCCGCGGAAAGAGCAATCTTTCTGAGCACGTTCGCACCTCTCTTGCTATGCGCTGCAGAATACTTTCGCAAAGTATCGCTTGAATCCGGGTAACCGAACCTTGCGGAGCATTCTTTCAGTGGCGACCTTCAGGGCTGCTTTTTTGCTTGTTAGTTAACTTGTTGAAATGAATACTTGAAAAAATGTTGTATCAAGCATTATCATCCGATTCAGTTTCAACTTTCCCCAAATTGGAGTGATTTGCCGGCCGGCACCCGTTCCGATCGGATCGTGCCGACGGGTTTCGCCTGTCAATCAGCGGGATATGCCCCGCTTGGAGCCCCTTTTTGCGGCCCGTTTCAAAGGGCTGGGAAGAACCGATGCGGCTCCAAGTCCGCGCAGGCATGGCATCGGGAGCGGCTCTGTCCGGGGCAAATTTGTCTTTTTGTATCGCGGGGCCGTTGGGCGCCGGGTCATATCGTGATATGTTCGCGCCATGTTTCTGGCCGCAATCTCGCTTTCGGCAGCGATCCCTTCCGTCACCTCCTCTTTTATCACCGCGCGTTCGGACCGGCCGATCGCGGACGTGGCGGCATGTGTGGAGACGGAGTTCGACGATCTGGGCGTGAGCGAAAATCTCGCGATCGAGACCGGGCGCAAAGTGGATTTCCGACTGGCCGCGAACGACGCGAGCCGTCCCGCCGTGGTGATGTCGTTCGAGGCGCGTCACGATGGCACGCTGATCCTCTACGGCTTTGGCGACTGGCGGGATGCGGTGGAGCCGATGTGGAAGAACCTGGCGCGGGAGTGTTTTCCCGAGATCCAGGGCGCGGTGGTCAAGGCCGTTCCCTGACCCGGCCGCCAGGCTTGCGGGCGCTTCCGCGCGGCATGTAACGCCGCATCAGCGCGCGCGCCGGTAAAGCCCCTTTCCTTCGAAGATATCGGGCGCAAGGTCTTGTCCGACGATGCGCAGCTGCATGGATTCGAAAGGGGCCTGTTCCAACTGGCCGCCATCGATCGAGAAGCTCAGTACCGTGTCGCTGGCCGGTTCGATGCGGAAGCTGGCATCCCGCCCCGGCGCATAGGGTGCCGACAGGCCGACCGCCACGACCGGGCTGTCCGGCCTGCCGGGCCGGATCGCCAGCCCGCCGGACCCCGTCTCGATCTGCTCTTCCTGTCCATCGGCATGGCGCAGGGTGACGCGCACATGGTTCGCGGTCTGCTCCCGGACCGGATCGAGCACGCGAACCGCGATTCCGCCTGTCCACTGTTCACGCGGGATGTCGGCGGCATCGGGTGTTTCCGGTGCGATGCATGGGGCCGGAAGCTCCGGCTCGGCAAGGTCCGGGTCCGGCAGATAGGCTTCCCCGGCGGCGGATTGCGCCGCCGCGCGCGCATCGAACCATGCGGCGAAGGCCTTGCCGACTGCTTCGTTCGCTTTGGGCGAGGGGGCGTCCAGTGCCCGGCGGGCCAGCATTGCGGCGCGGTCGCGCGTGAGCAGGGCGGTCTGGAGGGTCTCGGCGGCCTTCCGGCGGAGGCTTTCCCTGGAAACCGGGACGGTCGCGGCCTCGTCGATGGTGGGAACCGGCGTCACCGCGATATCGGCCCATCCGGCCAGGAACGGGCAGCGCGCCGCGACGGCGTCCGCGGCTTCTTCGGCCTGTTGGCGAAGCAGGGCCTGTTCGGCCTGCAAATCCCAGGGCTCGGCTCCGAGCGGAGCATAGAGCGGCTTCGCATCGTCAGGGCCTTCCGGTTTCAGGATCACCGATGCCCCCTCGCGTGACCAGCGGCCCTTGGCGAACTGGTCAAGCGCGCCGTAGCTGATGTACCATTCGAAGGTTCCGTCTTCGCGCAGGAGAAGTTCCGAACCCGTCTCCATGACGCCGGAAAGGTAGTAATGGCCTGCCACGGAGGCTTCGCTGGCGGCAGCGTGGGCAGGTCCGGGCGGGGCTGCAAGCGATGGGGAGCCTGCCAGTGCCGATGCGGCCAACAGGACGATGGCAGGCAAACGGGGCACGGCGACCGGGAATGTCACGAAAATCCTCCTCCGAACCGCCGTCCGCTCTTCTGAGCGTTCTGCCTTGAGCGGCAAGCGATCAAACTACCGCCTGCGGCCATGAAGTCAAAACCGGCCCGTGCCCGCATGGCACGAAGCTTCAGGGCAAGGTCTTGAATTTTCCCGGAATCAGGAGAACTCCGCCCAGGGTTTAGGAGAACTCATAGGACGGCTTCCATAACTCTATTGAATTGGTTGAGAATGGACGTGATTACCCCCGGTGTCTCCTTGAGGCACTCGCATAGGGGGTTTTGTTGCCGTTCGTTCGTTCTTTCCGCCGTCGCCGTTCCGGACGCCTGCATGCCTTGTGCGGTGCGGCCTCGGCCCTTGCGATAACCTTCGCCTCGCCCGCGTTCGCCGCTGACGCCGAGGCCGATGCATCCGCTTCCGCCGCCGGGGAAGTGAGCGAAATCACCGTCACCGCGCGCTATCGCAACGAAAGCGCACAGAAGGTGCCGATCGGCATCAGCGCCATTTCCGGCGAGCAGCTTTCGGCGCAGGGCGCCACCACGCTGAAGCAGGTGCTGCAGCAGCTACCCAGCCTCAATATCCAGGGCTTCAGCGGCCGTAACCAGACGATCACCGTGCGCGGTATCGGCACGAATGCGGGCGGCACCAACGACGGACTGGAGCAGGGCGTCGGCATCTACGTGGATGGTGTCTACCGCCCGCGCACCGGCTCGGTCATCACCGACCTCATGGACGTGGAGAGCATCCAGCTCCTGCGCGGGCCGCAGGGCACACTGTTCGGCAAGAACACGGTGGCCGGCGCGCTCGACGTCAAGACGCGCGAACCCGCGTTCGATCAGGAAGCGCGCGGCGAACTGACTTACGGCAATCACGAGCAGTTTCGCGGCTATGTCTCGCTGAACTCGACGATCGGCGACGATATCGCCTTCCGCGTCAGCTACCTGCGATCCAGCCGCGAGGGCCTGATCTACAATACGACCTATCGCCAGCACTGGGACGACCAGGACAATCACGCGGCCAAGTTCGACCTGCTCTACAGGCCGGCCGATAACTTCAAGCTGCGCTTCATTGCCGATTACAGCGTGCAGAAGGGCGACATGGGCTTCCAGATCGTCTCCGGGGTGCTGCCGACGACGCTGGCCAACGGCACCGAGGTGCGCGGCTTCTACCGCAGGGCGGCGGACGTGGGCTATACGCCGATCGCCGTCGATCCCTTTGCCCGCAAAACCGATATCGACTCCTCGCAATATGATGAGATGCCGAGCTGGGGGCTCCAGACGCGTGCGGACTGGGACGTCGGGCCGGTCTCGCTGACCTCGATCACGGCCTATCGCAACTGGAAATGGATTCCGAATTATGACGGCGACCAGATCGGCGCCAATGTCATTACCTACAGCGTGGTCGATACCGACCAGCAGCAGTTCAGCCAGGAATTCCGCGTCGCCTCCAATGGCGAAAAGACCATCGACTACACCGCAGGCCTCTATTTCTTCTGGCAGGAAGCGGACGACAAAGTGGTCCAGACTTACGGCCGCGACGCATCGGCCTGGCTGCTTACCGGCAATACGCCTTCGGCCTCGGTTTCGGCGATCCCCTCGGCGGCGCTGGAAGGGCTGACGGCCTTTGCCCATGTCGTTCCCGCCACTTACAGCTATGCGGCCTACGGGCAGGCGACCTGGAATATCTCGCCGGTGTTCCGCCTGACCGGTGGCCTGCGCTACACTTACGAGCACAAGACCGGGCTCTACGATGCCGACTTGCGCGGCGATTTCGCGCCGATCGACAGTTTCGACCCGGCGCTTCAGGCGACGATCGCCGCCACGCGCGCCAGCCTCGCGCCGACTTCGTCCTACAAGGCTTCGAACAATACCGACAACCTGTCCGGCACCCTGATCGCCGCTTACGACCTCGACAGCGACCTGCACGGCTATGCCTCCTACTCGCGCGGCTTCAAGTCGCCGGGCATCAACCTCGTGCGGCAGTCGCTGGGCGTCGACATCTTCGTGAAACCGGAGAAAGTGGACAATTACGAGCTGGGCCTGAAAAGCCGACTGCTGGGCGGCAAGGCGGAACTGAACCTTTCCCTGTTCTGGGCGGATATCGCCAACTACCAGGCGAACTACGTCAACAACGCAGTGACCCCGGCGGTCGGCTATATCACCAATGTCGGCACCGTGCGTTCGCGCGGCGTGGAACTGGATGCCCGCCTCAGCCCGTTCGAGGGCCTCTCGCTGGGTCTCGCCGGAACCTACAACGATGCGGAATACCGCTCGTACAAGAATGCCCCGGCGCAGTACCTCAACAGCTACCTCGGCGTGATCGACCTTTCCGGCCGCCGTGCATCGGGCGCCCCGCGTCTCGCAGCGACCGGCAACGGCGAATATACCTTCGATGCCGGGAACGCGAAGGTCTACCTGGGCGGCGACGTCAGCTACCGTTCGGGCTATTACGCTGCGGTCAATCTGGACCCCTATTCATGGGTGCCGCGCTCGACCCTCGTGGGCCTTCACGCCGGGGTGCGCAGCCCGGACGAGCGCTGGGACGTCTCGGTCTGGGTCCGCAACCTCTTCGACGAGGACTACTACAACACCAAGACCGTCTACGGCCAGTTCGGCGTCGTTCTCGCCGCGCTGGGCGATCCGCGCCTCTTCGGCGTGACCCTCAAGGGCCGCATCTGATGCGCGCCCCCCCCATCATCGCAAAGGAGCAGAGATCATGACCAGGCGCACCCTCAAGCTCGGCCTCGTTCCCACCGGCGTTGGCGGGCCGGGCCAGCACAACCGCTGGCTCGACCCGGAAATCCCGGCGGATGCCAGCGTCAACATCGGCTGGTACATCGACGCCGTGCGCAAGGCGGAAGGCGCGAAGTTCGACTTCGTCTTCATCGTCGACAGCCAGTTCATCACCCCGGATTCGCCGCCGCATTACCTGAACCGGCTCGAACCGCTGACCCTGCTTTCCGCGCTCGCGGTGGCGACCAGCCACATAGGCCTCGTCGCCACGGCGACCACATCGTTCAACGCGCCGTTCAACCTTGCGCGCCGTTTCGCCTCGCTCGACCTCATCAGCGGCGGGCGCGCAGGCTGGAATGTCGTGACCAGCGGCGATGCCGGGGCGGCGGGCAATTTCGGGCTCGACGAGCATTACGACTACGAGACCCGCTACGGCCGGGCGCACGAATATCTCGATGTCGTGCACGGCCTCTGGCGCTCCTACGAGGACGATGCGCTGGTGCGCGACCGCGAGAGCGGCGTGTTCCTCGACAAGGACAAGCTCCATGCGCTGAACCACAAGGGCCGGCATTTCTCGGTGGCGGGGCCGCTCAACATCCAGCGCTCGCCGCAGGGTGAGCCGGTGATCTTCCAGGCGGGCGATTCCGACCAGGGCCGCGACCTCGGCGCGCAGACCGCCGATGCGATCTTCACCCATGCCGCCACGATCGAGGACGGCAAGTCCTTCTACGCCGACATCGCCCGCCGCGCCGAAGCGGCCGGGCGCAATCCGGATGAGGTCATCATCCTGCCCGGCGTCAGCGTGTTCGTCGGCGATACCGACGAGGACGCACGCGGCATCGAACAGGCGCACAAGCTGGCCGACCACAGCTTCGATCAGGCCCTGAACGAGTTCGGCCGCTCGTTCGGCTGGCACGATTTCCGCCAGTACGACCTCGACGCGCCGTTCCCGGTGCAGGCGCTTGAACATGCCCGCCGCAGCTTCTTCACGCAGGCAAAGAAGCTTACCGACCTTGCCGTGGAGCGCGGGCTGACCTTGCGCGAGACCGTGGAGCTGGTGCGGGCAGGGCATCGCAGCCCCTTCGTCGGCAGCGCCCGCACCGTGGCGGACACGATAATCCGCTGGTTCGAGGAACGCGCGCTCGACGGGCTCAACGTGATGCTCGGCCATCCCGACCAGTTCGATCGTTTCGTAAGCGAAGTCGTGCCGCTGCTTCAGGAGGCGGGAGTGTTTCGCAGCGACTACGAAGGCACCACCTTGCGCGATCACCTCGGCCTGCCGAAGCCCGCCAATGTGCGTGCATCTGCGCAGGCCCCGCGCGAACCGGCGCTCACCGCATGAGGCAGGAGGCGGGGAGATACTTGCGGCGGCTGTTCACCGTGCTGGCGGCGGGGCTGCTCGTTGCCGGGTGCGGCGGTTCGGGCAAGCAGGAGGCCGGGCACAGCAAGCTGCGCTGGGCCTTCATGCTGCCCACCTCGTGGGACCCGGTGACCAGCCGCACCGGCGCGGATATCAATACGATCAGCCTGGCCTATGCCTCGCTCACCCGTCTCGACAAGCAGGGCGAGGCCCAGCCGGGCCTCGCGCAGAAGTGGCGCTTTTCCGATGATGGCAAGGCGCTGACCTTCGATCTGCGCAAGGGGCTGACGTTCTCGGACGATACCGTGCTGGATGCGGCGGCGGTCAAGGCCTTCTACGACCGGGCGCTGTCCCAGAAGGATTCCTTCATCAAGCGCGATCTTGGCGGTGTGGAAAGCGTTTCCGCCGATGGACCGCTGGCGGTGACCTTCCACTTGCGCGAGCCCGACTACCAGCTTCCCACTATTCTCGCCGGCCGCGTCGGCGCGATTGCCAGTCCGACCGCTGCAGCGAAGGACAAGGCGAAACTGGCGCTCTGGCCGGTCGGCGCGGGGCCGTTCCGCATCACCGAATTCGTGCCGGAATCGCACGCCTACTTCGAGAAGAACCCCGGCTACTGGGACGCCGCGAACATCCATATCGACCGCTTCGAACTGACCAATGCACCGGACCCGGCCACGGTGATCGCCGCGCTGCTTTCCGGTTCCATCGACGTGGCCGGACGCATTCCCCCGCGCCGCGTGGAAGAGGCGAAGGGCAGGGGGCTGACCGTCGCCATTGCGCCCTCGCTCAATGTCCGCGACGTTTCGATCAACCGCAACCGGCCGCCGTTCGATAATCCCAGGGTGGTGGAAGCGCTGCGCTATGCCTTCGACCGCGACGAGTTCATCAGGACCGTTACAGCCGGGCTCGCGACGGTCTCGCACCAGCCGTTCCCCGCCGGGAACGCCGCCTTCGATGCCAGTGTCGAAAAGCTCTGGGGCTACGATCCGGGCAAGGCTCGCGCGCTGCTGCGCGAGGCGGGATATCCGCCGGGCAAGCTCGCTATCGAGATCGCCGTCAACCCGGTAATGAACGACGGCCTGCCCGAACTCGTGCAGGCGCAGCTTGCCCGCGTGGGTGTGAAATCGACGCTGCGCATCGTTCCGCCCGGCTCCTCCACCTGGCAGAGCGAGGTCTATATCGCCAAGCGCCCGGCCCTCGCGCTGGATGGCACCATCGGCCGGGAATCCCCGGTGCAGAACCTGCTGGCGACTTATGGCCCTGAAGGCATCATGAACCTCAGCGGGCCTTATGCGGCGCCCGCGTTCCTCCAGGCGCTGGATGCGGTGCGGCGCACGCCGACAAGCGATCCGGCCTATGCCGCGCGCCTCCACGCTGCGGTCCGCGCCGGGGTGGAGCAGTCGCCCAGCAACTACCTCTACAGCGAGCCGTGGATCGTCGGCGCGCGGGCGGGGGTGAAGAACCTCAACATCCTGCCCTCGCAGATCCGCTGGGAAGGCGTGACCGTGCAATGACCGCGCGCACAGTCCCAGCCGTTCCCGGCCACGCATGGGCCGTGCGCCTGCGCCATGGCCGCGCCTTGCTCGGCTTCACCGGCTCGACCCTGCTGATCGCGGTGCCGGTGTTCTTTCTGGCGACGCTCATCACTTTCCTGCTCGGCGTGGCGAGCGGGCTGGACCCCGCCGCCGGGCTGGCCGGAGACAGTCCCACGCCCGAAATGATCGCGCAGATCCGCGCGCAGTTCGGCCTGGATAGGCCGGTCCCCGTCCAGTACCTCGACTGGATGGGCGGGGTGCTTCACGGCGATCTTGGCACTTCGTGGTTCAACGGGGTTCCCGTTACCGAACTGATCCTCCAGCGCCTGCCGGTCAGCCTCTCGATCGCGGGCGGGGCGCTGCTGATCGGCGTGGGGTTGGGGACGGCGCTGGGGATCGCCTCGGCGGCGCGGCAAGGCGGCTGGCTCGACCGTATGGTGACGGTCTTCGCCTCGACCGCCGCCTCGCTGCCGCCGTTCGTTGTCGCCATTGCGATGATCCTGCTGTTCAGCCTCTGGCTCGAACTGCTGCCCTCGGCCGGTTACATCCCGCCTTCGGAGGATGTGGCAGGCTGGCTGCGCTCGATCGCGATCCCGGCCATGGCGCTGAGCGTCGATGTCGTGGCCGAGCTCGCGCGCCAGCTTCGCACCGGCCTCGTCGCCGCACTCTCGGACAATTACGTGACCGGGGCCGTCGTTCGCGGGCTTTCGCCCCGGCGCATCCTGTTCGTCCATGTCCTGCGCAACGGCGCCGGCCCGGCTCTCTCCATACTGGCGCTGCGCGTGCCCATGCTGATCGGCGGTGCGGTGGTGAGCGAGGCGATCTTCAATATGCCCGGCATGGGCCGCCTCGCCGCCGATTCCGCGCTGCGCGGCGATGTGCCGGTGGTGCAGGGAACGCTCGTCGTTTCCATCGTGCTGGTTCTCGCCAGCAACCTTCTGATCAACGTGCTGCTGGGCGTCCTCCAGCCCGCCTCGCGCCGTAGGAGCTGACAGGATGACACTTGTGCGAAATGCCGCAGTGCCCTTGGCTTTCCTTGCGCTGATCGTCGTTCTCGCGGCGCTTGGCCCCGTCATCGCCCCGCACGATCCGCTCGCGCAGGACGGCAGAGCGATCCTGCAAGGCCCCGGCCCGGCTTACTGGCTCGGCACCGATGCGTTGGGGCGCGACGTGTTCAGCCGGCTGCTGGCGGGCTCCACGGTTTCGATACTGGCCGCCGTGCTTTCGGTGGGTGTGGGTCTTCTGCTCGGCGTGGTGCCGGGGGTGCTGTCCGTCTTCCTGGGAAGGCGGGCGGAATGGATCAGCCTGAGGCTGGTGGATGCGCTCATCATGTTGCCGTTCCTGGTCTTCGCGATCGCGATGACGGCCATGCTCGGCAACGGCCTTGTCCAGGCCATGTTCGCGGTGGGCGTGCTGATCGCGCCTGCTTTCTACCGGGTGAGCCGCGCCGCCGCGCTATCGGTCGCCAACAGCGACTATATCGAGGCGGCACGGCTGGGCGGCGCTTCGACGGCATGGATCATCCGCCGCCACGTCATCGCTAAAGTCCTGCCGGTGGTGGCGGTCACGACCGCTTCGATGACGGGCGCCTGCCTTTCCATCGTCGCTTCGCTGACCTTTCTCGGCATCGGCGTGGTCCCGCCCGACCCGACCTGGGGCGGCGAGCTCGCCAGCGACCTGACCACGCTTTACGACCGGCCCTTCGGCCCCTTCGCGCCGGGCCTGTTGATCGTGGCGACAGTGTGGTCGCTCAACGCGCTCGCGGACGCGATGCGTCGCAGCGATCCCCGCATTCCGGAGATACGGCCATGATCCAGCAGAACAACGTCGTCACTTTCGGACCGCGCGCACCCGTTGCGCCTGCCGCGCCGCTGTTGTCGGTACGCGGCCTGACCATCGCCGGGGCCGATGGCCGGATGATCGTGCGGGGCGTGGATTTCGAGATTCCGCGCGGCGGCACGCTTGGCATCGTCGGGGAATCCGGCAGCGGCAAGTCGCTCACCTGCCGGGCCGTCCTTGGCGTGCTGCCTCCCGGAACCGCCGTGACCTCCGGCACTATTCGCTACCGGGACACCGACCTCTCGCGGTTGAGCGGCCGCGACTGGAAACCCCTTCGCGGGACCGAGCTGAGCGCGGTGTTCCAGGATGCGGGTTCCTACCTCAACCCGTCGATCCCGGTGGGCCGCCAGATCGTGGAGGCTATGCGTGCGGTCCTTCCGCTTTCACGCCGGGAAGCGAAAGAGCGGGCGCTGGCCCTGCTCGCCCGTGTGGGGTTCGCGGAGCCGGAGACGGTATTCCGCCAGTATCCCTTCGAACTGTCGGGCGGCATGGTGCAGCGTGTGCTGATCGCCATCGCGGTCTGCGCCGGGCCGCGCCTGCTGATCGCCGACGAGGCGACCACCGCCCTCGACGTTACGGTGCAGGCCGAAGTCCTGCGCCTGATCGAAGACTTGCGCCGTGAACAGGACCTCACCCTCGTCATGGTTTCCCACGATCTCGCCGTGGTGGCGCAGACCTGCGATCAGGTGATCGTCATGCGCGAGGGCGAGATCGTCGAGGCGGGCGCCACGCGGGAGGTGCTGGACCGGCCGCGCCATGCCTATACCCGCAGCCTGATCGAAACGCATCATGCCACCTCGCTGGAAGCCGGGCAGAACGCGCCACCGCCGCAAGCGGCCGCGCCGCTCCTGCGGATCAGCGGGCTTCGGGCAGGCTATGGGCAAGGCACGGTGCTGGACGGGATCGATCTCGAACTGGCGCGCGGCGAAATCCTCGGGCTGATCGGGGAAACCGGCTCCGGCAAGACCACGCTCCTGCGGTCGATCCTTGGCCTCGTTCGCCCTGCCGAAGGTTCGATTGTGCTCGGCGGCGAACCGCTGGAGCGGCTGGCGGGGCGTGAACTGATGGCGTTTCGCCGCAGCAACCGGCTGCAATATGCCTTCCAGGATCCCCTGCGCAGCCTCGATCCCGATATCACCATCGCCGGTTCGGTGGGCGAAGGGCTGGACATTCGCGGCGGCATCGACCGCATCGAGCGGTCGCGATTGGTGAATGCCGCGCTGGAGGCCGCCGGACTCGATCCCGCACTGGGCTGCCGCCTGCCGCGCCACCTTTCAGGCGGTCAGCGCCAGCGCGCGGTGATCGCGCGGGCGCTCGTGCTCGATCCGCAAGTGATCCTGCTCGATGAACCGGTCAGCGCGCTCGATGCCGTGAACCGCATCCACGTCCTGCAACTGCTCGAACGGCTCGCACGGGAGCGCGGCATTGCGCAGATATTCATCTCGCACGACCTCGGCTCGGTGGCTGGCATCGCGCACCGGGTGGCCGTGCTCCACCGCGGCAGGATCGTGGAGACCGGACCGACCGGGCAGGTGCTCTCGCATCCGTCGCATCCCTATACCCGCGCCCTGATCGCCGCTGCGCCGAAGCTTGCGGAACCCGGCACCGGCGGCGCGCTGCGCCTATCTCCCAACAGCTTGTGAAAGGCATGACGATGGCACGCGATAAGCTCAAGTTCGGAGCCGTCCTGATCGGGGTCGGCGATGCATCCGGCAAGGAACTGTGGCGCGATCCGGCGGTCCCGCTCGATGCCAGTGTGGATATAGACTGGTACATCCGGCAGGCGCGGGAGGCGGAAGACGCCCGGTTCGACTTCGTGTTCATCGTCGACAGCCAGTACATCACACCGGATTTCCCCAACCATCATCTCAACCGGCTGGAGCCGCTGACCCTGCTGTCGGCGGTCGCCACGGCGACGCAGCGGATCGGTCTGGTGGCGACCATCAGCACCACCTACAGCGAGCCCTTCGATATCGCCCGGCGGCTCGCCTCGCTCGACCTCATCAGCAAGGGGCGGGCCGGGTGGAACATCGTGACCAGCCAGGACCCCGGCACGGCAGGCAATTTCAGCCGCACCGGGCATGGCGACTACGAAACCCGCTATCGCCGCGCGTCCGAAGCGGTGGAGGTGGTGCAGGGCTTATGGCAATCCTACGAAGAAGGCGCCTTCGCGCAGGACAAGACGGCCGCGCGGTTCCTCGATCCGGCGCGGCAGCACCGGCTAGACCATCGCGGCGAGTTCTTCAGCGTTTCCGGCCCGCTCAACATCCAGCGCTCGCGCCAGGGGCAGCCGCCGCTGGTTCAGGCGGGAACATCGCCGCAGGGCCGCGAACTGAGTGCGCAAGTCGCCGATATCGTGTTCAGCTTCGCGCGCAATCAGGCAGAGGCGCTGGAGCTTGCCACGGACGTGCGGGCTCGTGCCCGGCGATATGGCAGGGCCCCGGAAAGCCTGCTGTTCATCCCCGCGCTCAGCGTGACGATCGCCGATACAGACGAAGCGGCACGGCGGAAATTCGAGGCGCGCCAGACGGCAGGAGACCTGCGCGCGCAGCTGGCGTCGCTTTCAAGGCAGTTCGCCGGTCATGACTTTTCCGGCTATGATCTGGACGCACCGTTCCCGGAAATCGCTTCGGGCGGCGAGGCTGCCGGAATTCGGCGCTTCCACGAAGACCTCGAAGCCGCGCGCCGGGAGGGGCGCACCCTGCGGCAGGTGCTGGCGGACGTGGGATCGGCATGGCTGCGGCTGGCGGGATCGCCGGTCACGATCGCCGACGAGATCGAGCGCTGGCATGCCAGCGGCGCGGCGGACGGTTTCAATGTCTTCGTCCAGCATCCCGACGACTGGGCGCGCTTCCGCGCCGAAGTGGTGCCGATCCTCGCCGCGCGCGGGCTTTTCAGGGACGACTATTCGGCGGATACGCTGCGCGGCAATCTCGGACTGGAAATCGCCCCAAGCCGCCATTCCGCCGAGCACCGCACCCTTGAGAAGGGCGCGGCGGTGGATTTTGCGACCCAGGTCATAAACTCATAAACGGTACCATCGAGGTTTGAGGCAAAATGGCTCAGCGCCAGGAGGGAAGGCGACGGAATATGTCGATATTTCAAGACTTCCCGACGCAGCGATGGGCCATTTTGGTCAAATCCCGAAGGGACGCCCAAATGGCTTCCATCTCGGACCGACGCTACCTTGGACGGGCAACCAGCCCGCCCGGCGGCAGCTTCGGCCCGAGCTGTTCGCCATTTGGGCGCCTCGATGGTGCCGTTTATGAGTTTATGACCTAGTTCAGATCTCGTATTCGAGCTGCATGGCGAACGGTGCCGAGGAAACGGGCTGGGTCTGGCGAGGCTGGCGGCGGGTCATCTCGCCGTGAAGCTTCCTGATCATGTTGCTGCCGGTCCGGGTATGGAAGCCCGGAATGAACCCGTGAATGATCGTGCCGAGCCCGGCGAGGATCATGAGCAGGCCGAAGCGGCCGGCCACATAGAAATGCTCGCCGTAAGTCTCGTTTACCGCTTCGGGATGGTCGACGAATAGTTTTCTGAGCATTTCAGGCTCCTGTCGAACTGGAGGGAACCCGCGCCCTCAGGCGGTCGGCGGGTAGGGATGATGGCCGAAGACCCAATGGGTGCGCGCATCGGACGGCGCTTCGACGAGAAGCACTTGTGCCCGGTGCCCGTTCATCCCGGCCTGGTGCGCGGCATCGACAGCCCGGTTGAGGGCATCGCGCTGGTTGGCGAAAGCTTCGAGGATCAGCCCGTGCAGGCTGACGGCCCATTCCATGCCCTTGCGGACGACGTGAAAATCGCTGTGCATGATGGTCGTTCTCCCTTCTACTGATGTGTTCAGGCGATGTGTTCAAGACAGGCGATAGCTCGCTTCGTGTATTGTCAACTTTAATGGTAGAGAAGGCCGAGTCAATGGCCTTGAGCGGACGGATCGCCGGGGCGCGCACGGTTCGTCGGCTTCCCGCCACCGGTCGGCGAAGGCGCTGGACGGTGGCTCTAACGCCGCCCGGACCGTTTGGGGCGCAAGGCGTCGCGCATGGCGAAACTGGAGCTGATACGGGTTACACCCGGCATCCGGGACAGGATTTCGCCGTGGATCGTCTCATAGGCGGCCACGCTGTCCGTACGGACGCGAAGCCAGTAGTCGACATCGCCCGTCATCAGGAAGCATTCGCGAATTTCCGGACACTGGCGCACTGCGTGCTCGAACTTCGAAAGGTATTCCTCGGTCTGGCGGTCCAGCGTGACCTGCACGAGGACATCGACCCCGCGCTCGTCTTCCTCTCCGCTCCCGGTGATGACCGTGTAGCCCCGGATCACGCCGCGTTCTTCCAGGATCCGGATGCGGCGATGGCAGGCTGAGGCCGAGAGGCCGACCTCCGTGGCGATTTCCGAGTTGGGGCGGCGGGCATTGAGCCGCAGCAGGCGGATGATGGTGCGGTCGATGGAATCGAGTGGTTCTGACATCGTTCTGAATCTGCCGAATGATCGTGCGAAATTATCGCAATCTTCGCAAGGTTGACGCAAGATTGGGAGCCTATTTCGTATAACCGTCGATAATCTGCGAGGAAAGGAGGGCTGCATGACGACATTGGCTACGGCAGGTGCCGTGCTCCGGATCGATCTCGGTGCATTGGTGGAGAACTACGCTATAGTCGGGCGGCAGGTCGCGCCTGCGCGGGTGGCGGCGGTGGTCAAGGCAGATGCCTATGGCATCGGCGCGGCACGGGCGGTGGATGCATTGGCCGATGCCGGGTGCAGGACGTTCTTCGTCGCCGTGCTCGACGAGGCGGCAGCGCTCATGCCCTTGCTGCCGCCGGAAGCGGAATTGTTCGTCCTCAACGGTCTTCAGCCCGGCGCGGAGGCGGAATGCGCCGCGATCGGGGCGATCCCCGTGCTCAATTCGCTCGATCAGATCGACCGCTGGTCCAGCCTCGCCCGGGCGCGAGGCCAGTGGCTGCGCGGGGCCTTGCAGGTCGATACCGGCATGTCGCGGATGGGAATGTCGCCGCAGGAGGTCGCCCTTCTCCTTGGCGAGCCGGACCGTCTGCGCGGTGTGAAGCCGGCCATGCTGATGAGCCACTTCGCCTGCGCCGACGAACCGGACCATCCCTTCAACGGCGAGCAGGCCGCGTGTTTCTCGCGCATCGCGAGCGGTTTTCCCGGCCTTCCCCGCGCGCTCGACAATAGCGGCGGGGCTTTCCTTGCGCAGGACCACCTCGACATCGTGCGTGCCGGGATCGCCCTTTACGGCGGCGCCCCGCATGGCGGCGCGAACCCGATGCGCGCGGTAGTGTCGCTGGAGGCGCGGATCGCCCAGCTTCGCACGGTTCCGGTGGGAACGGGGATCGGCTACGGCCTTACGCATCGCGCCCTGCGGGAAACGCGGATCGCGACGATACCGGTCGGCTATGCCGACGGATTGCCGCGCACGCTGGGCAACCGCGGAAGCGCTTTCGTTGCGGGCATTCGGGTGCCGATGGTGGGCCGGGTGTCGATGGACAGCATTACTCTGGACGTCACCGACGTGCCGGAGCGCCACCTTCGCCCCGGCGCGCCGGTCGAGATCCTCGGCCCGAACCAGACGATCGACGATCTGGCCCGCGATGCCGGCACGATTTCCTACGAGATTCTAACCCAGCTCAGCCGCCGCTACGCAAGAGACTATGTCCCGGCGGCCGGTCTGGCACTGCGGAGCGTCGCACGATGAAAGTTGCGGTACTGGGAAGCGGCGTGATCGGCGTCACCTCTGCATGGTATCTGGCGCGGGCTGGGCACGAGGTCGTCGTCATCGACCGGCAGCCCGGCCCCGCTCTGGAAACCAGCTTCGCGAATGCCGGGGAGATTTCGCCGGGCTATGCCTCGCCCTGGGCCGCCCCCGGCATTCCGGCAAAGGCCCTGCGATGGCTGTTCATGGAACATGCGCCGCTCGTCCTGCGGCCACGCCCGGACATGGCGATGCTCCGCTGGCTGGCGGCGATGCTGGGCAATTGCAACGCGCGGTCCTACGCCGTGAACAAGAGCCGCATGGTCCGCCTCGCGGAATTCAGCCGCGACCAGCTGATCGAACTGCGCCGGGAAACCGGCATCCGCTACGACGAACGCAGCCAGGGGACGTTGCAGCTGTTTCGCGAGCAGAAGCAGATGGACGGGATCGCCAAGGATATCGCGGTCCTGGAGGCGGACGGGGTTCCCTTCGAAGTGCTCGACCGGGCAGGATGCCTGGCGGCGGAACCGGGGCTGGCGGCAAGCGAGGCCCGGCTGGTGGGCGGCTTGCGGTTGCCGAACGACGAGACCGGGGACTGCTTCAAGTTCACCAATGCGCTGGCAGGAATGGCGCGCGACGCGGGCGTACGGTTTGTCCACGATACCGCGATCACCGGCCTGTCCCGATCCGGCGGACGGATAGACCATGTCGTGACGGCGGCGGGAAAGCTGGTTGCCGATGCCTATCTCGTGGCGCTGGGCAGCTATTCGCCCCAACTCCTGGCGCCTCTGGGCATTCGGCTGCCCGTCTATCCGGTGAAGGGCTATTCGATCACCGTGCCGGTGTCCGATCCCGCGCTCGCGCCGGTATCGACCCTGCTCGATGAAAGCTACAAGGTGGCGATCACCCGGCTGGGCGATCGCATCCGCGTGGGCGGAATGGCGGAAATCTCGGGCTTCTCCAGGGATCTGCCGCAAGCGCGGCGCACCACGCTGGAGTATTCGCTGGGGTCGCTGTTCCCCGGCGCGGGCGATGTGTCCAAGGCTTCGTTCTGGAGCGGCCTGCGCCCTATGACGCCCGACAGTACGCCGGTGATCGGGCCTACCGGCATATCCAACCTCTTCCTCAATACCGGCCACGGCACGCTCGGCTGGACGATGGCCTGCGGTTCCGCCCATGTGATCGCCGACATCATCGGCGGCCGGGCGCCCGCCATCGAGGCTGCCGACCTCGCCATCTCCCGCTATTGAACCCGAGTTTCCATCCAGAATCGCCAGGAGTTGATTGCATGACCATTACCCGCATCGAACAGGGCCCGCGCATGAGCGAGGCTGTCATTCACGGCGATACGATCTATCTCGCGGGGCAGGTCGGCGAGCCCGGCGATGACGTGACCGCCCAGACCCGCACCGCGCTTGCCGAGATCGAAGCTCTGCTGAAGCAGGCCGGCAGCAGCAAGAACCACTTGCTCTCGGCAACCATCTGGCTGGCCGACATCGCCGATTTCGAGAAAATGAACGCGGTTTGGGACGACTGGATCGCCGATGCACCGGCTCCTGCCCGCGCCACCGGCGAATCCCGTCTGGCCTCGCCCGACTACAAGGTCGAGATCATCGTCATCGCCGCACGCGCCTGAGGGAACTGGCTGTCAGCCGCCGTGGGGGTCGAGTTGCCCGGCGAGGGCAACCACCCCCACGATCCCGAGCCCGCAGGCCGTTTCCAGCATCAGCGAAAGGCGCAGCCGCCGGGCTGCGCCCGGCGTGCGGCGTTCAAGCGCGGGCACCAGCCGCCAGCGGTTATCGGCGGCGAGTGCGAGCATGGCGAGGAACAGCGCGAATTTCAGCGCGATCAATCGCGGCCACCAGCCTGAAGGCAGCCCGCCCGCACCGCCGATAAGCCATGCATTGGCCAGTCCGGTCAGGAACAGCATCGCGACGATCACGGTGCCGGTCCGCGCGAAAGCGGACAGTGCGGCGATAACGGCGGTGTCCTTTCGCCGGCCTCGGCCCATCGGCGCGGTAAGGAAAGCGAATAGCGCGCCCAGCCACAGCGCGGCGGCGCCCAGATGCAGCACGTCGCTGGCCCGGAGCAGCACGCCCCAGGGCGCTTCGCCCGCGCCGGCATGACCTGCCCATGCGGCGCTGGCAAGCGCGGCAAGGGCTAGCGGTGCAAGCAGCAGCGGCGCGGGGCGCAGCGCCAGCAGCACGAGGAAGGCGGTCAGGGCGGCGGCGCGCAAGGTCAGCAGTAGCCCGAGCGGCGTTGCCTGAAGCACGGCGGTAAAAGTGGCGGTATCGAGATCGCCGATCGCGAGGCCCGCCATGGCCGCGACATTGGCAAGCGCCCACCACAGCGAGGTGATGAGCGCGCCCGCCGCGAGCAGCATCAGCGCAGCTCGTTCGCCTCCGCCGAAGCGGGCGCGGCGCTGGATCAGGGCGTGAAAAGGCAGCCCTGCCGCCGCGAGCAGCAGCACATAGCTGGCAAGGCGCGCGGCAACGAGGCTGCCCGTTTCCATGGGATCAGCGGACCGTGAAGCCGTAGCTGCCTTCGATGCGGTGCTGGTCGGCGGCGACCGCGTGCCAGGTCAGTTCGTAGGTTCCGGTGGGAAGCGGGCGGGGCAGGGCTATGGTCATCGTCTTGCCCTTGGCCCTGGCGGCAATCCCCTTGATCGGCATCGGTTTGTGATCGGCCATGCCCGGCATCCCGGTCATCACCAGGTCGATGCCGGAGAGCGGCGCGACGAGGTCTTCGGAGAAGGTCAGGGTGATCGAGGTGGGCTTCGCCACCGCCGAATTGGCGGCGGGCGTGGCGCTCAGCAGCTTGGGATGCGCCAGCGCAAGGGAAGGAAAGGCGGCCAGCATGACGGCGGCAGCGGCGGCAAGTGCAGTGAGACGCATGGGTTAGCTCCGGTTCCATGCCCGGGGGACGATGCCTTCCGGGCTTGCAGGACATCATACGCGCCGCCCGGCCTCATCCCTTGCCGCGGCCCACGGCAATTTCGCGGGCGCGCGGCGCGGCGGTTCAATCCCCGAACAGGTTCTGGATCGGGAAGTGATGCTTGATGAACGGCGATTTGATGACGATGTAGCTGAAGTACTTTTCGATGCCGTAATCGTTTTCGAGCATTTCCTCGATGAGCGACTGGTAATGCGTGACGCCGCGCGCGACGAATTTCAGGAGGTAGTCGTACCCGCCGCTGACCAGGTGGCATTCGACGATTTCGTCGATCTTGGCGATCCGGGTTTCAAAGCGGGAAAAGTCCCCGCGCCGGTGCTCGCCCAGCGTCACTTCGGTGAAGACGGTGAGGAATTCGCCCAGCTTGTTGAGATTGATGTGCGCGCCGTAACCGGTGATGTAACCGGCCGTTTCCAACCGCTTGACCCGGGTGAGGCAAGGGCTGGGAGACAGGCCGACAGCATCGGAAAGCTCGACATTGGTGATACGCCCCGCTTCCTGAAGCTTGGCGAGGATCTTGAGGTCGATCCGGTCAAGTTTGGGGCCTATCGCCATGTCGTCTTTTTCCTTGTCAGCAACCCGTCGCGGCACGGATGTCGGGCATCTCCAGCAGCGCGTCGAGAGCACCTTCCACGCGATCGAATATCATGTCCATCTCGCTCGACGTGCAGCTCAGGGCGGGCGCGAAACCTATCACCGCATTTCCGAAGCAGCGCACGATCACGCCCTTTTCCCAGGTAAGCGCGGAGAGCCGCCCGCCGATGTCCAGCGCAGTGTCGAACCCGGCCTTGGAGCCCTTGTCGCTGACCAGTTCGATGGCGCCTAGCAGGCCGCGTCCGCGCGTATCGCCCACCAGCGGATGTTCGCGCATGCGTTCGAGATGCTGTGCGAAACGAATGCCCGTGCGTTCGCCGTTCTCGAGCAGTCCCCCCTCCTGGTACAGCCGCAGCACCTCCAGCGCGATCGCGGCGCTTACCGGATGGCCGGAGTAAGTGAAGCCGTGCCCGATCGGCAGGCTTTCGGGCGCGGCGTCGGCGATGGTTTCATAGATGTGATCGGCCATGAGCACGGCGCCCATCGGCGCGTAGCCCGAGGTGAGGCCCTTGGCGAGGGTCATGAAATCGGGCGAGACGTCTTCCGCCTCGCAGGCGAACATCGGGCCGGTGCGCCCGAAGCCGGTGATGACCTCGTCCACCAGCATCAGGATGCCCAGTTCGTCGCAAGCCTGCCGCAGGGCCTTGAGCCAGCCCCTGGGCGGCACGATGACGCCGCCCGAACCCTGGATCGGCTCGCAGCAGAATGCCGCCACGTTGTCCGCCCCGAGTTCGGTGACCTTTGCCTTGAGCGCGGCCACGCTGGAGGCGATCACCGCCGCGTCGTCATGGCCCTCCGGGTGGCGGTAGGGATAGGGCGATGCGATGTGGTGCTGCCAGCGGCGGGGCAGATCGAACCCGCGATGGAAGTTGGCCAGCGCGGTCAGCCCCGCACCGTTCGAACTGGAGCCGTGGTAGCCCCATTCGAGGGCGATGAAATGCTTCTTCTGCGGTTTGCCGATGGCATTGAAGTAGTGGACGATATAGCGGATCGCGCTGTCCACCGCGTCCGAACCGCCCAGCGTGAAGTAGACGTGGCCAAGTCCTTCCGGGGCGAGCCGGGTCAGTTCGTGGGCCAGGCGGATCGCCGGCTCGTTGCCGAAGTGGAAGTAGCCGGTGGCATAAGGCAGCCGCCGCATCTGTTCGGCGGCGACCTCGACGATGCTCTCCCGCCCGTAGCCCACATTGACGCACCACAGACCGGCGAACGCGTCTAGCACCCGCCGCCCGTCGACATCGGTAAGCCACATGCCCTCACCCGATTGCAGGATGCGGGCGCCGTGGCGTTCATGGCCCCGGAACGATGTGACCGGATGGATCAGGTGCCGGCGGTCCAGTTCCAGCAATCCCTGGTTATGACTGCGGGTGATAGGGGAAGTCTGAAGGTCTGTCATGGGAGACAGATTATGCCGTCGGTTCGGCCGGTTGCGCCGAAACGGGAGCGATCCGGCAGCAGGATCGCCAATTTGGGCGGGGGGCGCGGCATATTATGCCGCACCCGTTCCTAGAGGGATTCGGCGATCGCCTTGCCGCAGGAAAGCGTATCGGCGCTGCCGCCCAGATCGCCCGTCCTTCCGCTGGGCGAGACGAGCACGGCCTCGATCGCGGTCATGACCGCCGCTGCCGCTTCGGCTTCGCCGAGATGTTCGAGCATCATCGCGGCGGACCAGATCTGGCCGACCGGATTGGCGATCCCCTTGCCGGCGATATCGGGCGCTGAGCCGTGGACCGGCTCGAAGAGAGAGGGGTGCGTGCCCTCGGGATTGATATTGCCCGAAGGGGCAACGCCGATGGTTCCGGTGCAGGCGGGGCCGAGATCGCTCAGGATATCCCCGAAGAGATTGGAGGCGACGACCACGTCGAAGCGCTGCGGATTGAGCACGAACTGCGCGGTCAGGATGTCGATGTGATACTTGTCATGCGTGACATCCGCGAATTCGCGGGCGATCGCTTCCACCCGGCCGTCCCAGAACGGCATGGTGATGGCGATCCCGTTGGATTTGGTGGCGCTGGTCAGGTGCCGGCGTTCACGGCGGCTGGCGAGGTCGAAGGCATAGCGCAGCACGCGGTCAACGCCGAAGCGGGTCATCACGGTTTCCTGGATCACCACCTCGCGGTCGGTGCCCGCGAACATGTGCCCGCCGACCGAACTGTACTCCCCCTCGGTATTTTCGCGCACGACCCAGAAATCGATGTCGCCCGGCTTGCGGCCGGCGAGCGGGCAGGGAACGCCGGGCATGAGCCGGACAGGACGCAAATTGACGTACTGGTCGTATTCGCGGCGGAACTGGAGCAGCGATCCCCAGAGCGAGACATGGTCGGGAACGGTGTCGGGCCAGCCTACCGCGCCGAAGAACAGCGCGTCGACCCGGCCGATGCGCGCCTTCCAGTCCGCGGGCATCATCTCTCCGTGGCGAAGATAGTAATCGCAGGACGCGAAGTCGTGCCACTGGAGATCGAGTTCGAAACCGAAGCGGCTTGCCGCGGCTTCGAGCACGCGCACGCCTTCCGGCATGACCTCCTTGCCGATGCCGTCACCGGGGATGACGGCAATCGAGTATTTCCGGGCGGCGTTCACGGGCTGGACCTTTCTCAAACGTGTCGGAACAACGAAAAAAGGCGGCGATGGCCGCCGGGAGGGTCAGAAATCGAGGCCGCCGATGTGGAAGGCCTTGGTCTCCAGATATTCCTCGATCCCGGCCTGTCCGCCTTCGCGGCCGAGCCCGGACTGCTTGATGCCGCCGAACGGCGCCATTTCCATGGCAATGCTGCCGGTGTTGAGCCCGATCATGCCGGCTTCAAGCCGTTCCGCGACGCGAAACGCGCGGGCAAGATCGCGTGTGAAGAAATAGCTGGCCAGTCCGTAAGGCGTGTCGTTGGCAAGGTTCATCGCCTCGTCCTCGGAAGCGAAACGGAACAGCGGGGCGATCGGGCCGAACGTTTCCTCGCAGGCCAGCTTCATGCCGGGTTCCGCCCCGGTCACGACCACCGGCCGCACGAAATTGCCGCCCTCCCGGCCCGATCCCCGCGCCGAGATCCGCCCGCCTCGCGCCAGCGCATCGGCGAGGTGACTTTCGACCTTCTCGGCCGCTGCGGCATTGATGAGCGGACCGGTGGTGGAGGCGCCATCGAAGCCCGGTCCGCAGTGCAGCGCCGATACGGCGGCTTCCAGGCGGCGCGCGAACGCGTCGTGGACGGCATCGTGGACGAGGATGCGGTTCGCGCAGACGCAGGTCTGGCCGGAATTGCGGAACTTGCTGACCATGGTTGCCCGCACGGCGAGGTCGAGGTCGGCATCCTCGAACACCACCAGCGGGGCGTTGCCGCCCAGTTCGAAGCTCAGCCGCTTCAGCGTGCCCGCGCACTGCCGCATCAGCATGGCACCGACGCGGGTGGAGCCGGTGAAGGACAGCTTGCGGACCGCCGGGCTGGAACAGATCGCGTCGCCAATGGCGTCGGGGCGGCCGGTGACGACATTGATGACGCCTGCCGGAATGCCCGCCCGCAGTGCAAGGTCGGCAAGGGCGAGCGCGGTGAAGGGGGTGAGATCGGAAGGCTTGATGACCACCGGGCATCCGGCAGCCAGGGCAGGCGCGCATTTGCGCGTTATCATCGCCGCCGGAAAGTTCCACGGCGTGATCGCGGCGCTGACGCCGACAGGCTCCGCGAAGACGAGGACGCGGCGGTCGGCCTCCGGGCTGGCGACATTGCGTCCTCCCACCCGGCGTCCCTCTTCGGCGAACCACTTGATGAAGCTGGCGGCATAGGCGATTTCGCCGCGCGCCTCGGCCAGCGGCTTGCCCTGCTCGGCTGTCATGATGCGCGCAAGGTCTTCGGTGCGCGCAAGGACAAGCGCGTGCCAGCTTTCGAGCAGGCGGGCGCGTTCATGCGCGGTCCTTGCGCGCCAGCCCGGCCAGGCGGCGCCGGCGGCGGCAATGGCGGCTTCGGTTTCGCTTGTGCCGCAGTCCGGCACCGAGCCGATCGTGCGGCCGGTGGCGGGATCCTCGACGCTGACCGCCGCCGATCCGCAAGGCAACCACTCGCCGCCGATCAGCGCGGCTTCGCGAAACAGCGTGGGGTCGTCAAGCCGGGGGAGCCCGGTGGCATCCAGCGTGGCCATCAACCGAGCGCCTGCGAAACGAGCCCGAAAAGGCGGCATCGTTCGTCGAAGACCGGCGCGGTGCCGCGCACCATGGTGTGGACTTCGCCCACCTTGGGCAGGCCGATCTCTTCGAGCCATTCGGAGAAGCCGCTGTCGGCGGGCACGTCCAGCCGGCAGAACGAGCCCGCGTAAGCGCCGATCCAGTGGCTGGCGAGGGCCTTCGCGCCGGCAAGGTCGGGGGCGACGATCGGGCCGACCGACCAGCCGCGTCCGAACCGGCGCATGTTGGCGAAGCCCACCGGAACGTGGTCCTGCGCCAGCACCACGGCGCTGCCGCTGCGGCCAAGGCTTTCGAACAGCTTCCCGCGGCCCATGCCGGTGGCGCGGTCGTAAAGATGCGCAAGGTCGGAATCGGCGCCGCCCAGCGGCCGCACGCGTTCGCCGGGGCGCAGCTGCGCCAGCGGCACCATGCGTGCCGTGCCCTGATGTTGATGAATGCGGCCCAGGGGTTCGAATCCGAACTTGCGATAGAGCGGCGCACCTGCCTCGGTGGCGTTGAGCAGGACCGTGCAGCCGGCAAGGCGGCCCAGCATGGCCTCCATCATCCGGCGACCCAGTCCCCGGCCCTGAAATTCGTTGGCGACGATCACCATCCCCAGGGTGGCGAACGTCGGGGCATAGCGCCAGGCCATCGTGGTGCCGACGATCCGGCCTTCGCTTTCGGCTACCAGCCCTTCGCCAAGAGCGAGGTAGATTTCCCAGTCCTCGTGCCGATGCGGCCATTCCTGTTCGTAGGAAAGTTCGACGGTGCCGTTGACGTCGTCGGGGGTCATTTCGCGGATCAGAATCGTTTCTTCTACAGTCGCCATTGCTCGTTCCCTCTGGTTTTCGGGGGCCGTGGCCGGCCTTCTGATCTTGCCTCGCGCCGCGATTAGGCGCGGGCCCGTGGCATCGGGTGCCGCTGTTGCGCGCTCAACGGCAGATTATTCCGCCGCCAGCACTTCGGCGGGGTGGTGGCACAGCCATGCCTGTTCGCCCTGCCTGCGCAGCGGAGGCGGCTCGCAGTTGCAGCGGCCCCGGATGGTCACGCCGCAGCGCGGTTCGAACCGGCAGATCGCGAGATCGGACGGGAAACCCGCTCCTCTTGCTCGCATGGCGCCGGCGTCCAGCCAGCCCGGCTCCATGCGCGGGACAGAGCTGAGCAGGAGGTCGGTATAGGGGTGGTGCGGCCCGCGCGCGAAAGCGCTTCCGGAGGCCGTTTCCACGGCGCGGCCGCCATAGAGCACCAGGATGCGGTCGCAGAACGCACGCACGGTAGAGATGTCGTGGCTGATGAACATGACCGCGATGCCGAGTTCCCGGCGCAGCCCGTCGATCAGTTCGAGGATCGCCTGACCGACGATGGTATCGAGCGCCGATGTCACTTCGTCGCAGATCAGCAGGTCGGGCTCCGCCGCCAGTGCCCGCGCGAGGTTGACGCGCTGCTTCTGCCCGCCCGACAGCGCCCTGACATTGCGGGTGGCGGTCTCGGCCGGGAGCTGGATCAGGTCGAGAAGTTCGGCGACCCGCCTGTCCGCGGCCCGGCCGTGAATGCCGTGGTGAAGCGCCAGCGGCCTGGCAAGGATCGCGCCGACCGTCTTGGCGGGATTGAGCGCGGTCTCGGCGTGCTGGAACACAAGCTGCACCCGGCGGAAGTGTTCGCGGCTGCGTTCGCCAAGACCCGCGGGCAATGGCGTGTCGTCGATCCGCACGGTGCCGCTTGCCCGGGGTACGAGACCGGCGACCACTTTCGCCAGTGTCGATTTTCCCGAGCCGGATTCGCCGATCACGCCCACGGTTTCGCCGCGTCGGCATTCGAGCGAGATGTCCTCCAGGATCGGCACTTCCGGCCGCCCGTTCCGAACCCGGCCATATCCGGCGGCGAGGCCCTCGACCCGCAGCAGCGGCCTGCCTTGCGCGGGGGAGGGCCGGGAAGGTTGGCCGCCTGCCGATGCGTTTGCGGGCGGACAGTGGCCGTGGTCGGCGGCGGCGAGCAAGGCGCGGGTATAGGGATCGCCCGGGGTCCCGAACACGGCGGCAAGACTGCCGGCCTCCTTCGTGCGGCCATGTTGCAGGACGAGCACGTCGTCGGCCATCTGGGCAACGACGGGCAGGTCGTGGCAGACATAGATCGCGGTCGCGCCGCTCTGGGCGATGGCGGCCTTGAAGGCCTTGAGCACCTCGACTTGCGTGGTGACATCGAGCGCGGTGGTCGGTTCGTCGAAGATCAGGAGTTCGGGGCCGGTGATGAGCGCCATCGCCGCCATCAGGCGCTGCAGCTGTCCGCCCGAAAGCTGGTGCGGATAGCGCTGCCCGATGGTTTCGGGATCGGGCAGCGAAAGGCTGGCGAAAATCCGCTGCGCCCGCAGGATCGCTTCTGCGCGAGGAGCAAGGCGGTGGACCAGCAGCGGCTCGATCACCTGGGCCATGATCGTGCGCGAGGGATTGAACGCGGCGGCGGCGCTTTGCGCGACATAGGCCACGCGGCGCCCCCGCACGGCGCGCAGGGCCCTGTCGTCCATCAGGTCGATCCGGTCGCCCGCAAGGCTGACGATTCCTCCCGCGATCCGCGCGCCCGGCCGCGCGAAGCCCGCCAGTGCCAGCGCGATGGTGGACTTGCCCGAACCGGATTCCCCAATCAGCGCAAGTGTGCGGCCGGGCGCCACCGAGAAGCTCACATCATTGACGATGGCGTGCTCGTTGCCCGGCGGCCCGGCGACGATCCGCAGTCCCTCGACCACGACATGGCCGCGTGCGCCCTGGGTCCGGGCAGGGGGCGCGGGGTGGGCCGGGATCATGCCGGTTTCCCCTTGCCGCCGCGACTGGACTTGAGCGCGTCGATCAGCAGATTTGCGCCTACCGTCAGGGTAGCGATGGCGATGGCGGGCGCGATGATCGCGGGCGCGCCTTCGGTGATGCCCGAGATGTTCTCGCGCACGAGCGAGCCGAGATCGGCATGGGGCGGCTGCACGCCGAGCCCGAGGAAGCTCAGACCCGACAGCAGCAGGACAATGAAGACGAACCGCAGGCCGAGGTCCGCAAGCAGGGGGTGGATCATGTTCGGCAGGATCTCCCGCAGGGCGATGTGAACCGGCGATTCTCCCTGCGCGCGGGCGAAAGTGACATAGTCCATCGCCGCGAGGTCCAGTGCGATGGCACGGGCGATGCGGAAGTTGCCGGGGACGTAGGTGATCGCGGCGATGAGCAGCAGGAGCCCCAGCGAGGAACCGAACGCAGCCACCATGACAAGGGCAAAGACCTTGGACGGGATCGAGATCAGCGTGTCCATCGTGCGAGAGATCGCTTCGTCCACCCAGCCGCGCCGGACGGCAGCGAACAGGGCCAGCGCAGTGCCGGTCGCGCTGGCGACAAGCGCCGCGCCAAGCCCGAGGAACACGGTATAGCGCGCGCCCCACAGCAGGCGGCTGAGCACGTCCCTGCCGAGGTAATCGCTGCCCAGCCAGAACCTTGCGGACATCGGCCCGAACACATCGTAATCGACAAAGCCGCCCACCGAATAGGGCGCGATCAGTGGTCCGGCCAGGGCGACGACAAGCCAGAAGCACACCAGGAACAGGCCGATCCTGCCCGACAGGGGCAGCGCACGGGCAAGGGACGGCAAGCGGGAGGGGAACGGGGTCTTCATCAGGCGCGCTGCCTCGGATTGCTGAGAATGGCGACGAGATCGGCAACGAGGACCAGCAGCAGATAGGCGCCGCAGAAGATCATCGCGCAGCTTTGCAGCAGCGGCATGTCGCGGCTGGTCACGGCATTGACCATCAGGCTGGCGAGACCGGGGAAATTGAAGATGGTCTCGACGATGATCGCGCCGCCCAGCAGGTAGGACAGCGAAAGGGCCGCGGCGTTGGCGATCGGCCCGATGGCGTTGGGCATGACGTGCCACAGCACGATGCGGCGGAACGGCACGCCCTTGAGCTGCGCCATCTCGACATAGCCCGCATCGAGCTGGTCGATCATTGCGGCGCGCGTCATCCGGGCCATTTGCGCGACGACGACGAAAGTGAGCGTCATCACCGGGAGCGCGCAGGAGCGGATGGTGTCCATCGTGTCGGCGTCGTCGGAAACCAGCGCGATCGAGGGAAGCCACAGCAGTTTGACGGAGAACACCAGCACGCCCAGCGTCGCCACGAGAAACTCCGGCACCGCCACCATCGACAGGGTGGCGATGCTCAGCGCCCTGTCCAGCCTCCCGCCGCGATCGACGGCGGCGGCGATTCCGATGGCAAGGGCAAGGGGCACGGCAATGATCGCGGTGAAGCCCGCCAGCATGAGCGAGTTCGGCAGGCGCTCGGCTATGATGTCGCGCACGGGCATGTTCGCGACGAGCGATTGGCCGGGATCGGCCTTCAGCATTCCGCCAAGCCATTCCGCATAGCGGGTGGGCGCGGGCCGATCGAGGCCCATCTCGTGGCGGAGCGCAGCGACCTGCTCGGGCGTGGCGCTCTGGCCGAGGGTTTCCTGCGCGGCGTCGCCCGGCAGCAGCCCGCTGATGGTGAACACCACGATCGACACGAGCAGAAGCGTGAGCAGCGCGGAAGCCGTCCGGCGCGCAACAAGGCGCAGCAGGATGCTGGGCGCGTCCGCCGTTGCGAAGCCGGAGGCGGATTGGGCCGTCATCAGCTTTCCAGCCAGATGTGCTGGGAGAACTGGTAGCCCATGAAGCCGCCGATGGGGATCGGCTTCAGGCCGCGGATGCGCTTGTCGTAACCGTCGATCAGGCTGATAAATACCGGGATCGCGGTGCCGCCCCGGTCGTGCACGATCTGCTGCATCTCGCCGTAGAGTTCCTTGCGCAAGGCCTGGTCGGGCTGGGACCGGGCTTCCTTCAGGAGGCGGTCGAAGCGCTCGTTCCGCCATCCGCTCTCGTTCCAGTCCGCGCTGGACTTGTAGAACAGGCTGAACAGCAGGTCGGGCGTGGGCCGCGGGTTCACGTTCCCGAAGGTGAGCGGGTGGCGCATCCAGTGCGTGGACCAGTAGCCGTCGGCCGGTACGCGGTTCACCGCCAGTTCCAGTCCGGCTCGTGCGCCGTATTCCTGGAGGATCGAGGCCATGTCCACCGAACCCTCTGCGGCGGGCGAGCAGTAGATCGGGATGCGCACGCCAGTCAGTCCGGCCCGGGCGATGTGCCAGCGGGCGCGGTCGAGATCGAGCACGGTCTGCGGCACGTTCGGGTTGTAGTACGGGTGGAAGGGGGGGATCGGCTGGTCGTTGGCGATCGTGGCATGGCCGCGAAACAGCGCCCGCTTGACGAGCGGCCGGTCCACGAGATGCTTCACGGCCTGAACGAAGTGCGGGTTGCCCGTTGGCATCCCGTCGGCGCGCATGATGAGGTCGGTGTAGAGCCCGGAGGGTGTCGCCATGACCGCATGGCTGCCGCTCTGCTCGATACGGCGAATGGAGCGCGGATTCACCGCGTTGATCATCTGGCAGTCCCCGGCAAGCAGCGCGTTCACGCGGCTGACCTCGTCGGGAATGGCGATCAGTTCGATGCGGTCGAGATAGGGGCGCCCCGGCACCCGGAAGTTGCGGTTCCGTTCGACCACGGTTCGCACGCCGGGCTGGAAATGGGTGATCCGGAACGGGCCGGTGCCGTTCCCGCGCGGGTGCTTCTCGCCCTTGCGGACGATGGCGAACTGCGGCTGCGACAGGATTGCGGGCAAATCGGCATTGGCATCCGTCAGTTCCAGCGTGACTTCGTGGCGGTCGCTCGCCCGTACCGAGGCGAACTGCGCGGCGATGCTGGCGAGTTTCGATCCCACGGCGGCTTCCTTGTGGCGCAGCAGCGACCAGACGACATCGGCGGCCGTGAAGTCGCCGCCGTCGTGGAAGGTCACGCCCCGGCGCAGCCGGATCGTCCAGATGCGGCGGTCGGCGCTTTCGAGGCTCTCCGCCAGCATGGGGACGGGATTGAGCGCGGCATCGGGGCAGGTCAGGCCTTCATAGACCATGCCGAGCCGGACATAGTCGGTGGCGAGCGCGGCCTTCGCCGGATCGAGCGTGTCCGAGGTGGAGCTGGACTGGGTGGCGATGCGGATGCTGCCGCCGCGCCGGGGCACGGCCAGCACGTCCTGCGTCCGGCCCAGGGCCAGCAGCCCGGCACCGGCCAGACCGCCAGCGATCGCGGCGCGCCTCGACAGGGGGCTGGCGCTCAACGCCATGCTCCCGGCGCGCCGCTGCATGGTCCCGCTTCCTGGCGGACCGGCATTTCGACGCGACTGGAGCAGAAATGGGCCATGGGCGTGTTCGTCTCTCTCTCGTGCTGCGGAGGGAAGAGGGCAGAGAGCCGACTTCACCTCCTAGAGCATCACGCATCGATCGACAGGTGCCTTCGTTTGTGCGCCGCCAATTGGACGGATCGGGAACTTTCCGTCCCATCTCACGGCACAGTCTGCCGCCGCTTGTCCGCCCGGCTGCCGCCTGTCTCTATCGGCTAGATGCGCGGGTGCCTGCCCGTGCGCGCCGTTGCGCCGGAAATGCGCGCGATCGGACGCCGCGCCGCGAAGACAGGGGATTGGAAGGCGCGGCACTTTGTTCCATGGGTTGCCGGAAATTTATCACAAAATCCTCCGCGCGAGGGAAAAACGGAGTCTGCATGGGTCTCTACTCCTGTCCAATGCTCCAAAAGGAGCTTCAGGATCATGGCTACCATTGCTCGCAGTGAGCCCTTGCGCTCGCCGGCACCCATAGCGAAGCCCGCCAGCAGGCGGCTGACCAGCATCGATGCCCTGCGCGGGCTGGTCATGGTCATCATGCTGCTCGACCATGTGCGCGAGACATGGTTCCTGCACATGCAGGTGTCCGATCCCATGGATGCGCGAGCGGTGATGCCGGCGCTGTTCCTCACCCGCTACCTGAGCACCATCTGCGCGCCGGTCTTCGTGGGGCTGACCGGGCTTTCCGCCTTTCTCTACGGACGCACGCACAGCGCGGCGCAAGTCTCGCGGTTCCTGGTCGAGCGGGGGCTGTTCCTCATGTTGCTGGAGCTGACGTTCGTCAATTTCGCGTGGACCGGGGTCTATCCCCCGCAGACGATCTGGTTCCAGGTGATCTGGGCGATCGGGGTGGCCATGATCGCGCTGGCGGCGATGCTGCACCTGCCGCGCAAGGCGATCTTCGCCATCGGGTTCGTCATCGTCTGCGGGCACAATCTGCTGGACGGGCTCCATGCCGCGCCGGGCAGCGCGCTTTTCGCCCCCTGGGCCATGCTTCATGAGCGTCAGGCCTGGGAATTCGCCGGGATCACTTTCAAGACCACATATCCGGTGCTGCCGTGGATCGGCCTGATCGCGCTGGGCTATTGCATGGGGCCGTGGTTCGCGAACGAGGTTCCCGCAGGGTTGCGGCGCCGGCGGCTTGTGCTGACGGGCTCCGCGATGCTGGCGGCCTTCTTCGTGATGCGGGGCCTGAACATATATGGCGACGCCCCCCGGTTCGTGGTTGAGGGCGATGCCCTGCGAACCGCGATGAGCTTCATGGCGCTGACCAAGTATCCGCCCTCGCTGTTCTACCTCCTGTTCAATTGCGGGCTGGGACTGGTGCTGCTGGCCGGGTTCGAGAAGATCGACGGCGGCCGCCTGTCGCAGTGGCTCTCGGTCATGGGCGGGGCGCCGATGTTCTTCTATCTGCTGCACCTCTACGTGCTGAAAGCGCTCTATGTGATCGCTTTCGCCATCTGGGGGGCGACCCAGGGCAAGTACTTCGGCGTCGACAGTCTTGCGTGGGTATGGGTCTGGTATGTCGGGCTGATCGTGCCGCTCTACTTCCCCACGCGCTGGTTTTCGAACCTCAAGAAGCGCCGCCGGGACATCTGGTGGCTGAAGTACCTGTGAGCGCGGGCAGGCTGGTGCGGCTGGCCGAAACAGGCCGCCGTAAGGTGTCGCTTTTCGTCGACGGCGATCAGATCGAGGCGCTGGAGGGGGACACCCTCATGGTGGCGGTGCTGGCGTCCTGCCCGGTGCTGCGAACCTCGGAGTTCTCGGCAAGTCGCCGTGCGGGTTTCTGCCTGATGGGCGCCTGTCAGGACTGCTGGATGTGGACCGAGGACGGCGGACGGATCAGGCCGTGCTCCACCCCGGTGGAGGAAGGTATCAGGGTGCGCACGTCGCCAGTCGGGGAAGAACAATGGCCCAACCTCGCGTAATCGTCATCGGGGCCGGCCCCGCCGGTGTCCGCGCCGCACAGACCTTGCTGGCCGCCGGGGTGCGGCCCACCGTGATCGACGAAGGCAGCATGGCCGGCGGTCAGATCTACCGCCGCCAGCCTCCCGGCTTCACCCGCAGCTACGAGACGCTCTACGGGCCGGAGGCGGACAAGGCGCGCGCGGTCCACCGCGATTTCGATGCGCTGGCAGGCCGGGTGGATTATAGGCCCGAAACGCTGGCATGGGCGCTGCGCGAGAATACGCTTCACGTGATGCACGGCGGCGTGGCCGAGGCGCTGGAGTTCGATGCGCTGATCCTTGCGACCGGGGCCACCGACCGCCTCATCCCGATGCGCGGCTGGACCCTGCCGGGCTGTTTCAGCCTCGGCGGCGCCCAGATCGCGCTCAAGGCGCAGGGCTGCGCGATCGGTGCGCGGCCGGTGTTCATGGGAACCGGTCCGCTGCTTTACCTCGTGGCGTATCAGTACATGAAAGCCGGTGCGAAACCCGTGGCCGTGCTCGATACCTCTCCCGCTGCCGCCCAGCGCGCTGCCTTCCCCAGGCTGCTTGCCAGACCGGCCCTCGCGCTGCGCGGCGCGGCGATGCGCCTGCGCCTGCAACTGGCCGGGGTCCGCATCGAGAACGGGGTGGAGCCCGTGGCGATCGAGGGCGACGAGGGCGTGGCGGGCGTGCGCTACCGCAAGGTGCGGGGAGGCGAAGAGGCGCTGTCATGCGACGCGGTGGGCCTGGGCTACCATTTGCGCAGCGAAACCCAGCTTGCCGACCTTGCCGAGTGCGAATTCGTCTTCGACGAGACCATCGCCCAGTGGAAGCCCTGGACCGATGCCGATGGTCGCAGTTCGCGACCGGACGTCGTGATCGCGGGGGACGGCGCGCGTGTTCTCGGCGCGGATGCCGCGGAGGCGGCCGGGCGGCTGGCGGCGCTTGCCGTCCTGGCCGATTGCGGATTGCAGGATACGGCGGCGGAACGGGCGCGCCTTCGCAAGGTGCTGGGCCGCATGGAACGGTTCCGGCAGGGACTGGCGCAGGCGTTCCCTTGGCCGGCGCATCTGGCGCGCGCGGTGGAGGACGATGTCGTGGTCTGTCGCTGCGAGGAGATCACGGCGGGCACCCTGCGCGCGGTTTCGCAGGAGAAAGGCGCGCCGGAGCTCAATCGGGCCAAGGCGCTGTCGCGCGTCGGCATGGGGCGCTGCCAGGGGCGCTACTGCGGCCACGCCGCCGCCGAGATCCTTGCCGGTTCGCGGGGCTGCCCGCTCAAGGATGTCGGAAGGCTGCGCGGGCAGGCGCCGGTCAAGCCGCTGTCGCTGGCCACGGTGGGCGCGCAGGCGCAGCCAGACTGATCCGCCGCGAACGGAATCCCGCAAGGGTCGCAAGCGAAAGGGCCGGATCGTTCGAACGATCCGGCCCTTTTATCGTGGTCCCTTGGCGGTGCGGCGATCAGGGACGCAGGATCGCGAAGAGCTTGCGCGTCGGGCCGATCCCCCGCCACGATGCGACCTGCCCTTGCGGAACCACGATGAAATCCCCCGGCCCCACGAGCGTCTCGTTGCCCTCGGCATCGCCAAAGGCGACTTCGCCTTCCAGGAGATACATCGCTTCCCAATGCCCGTAGGTCATCGGCAGGCGATGGTAGGGCGACGAACTCCAGGTGCCGCAATAGAACCCGCCATCGGCGCTGCGAAAGTCCACATGCTGGGCGCAGAGCGGCAATTGCTCTCCTGCCAGCAATCGCGGATCGGGCGTGGCGGAGGGTTCGTGCGGGGCATCCGGCGCGATCCGGACAAGGCGCGCGCCCTGGGGCCCCGGCCGGTCGGCCGAGATCGTGACCGCGCGGACGGGCTCATCCGCGCGCCAGTGAAAATCGCTGCCCATCGGCAGGATCGCGGCCTCGCCCGGCCCCAGCCGGATGGTGGCAGTGTCGGCGGTGAGGGACAGGGCGCCCTCCAGCACCAGCACGATCTCGCTGCCGGTGGCGGAGGCGATGCCGTGGCCCGGTTCGAGCAGGAGCGCCGCGATGCCGAGGCCGCCTCCGGGGACCGGCGCGGGCACGCGGGCCGTGGCCCAGTTCCCGCCGTCGCCGCTGCCGGGTGCAGGGGCGGCTGCGGCTGCGGCGGCGAAAGCGCGCAGGTTAACGAACGGCGCCGGGGGCGCCGTTTCCGTCACGGGTGCCGCATTCACAGGCCGAGCAGGCCTGGCAGCCCGGAGATGTCGGGAATCTCGTTGACCTCGTAATAGGCATTGAGCGGTTCGTGGCCGCGATTGACGAACGCCTTCATCTTCACGCCCATGTCATAGGCGGTCAGCAGGTCGTAGCGGAAGCTGGATGAGCAGTGCAGCACGTCCTCGGGATTGCAGCCGAGACTGTCGAACATGAACTCGAAAGCCTGCATGCGCGGCTTGTAGGCCTGCGCTTCCTCGGCGGTGTAGACCGCGTGGAACGGCGCCTGAAGCGCTTTCACCGCGTGGGGGATGAGATCGACCATCGAGTTCGAGAGGATCACCAGCGGAAATTCCTCGGCGACGCGCTTGAGCGGCTCCACCACATCCGGGTGCGGGCCCCAGTTCGGGATATCGCCGTAGATGTATTCAAGGTCGCTGTCGCGGTACTCGATGCCGAGCTTGCCGCAGGAGCGCCTCAGCGCGCTTTCGATCACGTCGCGATAGGGTTTCCACGCGCCCAGCACTTCGTCGAGGCGGTAGGCGGAGAATTCCCGCACGAAGGCCTCCATGCGGTCGGCCTCGGGGAGGCGGTCGGCGTAGGCGCGGCGCGCGGCCGGCGCCATCTCGAAGTAGATCAGCGTGCCGTAGCAGTCGAAGGTGATGTATTTCGGGCGCAGAGCCATCTTCGCATTCCTTGTTGCGGGTCGGACAGGTCCATGATGTGTGCGGCAGGCGGGGCGGGCGATGGCACCGGCTTTGGCGCGGATCGCCGGCCCTGAAACCGTATCTTCTCTTTCGCGCGGTATATCCTGCCGCCTCGAGATCAGGCCGGACGATAGCCTGCGAAGCGGGTGATCGAATAGGGCGCCAGCGGGGTGTCGGTGGCGCCGGTGGCGATGAGCTGCGCCATCACGTCACCCACGCCCGGCCCCACTTGGAACCCTGCGCCGCAGAAACCGAAGGCATAGAATAGTCCCGCGGTCGTACCGCTTGGGCCCATCACCGGCACGTCATCGGCAAAGTAGCTTTCGACGCCGCTCCAGACGCGGATGATGTTGACCCGCGCGAATGCGGGCATCATCCGCCTGATCTGTTCCATCTGGCCGATGACGTTGCCGGGGATCACTTTCGCGCGCTTGCTGTAGATGGAGGCCGGGCCGCGCGTGGAACCGCCGATGACGATATTGCCCCGTTCGACCTGGCGGAAATAGACCGTCTCGTAAGTCGTGCCGACCGCCATCGAGATGCTGGGTTCGATCCGGTAGGGCAGCGGTTCCGTCACCGCCATGCCGGGCCCGGCCACCTCGATCGGCACGGGCTCTGCGAACATGGTCGAGAGGCGTCCGCCCCAGGCCCCGGCGGTGACCAGCAGGACCGGCGCGCGAAACTCCCCCTTGCCTTCGATCTCGACGATGAAGTCCCCGCCGTTTCGCGTCACCCCCGTCACCTCGGCGTTTTCCATCAGGTCCACGCCCTCACGCACGGCGGCGCGCCCGAATGCCGGGGCGGTGAGGCGGGGATTGGCATGGCCGCCTTCGCGGTCCCATACCCCGGCGGTGATCTCCGGCCCGAGATAAGGGAAACGGTCTCGCAGCATGTTGGTGGACAGCACCTCGAGATCGAGCCCGCAATCGCGTGCGTCGCGCGCGTAAGTCTCGATCTTGTCCACGAATTCCGGCGTATAGGCGGCGCGCAGATGGCCGCGCTTCACATATTCGCAGTCCTCGCCGATCAGTTCGGGCAGGCGCTGCCAGATCGCGTGAGCGCGCAGGGAGAGCGGGAGCTGATGCAGCCAGCGGCCCTGGCGGCGGACATTGCCGAAATTGGTGCCGCTGGCCGCCTGGCCGACGAGATCGCGCTCGATCAGCCGGACCGAAAGCCCCCGGCGTGCCAGGAAGAACGCGCTCGACGCACCCATGATGCCGCCGCCGACCACGATGACGTCGCTGTGCCGGGCTTCGGGTTTCTTCATCGCGGTGTCTCCGGGCATCCGGTTGTGCGGGGTAGGGCAGGCATCCTAGGAACGCCAGTCGAGGAAGCGGTACCAGGCCCCCACAAAAGGCAGGAACCACGGCGGCCCGATGTGCCCGGGGATGGGCTTGAAGGCCTTGCCGTCCAGCGGGTTGGCATCGGCTTCGCCGGCGATGAGGCGGGCCATGCGGTCGCCGATGAAGCCGGAGAACTGCGCGCCGTGTCCGCTGAGACCGACCGCGTAATGCAGCCCATCGTGGACGCCCGCGCGCGGCAGGCGATCGGGAGTCATGTCCAGCACGCCGCCCCAGGTATAGTCGATCCCGATTTCGGCCAGCGCAGGAAAGATCTTGGCCAGCGCGCGGCGCAGGATCGCGCCGCTTTTCGCGTCGCTGGCGGGGTCCGACAAGGCGAAGCGGGCGCGGCCGCCGAAGATCAGGCGGTTGTCGGCGGTGAGCCGGAAGTAGTTGCCGATGTTCTTGCTCGTTACGCAGTTCCGCCGTCCGGTCATGGTTGCGGCGACCTGCGTTTCGGAGAGCGGCTCTGTGGCGACGATGAAGCTTCCCATCGGGATCGTGCGGCGCCGGATCCAGCGGAACGGGCCTTGCAGCGAGGGGCCGGTGGCAAGGAACACGGCATCGGCGGTGACATTGCCTTTCGGGGTCGTCACCCGGTGGCGGCCGCCGGCAAGGCGTTCGATCCCGGTTGCCGGGGCATTCTCGAAGATCGCGGCGCCGTGGCGCGCGGCTGCTTCCGCGAGACCGACGCCGAAGCGGCCCATGTGCATCTGCGCGCCGCGCGGCATGACGATCCCGGCGTGAAACGCATCGGAGCGCACCTCGCCTTGAAGCGCCGCCCGGTCGAGGAAGACCAGGTCAGGCTCGACATGGCGGGCGAGAAATTCGCCCGCCCGCTTGAGACCATCGACATGGCTGGGCTTGGCCGCCAGCTTGATCTTGCCGTTGCGCACGAAATCGCAGTCGATCGCTTCGCCGCGCACGGTCTCTTCGACGAAATCCACCGCGCTGTCGTAAAGGCCGTAGAGCCGCTTTGCCTCTTCCAGCCCGAGGCTGGCGGCCAGCCCGGCAAGGTCGCTCGCCGTGCCGTTGTTGCAATGCCCGCCATTGCGGCCCGAAGCCGCCGCCGCGACTTCGCCGGCTTCGACCAGCACGGTGTCGATCCCGCGCATGGCCAGGGTGCGCGCCGCCGAAAGCCCCGTAAAGCCGCCGCCCACCACGACGACCGAGGCCCGCGCCGGAACCCGACCTTCCCGCGCAGAGGAGAAAGGTGTCCGGGTGTCAGTCCAGTATGGCTTGATCTGCATGTCTCGCATTTGCTCCGGACGTGGCCCTGATGTTTGCGGGGCCGGTCAGGCGGCGAAGTCGATGAGGGCGGTCTTGATCTGCTGTGCCGCCTCGAAGGCTTGCTTGCCAAGGTCCCTGCCATATCCCGAGGATTTGAATCCCCCGGTCGGCAGCACGAAGTCGCCGCTGCGGCCGTAGCGGTTGATCCAGACGGTGCCGGCCTCGATGGCGCGCATGGCACGCATGGCGCGGCCGATGTCTCGGGTGTGGACGCCTGCGGCAAGGCCGTATTCCGGATGGTCGGCCAGCGCCATGGCTTCGGCTTCCCCGGCAAAGGTCTGCACGGTCAGCACCGGGCCGAAGATTTCCGACCTGACCGCCTCGCTCGACATGTCGACATGCGTGAGGATGGTGGGAGCGTAGAACGCACCCTTGCCGCAGGCCTCGATCCGCTGCCCGCCCACGAGAACCTCGGCGCCCGCCGCGCGCGACCGTTCGACGATGCCTTCGATCCGTGTGCACTGAAGGTCGCTGATGATCGGGGGAAACGTGGTCGCCCCGTCCCAGGTGGCGCCGGGGCGCTCTTGCGCGAAATAGCCCGCGATCCGCTCCACCAGCTCTCCGGCGATGCTTTCGTGGGCGATGAGCCGCGATCCGGCGACGCAGACCTGCCCGGCGTTGCCGGTAATCGATTTGGCGATGGACAGCGCCGCGCGTTCGATGTCGGCATCGTCATGGACGATCTGCGGGCTCTTTCCGCCCAGTTCGAGGGTGGCGGGCTTGATCCCGGTTTCGGCGCAGGCCGCCATGACCCGCGCGCCGGTGGCGGTCGATCCGGTGAAGCTGACCTTGCGGACCCGCGCGTGGCGGACGAGATCGTCGCCCACGGCATTCCCGGTTCCCTGCACGACATTGAACAGCCCGGCCGGAAGCCCCGCCTCGATCGCCAGCTCTGCGAGGCGCAGCGCGCTGTAGGGGGTCATTTCCGAGGGCTTGACCACCACCGCATTGCCCGCCGCCAGGGCCGGGCCTACTTTCCATGCAGTGGTCACCATCGGGAAATTCCACGGGATGACGAGTCCGATCACGCCATAGGGCTGGCGCAGCACCATGCCCAGGTTGTCCGACCGGGTGGCCGCCACTTCGCCGCCCTGCTTGTCCGCCAGTTCCGCGAAGAAGCGCAGGCATTCGGCGGCATTGGTCACGTCCCATGCGGTGCTGTCGGCGATGGGGCGGGTGGAGCAGAACGATTCCAGCCGGGCGATCTGCCGGGCATCGCGCTCGATCAGGTCGGCCCAGCGGCGCATCACCCGGATGCGGTCCCGCGGGGGGCAGGTTGCCCATCCGCTTTCCGCGAAGGCCCGGTGCGCATCCTCGCAGGCTTCGTCCACCTGTTCCCAGGAGGCCGAATCGAGATCGCAGTGGATAGTGCCGTCGGAGGGGCGGTTGAGTGGCACCGCCTGTCCCAGCCCCCGCACCCGGCGGCCGCCGATGAAGTTCGATTGTCCCGTGATTTCAACAAGGGATGGGTCGAAACCGGTATCGCTCATGACGCACTCATCTCCGCTGCAAGGCGGCAGGATCGCCTGCCTGGTCCTTCACGGCCGAAGCTAAGGGCCCTCGGTGGCAGGATGTTCCGAATTTGCAGGCGGCCCGGCCGAAGCTGCCGCCTGCCGGGGCATCGTCGGAAGCTCTGTCTTGGCGCGCGGTTCTAGTATCGAGGGGGAAAACCGGATCTACAGGACATGGAGCAGCAGATGGACGCGCACCAGGAACTCGAAACGATCGCAGCCCTGCTGCCCGATGTCACCGCGATCCGGCGCGATATCCACGCCCATCCCGAACTCGCTTACGAGGAGCACCGGACGGCCGGGATCGTCGAGCAGGTCTTGCGCGGCCTCGGCTTCGAGGTTGCGACGGGGATCGGGGGAACCGGTGTCGTCGGTACGTTGCGGCGCGGCACGTCGCGCCGGTCGGTCGGGCTGAGGGCGGACATGGACGCGCTCGGCTTTCAGGAGGAGACCGGGTTGCCCCATCGCAGCACGGTGGACGGCAAGTTCCACGGATGCGGGCATGACGGGCATACGGCGATGCTGCTGGGCGCGGCGCGCCATATTGCCGCGTCGGTCGAGTTCGACGGCGTGGTCCATTTCATCTTCCAGCCGGCAGAGGAAGGGCTGGGCGGCGCGAAGGCGATGATCGACGACGGCCTGTTCGAGCGCTTCGCCTGCGACGAGGTCTATGCCGTCCACAACTGGCCGGACCTTCCCGCCGGGCATTTCCAGACCCGTAGCGGACCGATCATGGCGGCAGCGGACCGTTTCGAGATCGTCATCACCGGCAAGGGCGGCCATGCGGCATTGCCGCACCAGACGCCCGATGCGATCCTGGCGGCGGCCGATCTGGTCCTTCAGCTCAACACGATCGTCGCGCGGCGCGTGCCGGCGAGCGAGACGGCGGTGCTTTCGGTGACGATGGTGCAGGCGGGCAGCGCGCACAACGTGATCCCGGCGGGAGTGCGGGTGATCGGCACGGTGCGCAGTTTCGAACCGGCGGTGCAGGACCGGATCGAGGTATCGCTGCGCGCCATGGTTGCCGGAACCGCACGTAGTCACGAGGTCGATGTCGCGGTGGTGTATGACCGGTATTACCCGGCCACCGTCAACGCTCCGTCCTGCGCGGATCGCGCGCTGGCGGCGGCAGCCCTGATCCCGGGTGTGAACAGTTCGCCAGCGCCCGTGCCGGCGTTCACTTCGGAAGATTTCTCGTTCATGCTCGAAGCGAAGCCGGGTGCCTATTGCTGGCTCGGGCAGGGGGCCGGTGAAGGTTCCCCGGCGCTGCATAATCCGCATTACGATTTCAACGACGCTGTCAGCGGAACCGGGATCGCCTGGTTCGCCAACATCGTCCGCCTTTCGCTTGGCGCGCCTCTGGAAGAAGGCGGCGCCAAGGAGATGGGGGCTCAGTAGCCGCGTTTCCGGTCGACCTCGCCGGGCAAGGCTTGCCCGGCGAGGTCGCGGCGCAAGTTTTCGATCAAGGCATGTACTGCCGTTTCGATCCGCGTCACGCCGGCCACGTGCGGGGTCACGAGAATGCGGGGATCGGTCCGGAAAGGGTGGTCCTGGGGCAGGGGTTCCACTTGCGACACGTCGAGCATGGCCGAGGCGATCCGTCCCTCGTCCAGCGCGGCCAGCAGGTCATCTTCCACGAGATGTCCGCCGCGCGCGGCGTTGACGAGGCGGGCGCCGTGCGGAAGCCGGTCGAACAGATCGCGCGAGAGGATGCCGCGCGTCTCGTCCGTCAGCGGCAGAAGGCAGACGAGGATGTCGGTCCCGCCCAGGAAGGCATCGAGTTCCCCGGCGCCGGAGAAGCACTCGGCGCCTTCGATCCGGCGCGGGCTGCGGTTCCAGCCGCGCAGGCGGAAGCCCAGCGGCGCCAGCATGGTGAGGGCCGCGCGCCCCAGTTCGCCCAGCCCCATCACGCCCACGCTGCGCTCCTCACACAGGAGCGTAGGCAATTGGGTCCAGCCGCCCCGGCGCTGCGCCTCGATGTAGAACGGCAGGTCGCGGTGCAGGGCGAGGACCGAGGCCGCCACGTACTGGGCCATGGTCGTGGTGATGCCGGGTTCGATCATGCGCACGATGCGGACGTGTTCCGGCACGAGCGACAGGTCGAGCTGGTCGATCCCGGCGCCGATGCTGAACAGCACTTCCAGCCGCGGCAGGGCGGCGATCAGCTGCGGGCTCAGGGTCCAGGCCACCAGATAGCGGATGTCCCGGGCATCGCCGATTTCCGGCCAGCAGCGGAATTCAACCTCGGGCAGGGCATGGCGGAATTCGGCCTGCCAGGCACTGGCGCGCTCGCTCGGGCCGACATGAAGGATGGCGATCATGGCATTTCCCGGGTCATAAACTCTTGGATGGCACCCTGCTCCCTCGTGGATTTTTCCGGAATGGCTCGTGCTCGTATCGGAAAATATTGAAATATATACATATTGCCGCGCCTTCCCTCGTTGCGCCGAGCCATTTTGCCGCGAACCTAGTTTGCTCGCCGCCGGATTGCCAAGCCGGCAAGCGATCTGCCGCGCTGTGGAAGGGGGAAGGAGATCGAGGCCGCTCCTGCTTTTTCGGGAGCGGCCTCGGGCGATGCAAGGCGGGCGTCAGAAGGAGAAGTCGGCGCGCAGCGTGATGGTGCGGGGCGTGCCGGGCGTTATCCAGTAACGGTGGTAGGAGGCGGCGTACCAGGTCTTGTCGAAGAGATTGGTGACGTCGAGGCTGAACTTGATCTGCTCGCTCGGCTTGTAGCTGGCCATGGCGCGGACCAGGGTGTAGCCGGGCAGCCAGAAATCGTAGCCGGTCTCGCCCAGTCGCTTGCTGGCCGCGCTGATGCCGCCGCCCAGCGTGAACACGCCGGCATTCCCGGCATCGAATTCCTTCGTCACCAGCAGGTTGCCGGCATGCTTGGGGATGTTGATGAGCGGATCGCCGGGATTGATGGTCAGGCCGAATGCGGGGTCGAGCGCGGATTCGGTCCAGACGGCGTCGGTATAGGCGTATGTGGCGTAGAGCTTGAACCCGCCCGGCAGGTTGGCGTTGATATCTGCCTCGATGCCCCGGCTGCGGGCCTTGCCGCCCGCGAGGCTGAACCCGGCATTGAGCGGGTCGGCGGTCAGCACGCCGTTCTTCTTCATGTGGTACGCCGCGAGCGAGGCGGTGATCGCGTTGTCGGGCGAAACGTAGCGCAGCCCCGCTTCGTAGGACTTGCTGGTTTCCGGTGCAAAGGCGCTTCCCGCCGCGTCCACGCCGCTGTTGGGGCGGAAGCCGGTGCCGTAGCTGGCATAGAGGCTGAAGGTGTCGGTCAGTTCGTAGAGCAGGCCGACGGAGGGGCTGAAGCGGGTGCGGGTGGAATGGATGCCGGTGTCGATCTTCTGGTTGAAGTGATCGAAGCGCCCGCCGCCCCGGATCTTGAACCGGTCGGTGATGTCGATCTGGTCCTGGAAATAGATACCCCAGGCACGCTGCGTCTCGAAAGTGTCCTGGACCACCGAGGATGTCGCCGGCAACTGGCCGTAGACCGGGTTGTAGATGTCGATCGCATTGTTGGCCGCCGTGATCGGCGATCCGGCGGTGTAGGCGGCGGGACGGAACCGCATCGAGAGCGTATCGATCTCGAACTTGTCCCAGTCGGCGCCGATCAGCACGTGGTGCGTGAAGGGCCCGGTGCGCAGCTTGCCCGAAATCTCGGCGCGGGCCGCCATGTAGGTGGTGTCATAGTCGCGGTAGCGGCGCTGGCGGGCGAGATAGTTTCCGGTCTCCTCCAGGGTCTGGCGGCTGCCTGACAGTTCGGCATCGCTGGAGTAGCCGTCGAAAGTGGTCTCGCGGTAGTTGAAGCCGGCCAGCACCACCCAGTCCCCGCCAAGGTCCTGCTGGGCCTGCGCCTGATGACCGAAGACGGTGATGTGATTGGGGCCGTCACCGGGCTCGCCGAAGAAGCGCGAGCGCGGAACCACGCCCAGTTCGCCGTCGACCGCGATCGTGCCGCGATCGAAGAACACGTACTGGTCGACGACCTCCATCTCGTAAGTCAGCGTGGTGTTCGCGCCGGGCCGGAACAGCACGGAGGGCGTGAGCACCTTCTTGCGTGACCAGATGTAGTCGCGGAAGCTGTCGGCCTCCTGCGCGGCGCCGTTGACGCGCAGGGCCAGGCTGTCGGTCAGCTTGAGGTTGTAGTCACCCTCGATCCGGTAGGTGTCGTAGCTGCCGCCGGAAACGGCGAAGCTGCCGAAGCTGTCGTCCGTGGTGGCCTTCTTGGTGATGATGTTCACCGTGCCGCCCGGTTCGCCGCGCCCGAAGACCGCGCCGTTGGGGCCTTTCAGGATGTCGATCCGTTCGATGTTCGATGCATCGCGCGGGCCGCCATAGCCGCGTCCGCCGTTGAACCCGTTGACCAGGAAGCCGCTCGGGAAGTTCTCGTCGCCTGCGAAGCCGCGTATGGCGAAGGCGTCCCACAGGCCGCCGAAGTTGTTCTGGCGGGCAATGCCGCTGGCGAGATCGAGCGCGCTGTCCAGCCGGGTGATGTTGAGATCGGCCAGCATCTTGCCGTCGATCTGCTGGATGCTTTGCGGCACCTCCTTGAGCGGCACGTCGCCGCGATACTGTTCACGCTTGCCGTTGACGACGATGTCGCTCGCCGATGCATTCTCGGGTGCCGCCGCCTCCTCGGCGCAGGCAGGAAAGGCGATCATCGCGCAGCCCGTGGCGAGGGCGATGTTCAATGCGGACTTCCATCGTGTCATGTCGTGACCCCTCATAAGGTGCGTTGTCTGTCCTGCCTGCTTTTTTCGCTCGCCCTATTCCTGTGCCGGGCCTGCATCTGTCCGGTCTTGCGTGGTCGGCGGCTCTGTTCTGCAAGTCCGAGCTTATGGATCGATACGCGTATCTTTGATCGAAACGGGCGGGGCCGGCGGCCGAATATGACGAAAAATGACACCTGGCCGCGCTTTATGCCGCTCGTGGAAAGCGGCCCGGAATCGGCTCGATTCCGGCAGATTCTGCCGCTTCAGGCGCACGGTTCTCCGGGAAAGAAAGAACCCGTGGCAGCGCCGGGGCGGCCACGGGTTCGAGAAGGGGCGCAGCGCCCCGCGTGCGGAGCCGCAGGGCGCTGCGCCTAGTCGTGCGCGGGCTTGAACAGGTCCTTGTAGAAGCCGGTCGTGCGCACGGTGATGGTAACGGGGGTGTCTCCCTTGTTGCGCCAGTACCAGCCATGCGTGCCCTCGAACGGGGCGGTGAACTCTCCCCGTGCGCTTTCGAGCGAACGCTCGGCCCAGTAGCTCGTGAATTCGCCGTCCGGGGCATCGGGGTGTTCGCCGTGCATGTCCACTTTCACCGGTCCGCCGGCAGCGCGCCATTCGAAGACGAACCCGTCGCCCGCCTTCATGTGGGCCTTGATCTCCTGACCGCTGTGCGGGGCAAGGTGGATCGTCATCTCGTCGCTGCGCAAGGCGCCGGTGCGCTCAATGGCAGATCGGGTGGGGATCGGCAGCGCGCCGGCAGCGATGGCACCCGCAGGAGCGGATGCAGCGGCCGTTTCCGCTTCCGGGCTTCCCTGCGCCATGCCCGCGATGCCAAGCGCCTTGCCGATGCCGGTCGGATCGATCCCGGCTTCGGCGGGAAGCACGAAGGCCACGAGAATGACGGCAGCGGCGGCTGCCGCGCCGAGCGTGGCCCTGGCCAGCGCCCGCGGCGATGCGTGGATGGAGGCGGGCAGCGTGGATTTGGGGGTCATCGTCTGGGCCGTCATGTCAGGCTCCCTTGGTGAAATAGCCGGTGAGCTGGAAACCCACGAGCACGAAGCCCGCACACATCAGCGCGGCGTTGGCGGCGATGGCGCTGCGCTGGAAGCTGGGCGTCATCCGCCACAGGTTCATAGCGAGCAGGATCAGCGAAAGCGCCATGAGCTGGCCCATCTCGACGCCGAGGTTGAAGGCGATGAGGTTGGGGATCAGCCCGTCGCCGGACATGGTCAGTTCCTGCAATTTGGTGGCCAGTCCGAACCCGTGGAAGAACCCGAAGATCAGCACAGCCGCCTTGGGGTTGGGCGAGATGCCGAAGACCGTGCGAAACCCGTCGAGGTTGTCGAAAGCCTTGTAGGCCACGGACAGCCCGATGATGGCGTCGACGATATAGGGATTGGCGCGAAGGTCGAAGATGACGCCGATCAGCAGGGTGGAACTGTGCCCGAGCGCGAAGAGCGTGACGTAGGCGCCCACGTCCTTCATCCGGTAAAGGAAGAAGATCACGCCGCACAGGAACAGCAGGTGGTCGTAGCCCGTCACCATGTGCTTGGCGCCGAGGTACATGTACGGGATGATGTTCACCCCGGAAGTGCCCTCGATGAAGGCGGCGTCGTTTTCGGCGACGCCGTGCGCCCGGGCGATGGAACTGACCAGTGCCAGCAGCAAAGCCGCGATCGCGGCGGCGGCGAAGGTCAGGCGCCGCCTGTCCGTGAAGGAACGGCGGCCGAGCCGGGGAATGGCTGCCGGGTGCATGTCAGTTCGTCGTGAACGAGGCGAAGGTCTTGGCCTGGTCGCGCTTGTTGACGAGCGAGACGACGACCTTCGAACCCTTCGGCGCGGCGAGGCCCGGCGCGGAGAACCTGTTGCCCCCTGCGGCGACGAGCGGGGTCTGGGTCTTCTTGCCGGCGGCGGTAACCGTGACCTTCGCGTCGAAGCCGCTTGCCGGAACGGGTTCGTCTTCCTCGCTGACGTAGAAGCTCACGCCCTTGGGCGTCTTCACCATTTCGACCAGGATCTCGCCCGACATGGCGACGATGCCGCCGTGCTGCGGTTTCATGCTGCCATGCGCGAACGCGGTGGCGGGGACCGAGGCAAGAAGGACGGCAGCGAGAGCGGCGACGATAGGCTGGGTGTTCATCGGGAATGGCTCCTGTCGGAAAACGGGGGGATGCAGGGAGGCTCGGTTAGGCGCCTATTCGGGGAGATGCGGCAGCACGAAGGACAGCGAGGCGCGGTGCTCGACCTGCTGGTACTTCACGGGATTGTCGGTCGGGCTGACGAAGATCGCCATCAGCACGTTGATGCCCTGGTTGCGCAACCTGATCGTGGCATAGCCCTCGCCGTCGGTCTTCACGGGCACTTCGTCGGGATCGTTGACGTAGTCCGTCATGACCTGCGCACCGGCCACCGGCTTGCCTTCGAAGTAGACGCGGACCTTCATCGGCTGCCCCATCTTCTGGGGGATGTCGGTTCCGACCGGCACGAGCTGGAGGGTCTGCCCGGCCAGCAAGGGAACCTGCCGGGTGGGCATGCGGGTCAGATGCACCGCGTATTTCCAGTTGTGTTCGCTGAGCGTGGCGCCGGGCACTTCGTCGCGGCCCTTGTTGTGGAATTCGCCGGCCGCATCCTTGGTCCAGATGCCGTAGTCCATCACCGCCGCCACCGCCGCCACCGGTTCGTCGCTGTCGACCACGGGAATGGCGCCGGCGTCGCGCAGCCTGACGTTCACGTCCAGCCAGTCTTCGTCATAGCCCTTCACGAGCGTGAGCTTGCTTTCCCGGGCGACCGCGTCGAGGTCGTCCGCGCCGACGCCGTAGACCAGGGCAAGCTGGCGCGCGCGCTGCGCGAACCAGATCCCGTGGGCCTGCGCGGGAAGGACCGCCGCGACGCTGGCCGCAAGGGCAAGGGCGATGCCCGATGTCTGGATAAGGCGCTTGCACGTCATCATGGCTTGTTTCTCCTTGAACCCGTTGAGCGCAGGCTGCCCCTTTCGCCCGGTCGATTTTGCTTTTGTGAGGCGCGTGCGCGGCACAAACTTGCGAATTCGTGGAAACTCTGGCCGAGCCGCCGCTTTGCGCGATGGGGCGAATGACCCCTTTACCGCTGGGGAAGCACGATTTTTCGTGGAAAACCGGCAGTCCGCGCGCGCGCGCGCGGGCTGCCGGTCCCGTTTCAGGAGACCTGGCGCCGCCGCGCGGCAAGCGCCGTGATCGCCGGAAGCACCAGCAGGGTCAGCACCGTGCAGGTGACGAGCCCGCCGATCACCACCGTGGCGAGCGGCCGCTGGACTTCCGCGCCGGTGCCGGTCGCCAGTGCCATCGGCACGAAGCCGAGGCTGGCCACCAGTGCGGTCATCAGCACCGGCCGAACGCGTTCCATGGCGCCGCCGACGATCGCCTCCTCGATCGGCTGGCCCTCGTCGCGCCGTTTGCGGATCGCGCTCATCATGACGAGCCCGTTGAGCACCGCCACGCCGGACAGCGCGATGAAGCCGACCGCCGCCGTGATCGAGAACGGTATGCCGCGCAGGAGCAGGGCGAAGACGCCGCCCGCCAGCGCCATCGGCACGGCGCTGAACACGATGGCCGCCGACCCGAACGTGCCGAGCGCCATGTAGAGCAGAGCGTAGATCGCGATGAAGCAGATCGGCACCACTATCAGCAGGCGCAGGCGCGCGGACTGAAGGCTCTCGAAGGTGCCGCCCCAGTCGGTGTACATCCCGGCAGGCAGGCTGAGCGCGTCGACCTTCTCCCGCGCTTCGGACACGAATCCGCCAAGGTCACGCCCGCGCACGTTGACCTGCACCACGACCATGCGCTTGCCGTTTTCGCGGCTGATCTGGTTCAGGCCCTGGGTATAGCTGAACCGCGCGACTTCGCGGAGCGGGATGGACCGGGCGATCTGTCCGCCGTCCGCCGGGAGCATGACGGGGATCGCGCCGAGCGTCTCGAGGTCGTCGCGCTGGGCGTCGGGCAGGCGCACGACCACTGCGAAGCGGCGATCCCCTTCGAACAATAGCCCCGCCTCGCGCCCGCCAAGCGCGGCGGCGACCGTGTTGGCCACTTCTTCCACCGACAGTCCGTGGCGCGCGGCGGCCTGCCGGTCGATCCTGACGTCGAAGGTGGGCGCGCCGGAAGTCTGTTCGGCGCTGACGTCGCCCGCGCCGGGTATCCGGCGCAGCACGGCGGCGATCCTGCCTGCCTGCCTGCTCATCTGCTCAAGATCGTCGCCATAGAGCTTCACCGCGACATCGGCGCGGACCCCGGCGATCAGTTCGTTGAAGCGCATCTGGATCGGCTGCTGGATTTCCGCCCGGTTTCCGATCAGCGGCTTCATCTTCTCCTCGATGCGCCGCAGGATATCCGCCTTGCTGCGGACTTCTGGCGGCCATTCGCTTTCAGGTTTGGGAATGACGTAAGTGTCCGAAGCGTTCGGCGGCATCGGGTCGGTGCCGAGGTCGGCATTGCCGTTCTTGGAGAATACCAGCGCCACTTCCGGCAGGGTCTTGAGCGTGTTCTCCAGATGGAGCTGCATCCGGGTGGACTGGTCGATCGAGGCGGACGGTACGCGGAAGTTGGTGACGGTGATGTCCTTCTCGTCGAGCTGCGGCATGAATTCCTCGCCGAGCATCCCGAATGCGAGGACGGCGGCCGCGAACACGCCCGCGCCGCCCAGAACGAAGGGCAGCGGCCGCGCCACCGCCTTCGCCAGCACCGGCGCGTATCTTTCCTTGAACCAGCGGATCGGCCTGACCTCGGTCTCGCTGACCTTGCCGGTGATCACCAGCGCGACCATGGCCGGGACGAAAGTGAGCGAGAGCACGAAAGCGCTGGCCAGTGCGATCATCAGCGTGATCGCCATGGGGGAGAAGGTCTTGCCCTCCACGCCCTGGAACGTCAGCAGGGGGACGAAAACCAGGAAGATGATGAGCTGGCCGTAGACCGTGGGCCGGATCATCTCGCGCGCGGCCAGCGTGGTTTCCTCCATGCGCTCAGGCCGGGTTAGCAGGCGGCCCTCGTGTTCCTGCCGTTCCGCAAGACGGCGCAGCGCGTTCTCGACGATGATGACCGCGCCGTCCACGATCAGCCCGAAGTCCAGCGCGCCAAGGCTCATGAGATTGCCCGAGACGCCCAGTCCGTTCATCCCCGATGCCGTCATCAGCATGGTGATCGGAATGACCGCCGCCGTGATCAGCGCCGCGCGGATGTTGCCCAGCAGCAGGAACAGCACGACGATGACCAGCAACGCGCCCTCGATCAGGTTCTTCTCGACCGTGGCGATCGTGGCGTCCACCAGCTTCGAACGGTTGTAGACCGGCTCCGCGAACACGTCGGGCGGCAGGGCCCGGTTGATCTGCACCAGCTTGTCCGCCGCGCTGGTGGCGACGACGCGGCTGTTCTCTCCCACCAGCATGAGCACGGTCGATATCACCGCCTCGGAGCCCATCCGGCTGCCGGAACCGGTGCGCACGGCCCCGCCGATCACGACTTGCCCGAGATCCCGGACGCGCACGGGTACGCCCGCCCGCGTGGCGACCACCGCGTCCTCGATCTCCTCGACCGATTTCAGCCGAGCATCGGCACGGACCAGGAAGCTCTCCCCGCCGCGCCGGACGTAGTTCGAGCCGGCCGAGAGGTTGGCCCGTTCAAGTGCGTCGGCCAGTTCGGTGATGGCGATGCCGTAGGAAGCCAGCGCGGCGAGATTGGGCTCGACGAGGTACTGCTTCACGTAGCCGCCGTTGGAATCGACACCGGCCACGCCGGGCACGTTGCGCATCTGGGGGCGGATGATCCAGTCCTGCACGGTGCGCAGGTAGGCGGCTTTCGCCAGTTCGGTGGTGAGCCGTTCGCCTTCGGGCGTGAGGTAGCTGCCGTCGGACTGCCAGCCGGCCTTGCCGTCAATGGTGGCGATGCCCTTGCCGTCGGGGTGGCGGAAGGCGACGGAGTAGAAGAAGATCTCGCCCAGCCCGGTGCTCAGCGGCGAGAGCGTAGGCTGCACGCCGGGCGGCAGGCTTTCCCGGGCCTGCGCCAGGCGCTCGGTCACTTGCTGGCGGGCGAAGTAGATGTCGGTATCGTCCGTGAAGACGGCGGTGACCTGGCTGAACCCGTTGCGCGATATTGAGCGCGTCATGTTCAGTCCGGGAATGCCGGAAAGCGCGGTCTCCACCGGGAAAGTCACCTGCTTTTCCATGTCCACGGGGCCGAGCGTGGGATTGAAGGTGCTGATCTGGACCTGCCGGTTGGTGACGTCGGGCACGGCGTCGATCGGCAGCTTCGCAAGCTGCCAGAGACCGAACCCGGCGACGAGCAGGGTCAGGAAGGCGACGAACCACCGTGCCCTGACCGAGAGTTCGAGGGTGCGGGCAATCATTCGCCTTCCTCCCCCTTTTCCAGCTCGGCCTTGAGCAGGAAGGCATTGCGCGTGGCGATCGGCGTTCCGGCTTTCAGGCCCGAGGCGATCGCCGCCAGTCCGCCGCTGCGGCCGCCGACCTGGACGGTCTGCGCCCGGAATCCCCGCTGCGTGCGCAGGAACACGACGGTCCGCTCGCCGATGGTCTGGACCGCGTCCTGCGGCACCATGACGCCGCCGCGCGCGGCGCCGACGCTGGCGAGGATACGGCACTGCACGAGTTGCCCCGGCACCAGCGCGGCGGTTCCCGGCAGGTCGATCACGATTGTGACGGCGCGGCTGCCTGGATCGACGACATTCGTCGCCGAACGCACGCGGCCTTGCAGCGCCGGACCCTCGCCCGCGGAAAGCTCAACGCGGTCGCCCGCGCGGATGCGGCCGGCATCGGCGGCCGGAACGCTCGCGGTCACTTGCAACCGGGCGGGATCGGCAACGCGGAACAATGCCGTTTCAGCCGCCACGAACTGCCCGAGGCTGGCCGAAGCCTGCGTCACCCGGCCCGTCACCGGGCTGACCACGAGCACCGAGCGGCCATCGCGGGAAATGCGTGCCGTGCCCGCCGCCGCGCTGGCGCGCCGGGCGTCGGCTTGCGCCACCGCGAGGTTGGCCTGAGCGGTTTCATAATCGGCGCGGGGGCTCACCCCCTGGCCAAGCAGCGTGCGTTCGCGGGCAAGCTGGCGGCCGGCGAGCGTGACGCGGGCAGCGGCCGCTGCCTGATCGGCGGCGATCGCGGAGGCATCGCGGCTCTCCACCAGCGCCAGCGTTTCGCCCGCGCGCACGGGATCGCCGATGCGCTTGAAGAGGTGTGTCACCGTGCCCGGCGCCCGCGCCGTCAGCACGGCTTCGGCATCGGGCGCGGCCTCGACGGTGGCCGCTGCGAGAATGGCGGCGTCCAGTTCTCCCACCGCTGCGGCGGCGACTTCGATCTGGGACAGCCTGATCCCTTCGGGCGATATTTCCACCACCCCTGCCGCGGCCGGTCCGGCGCCGTCTGCCGGTTCTGTCGATGCGCTTTCGGGCGAGGCGTTCCCCGGCGCTTCCTGCGTCAGGCGGGCGGCGCCGAAGCCTAGCGTCGCGGCCGCCACCAGCGCCGCAGCGGCGCCTGCGTAGAGACGATTCTTTTCGTTCATTGGACCGGTTCTCCGGTAATCGTGAGGCCCTTGAGGCGGGCAAGGCGGGCGCGGGCGTCGAGGCGGGCGGCTGCGGCGTCGAGGATGACGCCGCGCGCCACGCCAAGGCCGTGCCGGGCTGCGAGCAGTTCGATGAGGGGCGACTTGCCGGCTTCGTAGGCGAGGCGGGCCATGCGGTAGGTCTCTTCCGCAGTCTTCAGCGTCCGCTCGGCAGAAGCGGCCCGCGCGTCGGCGGCTTCGTTCAGGGCCATGGCCGCGGCAATTTCGGCCTTGATGTCGAGCAAAGCGGCGGAATCCCGCGCCTGCGCACCGCGCAGCTCCGCCTCGGCGGCATCGATATTGCCGCGATTGCGATCGAACAGCGGGATCGGCACGCTGAGGCCGGCCAGCAGGGCATTCGCCTTGTCCGCCTCCAGACGCCGCACGCCTACGGACAGGGTGACGTCGGGAGTGGCCTGTCGCCGTGCGGCGACAAGCCGGCGCTCGGCAGCCTCGCGCTCCGCCTTCGCGGCAAGATAGGGCGCGGTCTGAAGCGGATCGACCGGACCGTAGCCGCTCCTGGCCTCGAAGCGGGCAAGGAGCGGCTCTGCCAGCGCGGTGAACGAGACCTCCTGCCCCGACAGGGCCGAAAGCCGCGCATAGGCGCCCACGCGCTCGGCCTTCGCGGTGTCCAGCAGGGCGGCCATGGCATTGACCTCGGATTCGGCCTGAAGGCTCCGCAGACGGGCTTCCTTGCCCGCGTCCACCAGCGCCTGCGCGGCGTGCAGGTCCGACTGGGCTTCCTCCAGTTCGTCCTCGGCCAGTTCGATGCGGCGATCGGCGATTTCGGCGCCGGCATAGGCCAGCGCCAACTGGTAGGCATAAGTGATCCGCCCGTCGCGCGTGCGCGCCGTGGCCGCGTCCAGCCCGGCTTTTCCGGCGGCGATGCGCGCGGACCGCTTGCCGCCGATCTCGATGGCCTGATTGAGCTGGAGCGTGTTTTCCGCCCGGTCGAAGCCGGTGTAGGGCTGCCGTCCCGCGACGTTCTCGGTCATCACGCTGATGGTGGGATTGGGGCGCGCACCCGCCTGCCGGGCAAGGCCCTGCGCTCGCTCTACTTCGGCATCCAGTTCGATCTGGCGCGGGGCGTCACGGGTATCGCGGAAAAGCTGGGCGAACGGCGGGGCGGTTTGCGCAAGCGCGCTGGCATAGACCAGCCCGCTGCCCATGGCCGCAAGTCCCGACAGCACGCGGACGCGCCGTCGGCCGATGAAATCGGTCATTTCTGGGGTTCCTCTGAAGTCTGATGGTCACAGTACGCCGCGCGGGCGTGCCGGATTCAGCTTCGAGGGGGGCGCAGCAGGGCCTGGGGCGCTATGCCGGAAAGTGCGAAATCGCGGCCGACGAACCATGCCGCCGCCACGGCGAGAAGCGGAATCGCCAGTTCGATGTCCGGCACCAGGTCCGCAAGGCCGTGGATCATCGAATGGGTGATGTTGTGAAGGTCGTTTGCCGGGGAAGCCGGATCGCCGTCCATCCCCTTGGCTGAGGGACTGTCGTGCCGGTGCCCGTCTTCATGCCCGAAAAGCGCCGCGTCGGCCCCGAAATCGTCGTGATCGACAAGGGCGGAATGCCAGTTCGTTACCGTCAGCATGTTGGCCATCGCGAACAGCGCCAGCAGGGCGCCGAGAACGAGCAGCAAGCTCGTCGGTTTGGAACCCCGGCCATGAAGCACCCGCGCGGACATGTCCTTGCGCATAGCCCGGAACGGCGGAGGCGACAATCGCACGTTGTCCGATATCCTTGCGAAGCGAAAAGGGGGCGAGCCTTCAGCCTAGCCGGCTACAGTCATGCAATCTGCCGAATCTGCGCGCCCGGACGGCAGGAAACGCCGCCTGAGGGCGCGATCCGGCCGACCGGAGCCACGCCCGCTTGGGAGCATCCATCGCGGCGTCAGGAAAGGGCGATGGCGAAGGCGATGACATGAGCCAGGATCGCAAGGGCGCCGGCATAGAAGACGGGAGCGATCGGGCGGATATCGGTGTCGGTCATGGGCGTTCTCCAGTATCGGGCCGGAGGTTCCGGCGCCGTCGAAACCGGGAGATGGCAGGGGGCGACCGGCCGGCAACCGCTTTTACGTTACGGATCGGCACGAGCGGCGAACCGCCCGGAAATCGGCGATTTATCCGGTTCGCGAACCGTGGATCGGATCGGGATTTCACCGTAAACCGGACTTATGAGCGGGAAGCGAGCGGATCGGCGCCCTGTCAAAACCCGCGCTTCGGCGTTATTCCGCGGGCCATGCCCGATCCGCTTCCCAAGTCCGCGCTGCCCGCAAGTGTCGATATGAATACGCGCGTGCTGCTGCTGGGCAGTTTGCCGGGGGAGCGGTCTTTGCAGGCGGGCGAATATTACGCGCACCCGACCAATGCGTTCTGGTGGCTGATGGGTGAAGTGCTTGCCGAGCCCGGCTTGCGCGCCCGGCCTTATCCCGAGCGGCTGGACCTGTTGAAGGCGCATGGCATCGGGCTGTGGGATGTGATCGCAACCGCGCGGCGGCAGGGGAGTCTCGATACCGCGATACGCGATGCCACGGAGCGCGATCTTGCCGGGTTTGCTGGCCGCTTGCCGCATCTGCGGATGATCGGCTTCAACGGCGGCACCGCGGCCAGACGCGGGAGACGGCAATTGGCCCATCTCGATGCCGGCTGGGCGCTGGTGGATCTGCCTTCGTCCAGCGCCGCCTATGCGGCCCTGTCCCGCGCTGCAAAGCTCGACGTGTGGCGCGGAATCGCAGGCTATCTGGGGTAGCCGCCCCGTGCCTGCCCTGGCGAAGCCAGGAGGATCCGGGGCGGCTTTTCAGGCAGGCTTTTTAGAAGTCCATCCAGTCATCGGCGGTGGCGAGCGCTTTCAGCGGCTTTCGCGAGGCCATCGTCTGGATCGGCGCGCTGGCCGGGATGTTGGCCGAGCTGCTGACAGGCACGGGGCGGAGCGCCGGGCGCAGGCCCTGCGGTTCGTTGCCGATGCGGAACATCGCGGCGCGGTCCGACAGCGAGGTGACCTCGCTGTTGAGGTTGCGCGCCGCCGCGGAGGTCTCCTCGACCATCGCGGCGTTCTGCTGGGTGGCCTGGTCCATCGTGCCGATCGTGGCGCTGATCTGGGTGATCGTCGAGGACTGGGCCTGGTTGTCGCTGGCGATGTTGCTCAGCAGCGAGTGCACTTCGGTGACATCGCCCGAGATGTTCTGCAGGGCACCGTCCACGCGCTGGACCGCTTCCACGGCGGTGCCGATGTCGGTCTGGGTCGCGGTGAGCTGTTCGCGGGCGCGCTTGGCTTCCTCTTCCGAGCGCATGGCGAGCGCCGAGACGAGATCGGCCACGACCGCGAAACCGCGACCGGCATCGCCTGCGCGGCCCGCTTCTACAGCGGCGTTCATGGCAAGGACGCGGGTCTGGAAGGCGATCTTGTCGAGCCCCTCGATCACCGAATCGATGCCCTTGGCGCTTTCGCTGACGCGGCCCATGGCCTGCACCGCCTCGTCGGCGATGTCGCGGCCGGAACCGACCACGGTCATCGCCCCGTCGGCGCGCTGCACGGTGCGTCCGGCGGCGGCGGCGGTGGCGCGCAGGCGCTCGTCCATCTGGGTGATCGCGGCCGAAGTCTCTTCGAGGCTGGCGGCGTTGCTCTCGGTGCGGCGGGCGAGATCTTCGGATGCCTGGGCGATCTCGCTCGAGCCGGTGCGGATGGCGACGGCGCTTTCGGCGACGGCGCCGATGAGGTCGCGCAGGGCACCGAGGGCGGAGTTGAAGTTGCTCTTGAGTTCGCCGTAAGCGGGGGGGAACTCGGCGGAGATGGTCTGGGTGAGGTCGCCCTCGCTGATCGCCTGGAGGCTGCCGCGCAGGGTGGAGGTGACGACTTCCTGTTCGCGGGCGGCCTTGGCGTCGATCTCGGCGCGGGCCTCGGCGGCGGCGCGGAACTGCTCGACGGCGCCGGCGATCTCGCCGATCTCGTCATGGCGCTCGCGATAGGGAACATCGGCGCGCCCGCCTTCCGCCAGCGTCGTGGTGACATCCGCGATACGGCTCATCGGCGCGGCGACGGAGGCGTTCAGCACGAGCCAGATCAGCACGATGCCCGCGATGCCGACAAGCGCCAGTCCGCCTGACAGCCAGATGGCGAAATCTGCGGTCTCTGCGCCTTGCGCGGCCTGTTCCCGCGAACGCTCGCGGGACTCGTCCAGCAGCTTCTCGGTCAGGTCGATGATCTCGTGGGACGCGGTGCGGGATTCGGTCTTGAGCACGGTCATGGCGGCGGGAAGGTCGCCGGCCGCGCGCACCGCGAAGAGATGGTCGTTGGCCTTGTTGAGAGCCTCGACATTGGCGCTGAGGGCCGTGGCATCCTGCGTAAAGCTCTCGTCGGCGACCTGCTTGTACTCGTCCACAGCCTTGGCCAGTGCGGCCTTGGTCTTGTCGAGCCGCTCGCGGATATCGGCTTCTTCCTGCGGCGTGTTGACCGCGGCGTAGTAAGTATAGACGATGATCCGCATTTCCTTGACGTTGCTGATGACGTCAGCGAGCGCGGACATGCCGGCAATGCCGTGATCGACGTGGTTCTGCGCGATCGCATCGAGCTTGCGCGTCGAAACGAGTCCGTTGATGCCTACGGCGCCGAACAGCACCACGAGTAACCCGAAGGCGGCGAGCAGCTTTCTCGGAAGCCGCCAGTCGTTGAGAAATTCAAGCATGTAGAATCCATTTTGCGGGGAGCGGATGGAGCCGCGCTGGGCGTGCCTTGATCGTATTATAGGCGGCCGGTGCGCTTCCCGGCGCTCGCAGACGGCCATGCGCGGGCTTCCGCGCGGCGAATCGGCAGGAGCCGAAGATCGCCGCGGGCGGCCGGGCAGGGCATCGACGCGAGGCCATTGGCGGGCGCCTTGAAAACAATCGTTCCATTGATGGGCTGCGATGCGGCGCGACTTGTTGGCGCGCATCCGATAAAGTCACGAAAATCAGCCGTTCGATCTCTATTTTTGAGACGGTTTTATGACAGCCTGTCCCGTGAGTATTCGATACAAGCGTAACAAGGTTGACATACAGACGTTCTAGCCGACGCCCCGACATCATTGCTGGGGTTCGATCCATGTCCTTTCGCTTTTCACGTTCTTTCCGTTCCGCCGTACTGACCGGCAGTGCGCTTGGCGCCATGCTGGCGGCAGGTTCCGCGCAGGCAGCCGAAGCTGCCGTCGCTGCCGAAAGCGCGGCGGCGGAGGCCGGACCCGGGCTTTCCGACATCGTCGTCACCGCGCAGAAGCGTGAGACCAGCCTCCAGACCACGCCGATCTCGATCGCGGTGATGAACACGGAAGACTTGCGCAACCGCCACGTCGTTTCGCTGGAATCGCTGATGGACGGTTCGATCCCGAGCCTGCGCGTCGCGCCGATGTTCAGCCGTTCCTCGGCGCTCACGGTCGGCATGCGCGGTATCGGCACGATGGGCGACGCGAACCAGCCGAGCCGCGACCAGGGCGTGGGCGTCTATATCGACGGTGTGTTCCTTGGCCGCGCGCAGGGGCTGGGATCGGCGCTCTACGATGTCGAGCGGATCGAAGTGCTCAAGGGGCCGCAGGGCTCGCTGTTCGGGCGCAATACGGAAGGCGGCGCGATCAGCATCGTGACCAGGAAGCCGAGCGGCGAATGGGGCCTGCGCGCCACCGCCGGGATCGGCAATTACGGCGCCCGCGAGGCCAGCGCCCATCTGGACCTGCCCGCCGTGGCCAATATCTCGGTCAAGCTCGACGCGCTGATCACCAGGCGTGACGGCACGGTCGACAATCCGCTGGCCGGCGCGCACGATTTCAATGCCTACAACAAGCGCGGTCTCCACGCCGCGGCACTGTGGCAGCCGAGCAGCAGCTTCAGTGCGCTCTACAGCTTCGACATTTCTCAGGACCGGACGACGCCTTATTACGTCCAGCTCCTTTCGGGCGGTTCCTATGCCCGCGCGCCGCTGATCCAGCTTCAGCCGGATCGCGCGTCAGAGGCGAACATCGGCGTGCCGCAGGCCTGGAGCACGGGCAAGACCCATGGCCACATGGTGACGCTCGACTGGAACCTTTCCGAGGCCATCGAGGTCAAGTCGATCAGTTCCTATCGCGAGCTGACCCAGACCCAGCTCGACAACGGCATGACCAACATCACGGTCTTCGCGCCCAACGCCAATTTCAGCCGCTACAGCCTCGCGAATGTCTGGCAGCGCCAGTACAGCCAGGAAGTGCAGGTCATCGGCACGCTGCCCGAAGTCGATTTCGTGGCGGGCGGCTTCTACTATCACGAGTACGTCCGGGACGACGCCTGGACGCCGAACACCAACAAGTGGAACGCCGACGGCACCGGTTATACCGTTCTGCCCGATCCCGTGGCGTCGAGCGCGTTCCCGGACCGCGCCAGCCGTGCAGATACCGACAGCATCGGCGTGTTCGGGCAGGCGACCTGGAGCCCGCATTTCCTGAACGACAAGGCGCACCTGATGCTGGGCGGGCGCTATACGCATGACAAGAAGTCGGGCTCGCTCGACAAGGTCAACGGCGTTGCCACCGCCTACCTGCTCGACGAGAGCTGGGACCGGTTCGATCCGACCATCAACCTCGCCTACGATCTTGCCGACGACATCCACGTCTATGGAAAGTGGAGCACCGGCTACAAGGCGGGAGGCGCCAATTCGCGCTCTCTGACCTATCGCGCGTTCAAGCCGGAAAGCGTTTCCAGTTTCGAAGTGGGCGCCAAGACCGAATTCCTCGATCGCCACGTTCGGCTTAACCTTGCGGCGTGGACGGCGGCCTACAAGGATGTGCAGATCGACTTCTACGCCCCGGTCGCCAGCAGCAACCGCACGACCACCGAGACCACCAATGCCGAAGGGCAAGGCCGTTCGAAGGGTGTGGAGGCGGAACTGACCGTCATGCCGATGACGGGGCTGACGCTCTCGGGCAGCTATACTTATACCGACATGCGTTTGCCGGAAGCGCCGAACCCCTTCGTTACCGGGAATCCGCTGATGGCGGTCTATCCGGTGTTCACCCCGAAACATGCGGCGAGCGGCGCGTTCGATTATCAAACCGAACTGGGCGACGCGACGCTGCGCTTCCACCTCGATGCGAACTATTCGTCGAAGCAGTATGCGCAGGTCAACGATCCCACCCGCAGCCAGAGCGCCTTCCTTGTCAACGGCCGGGTGGCGCTGAGCGAGATCGAGATGCCGGGCATCGGCGCGAAGATGGAACTGTCGGTCTGGTCGCGCAACCTGTTCAACAAGGCCTATACCTACCTGCGCAGCTACAGCTCGGCGATCGGCCAGTACGGCATCTACAACGAGCCGCGCACTTACGGCATTTCGAGCACCGTGCAGTTCTGATCGGGCGGGAAGGGAAATGGACATGAAAATCCGCCGGATCGCCGTTTTCGGCGCATCGATGCTCGCGCTTTGCACGCCGGCGCTGGTCGCCTGGCGCGCGGAGGCGCAGGCTCCCACCGCCTCGGCCGGTTCGCAGGCTCCCGGACACCAGCGGTTGCTGCCGCTGGAAGGCGGGCGCAATTTCCGCGACCTCGGCGGCTATCGTACTGCCGACGGCCGCACGGTGAAGTGGGGCATGCTGTTCCGCTCCGGCTCGATGGCAGGGCTGACCGCAAGCGATCTCGCCTCGCTTGACGCGCGGGGGCTGCGCGTGGTCTGCGATTTTCGCGACCATGCCGAGCGCGCGGCCGAGCCCGCGCCCTGGGGCGCCGATGCCGCCTCCGGGCCGACCGTGTTCGCTGACGATTACGACGGCATGGCCATTGGCCTGATGCCGAAGGACATGGCCCGAATGACGCCGGAATCGGCCCGCGCGATGATGACCGCGAGCTATCCGACGATGCTTCGCACTTTCGCGCCCCAGTACAAGCGCATGTTCGCGCAGCTTCTGGCGGGCCATGCCCCGCTGGCGTTCAACTGTTCGGCAGGCAAGGACCGCACGGGCGTTGCCGCCGCGCTGCTGCTCACCGCGCTGGGCGTCCCGCGCGAGACGGTGATCGAGGACTACCTGCTCACCAATCGCTATCTCCCGGCCGCGCTTGCCGCCTCGGCCGGAAAGGGCGGCGCGCTGGACGGCCAGCCCTGGTCGCGCCTGCCGCCCGAAGTGCTGGGCGCCTTCATGAAGGCCGACCGTGCCTATATCGAGGCGGCGTTCGGCGCGCTCGATGCCCATCGCGGCGGGGCCGAGGGTTATCTTGCCGACGAGATGGGGCTTGGCCCGGCGCAGATCGAAAGGCTGCGCGCGCTCTACCTGGACCGAGCCTGAGCCCGAGGCGGGTATTGGAGCCTGCGCCGGAGGCGGTGCCCGAAGATTGTCTTTCGGGACTCGCGATCTATGAGGGGCTCATGTCCCGGCGCAGGTTGAAAGTCTTCTTCGATGGCGGTTGCCGCCCCAATCCCGGCCCGATCGAGGTGGCCGTGGTGATGCGCGGCACCGCGCACCTGTTCACCGATCTCGGGCAGGGCGGCAATGAGGATGCCGAATGGCTCGCGCTGATCCGCGCGCTGGAACTGGCGCAGGCTTCGGGTGAGGCGGAGATAGAGCTGATCGGGGATTCGCGGGAAGTGGTGCGGCGGGCCGATGCGGTTCTCAGGACCGGGCAGGCCGATGGTGCACATGCCGCCGCATTCCGGGCGCTGGTGGCCAAGGGCGCGCCGGCCAGGGTCCGCTGGATCAGGCGCGGGCAAAATCTCGCCGGGATCGCGCTTGCCGCGCGGCATCCGCGATAGGGCGCTCCGGCAGGCGCAATTCGGAGGGCATTGCACAGGTTGTCTCCTGTCCCTAGGCGGCGTTCGCGCGTCTTACCCGGTGCTGACGACTTGCCGCCGGTAAGGAGGGGCGCTGGTAAGGAGACCGCCGTGCGGGTGCAGGCACGCAATGACATCGGAGAATTCGACCGGCGCTGGCGGCGTGTCCTGATGTCGTTCTTTTCGCGCCGTATCGGGGATCGCGCGGAAGCCGAGGACCTCACGCAGGAGGTTTTCGAGCGGATGCTGCGGCACGATTCCGGCGTCGACCACCCCGACGCCTTCGTGTTCCAGATCGCCGTGAACCTGCTGGCCGACCGGCACCGACGCTACCGCGTGCGCGAGCGTTATCGCCATTTCGTGGAAGCGGAGGAGCGCCGCGACGTCGAGTTTGTCGATCCCCATGCGATCGCGAGCGGACGGCAGGGGGTGGAGCAACTGGTCCGCGCGCTGGAGGCGCTGCCGGAGCGCACACGGACGATGTTCGTGCTCTACAAGTTCGAGCAGCTCAGCCAGGACACCATCGCCGAGCGCTACGGCATCTCGAAAAGCGCGGTCAAGCAGCAGATCGCCAAGGCCATGGCCTTGCTCGCCTCCCGGATGGGAGACGTAAAATGAAGGATTCCGTCATCACCGATACCGTCGATCCGCGCGCCGAAGAGGCCGCGTCCTGGTATCTTTCCCTCACTGACGGCTCGATGAGCGAGGCCGACCAGGCGCAGTTCGACGATTGGCTGGCGGTGCCGGACAATGCCGATGCCTTCGCCGACATGGCGCGGATGTCGCGCGCGCTGGACGGTCTGGGCGAAGAGCCCGACATCATCAGCCTGCGCACTGCCGCGCTTTGCGACTACGAGGACCGCACCGACAGCGGGCGGCGGCGCGGCGAAGTGCGCAAGTCGCTGTTCGCGGTCGCGCTGGCGGCCTCGCTGCTGCTGGCCTTCCTCGGCGTCCTGTCGGTGTGGGGCGATCATTCGCAGCGCTATGCCACCAGCATCGGGGAGCGGCGCACGGTCCTGCTCGACGACGGATCGCAGCTTGCCCTCGACGGCGATTCCACCGTGGACGTGGATCTGGGGCATTACCGGCGTTCGCTCGTGCTGGTGCGGGGGCGCGCGCGGTTCAACGTTGCCAAGGACCCGCTGCGGCCCTTCACCGTGACGGCGGGCAACCGCATCGTCGTGGCCACCGGCACGTCGTTCTCCGTCGAACTGCTGGGCAGGGACGTTCACGTCCAGCTCTTCGAGGGGCACGTGGCCGTCGTCAATCGCACCGCGGGGCGCGGCATGGCGCCAAGCGAGCAGTTCCGGCCGCGCCGCCTTGCGTCCGAACCGCAGCTCACGCCCGGCAACGAGATGGTTGCACTGGCGCAGGGTGTCGAGGCTCCGCGCGTTGCGCCGTTCCAGATCGGCGCGGGGCAGGCGTGGCAGGACGGCGAACTGGTCTTCGAGAACACGACGCTGGCCAGCGCGGTGGAACGCGTGAACCGCTATTCGCGCCAGCCGATCGCGCTGGCCGATGCGCAGACCGGGGCGATCGTCGTCAACGGGGTGTTCCGGGCGGGCGATGCGCGCGCGTTCCTTGACGGCGTCACCGCGCTCTATCCGATCGAGGTCAGCGCCGAGGGCGACGGCTGGAAGATCGAGCGGCGCTGAAAAGGCAGGATCGGGGAAGGAAAAAGCGGCGCCTGACGCCCGGGACTGAAAAAAGTTTCCGGGACGGCGCTGTCCCTCCGGCGGCACCGCGCGTCTCACCCTGCGGCAACAATCAATCAAACAGGGGTCGCAAAACATGGGGAAATTTCTTGCTGCATCCCGCTGGGGTGCGGGCAGCGCCGTTGCAGCGGTATTGATGGCGCAGGCGGTTCCGGCCTTTGCCGAGGAACAGCGCTTCGATCTCGACATTCCGTCGCAGAGCCTGGGCAGCGCCCTGCGCAGCTTCGCTTCGGCGGCGCGGCAGCAGGTCATCTTTGACGGCGCTTCGGTGGCGAACCGCACGGTGCCTGCACTCAAGGGCAGCTTCACCGCCCGCGCCGCGCTGGGCCAGCTGCTGCGCGGCACCGGGCTGACGGCGGAGCAGGGCGCGTCGGGCGTCTTCGTGGTCCGCCGTGCTCCAGTGTCTCCAGTACCGGCTTCGCAGGCGCAGCCGGCGGCCGATACCGGAGGCGACGAACCTGAAATGACCGAACTGGTCGTGACCGGCTCGCGCATCCGGCGCACCGAGTTCGATTCCCCGATCCCCGTGGTGGCGCTCCAGAAGGAGGACATCTCCGAGCACGGCTACCGCGACCTTGCCGAAGCCCTGCAGGACATTCCCGGCGTGGATCAGGGCCTCAACCTTTCGGCAGGCCAGACCTCGACGCAGACCAACGGCCTTTCGACCGTCAGCCTGCGCGGCCTCGGCCAGAACCGCACGCTTACGCTGATCGACGGTCATCGCACCGTGTCCAACGTCGGCAATTCGAACGCGGTGAGCCTCAGCACGATCCCGACCTTTCTGGTGGACCGGATCGATGTCAGCACGGGCGGTGCTTCGGCCGTCTACGGGTCCGACGCGATCGCCGGTGTCGTCAACATCATGACCGACAACAACCTGATCGGGATCAAGGGAAGGGCAGCGGGCACCGCCACGAACGACGGCGGCGGCGACGGCACGGAATACTCGCTCGCCGCAGGCGGCAAGTTCCTTGACGACCGGCTTTATCTGATGGCCACCGGGACTTACGAGAAGCAGTACGCCCTCAGCGCGAGGGATCGCGACTGGGCGCTGGAATCGGTCAGCTACGATGCCACCAGCAACACGGTCTCCTCGCCCGCGCTCAGCAGCTACACGCCGGGCGGACGCTTCCTCAGCAGCCGCGGCGCCTATTATTATGACGAGAACGGCCTTCAGTCGGGCTTCGTGACGGCCGAGAACGGCTACGATTCCCGCACCAACGGCACGCTCATCGTCCCGCGCGAGAGCATCAGCGCGGCCGGCAAGATCGGCTACGAATTCAGCGACAGCCTGAAGTTCAAGGCGACGGTGCTCTATTCGCGGATCACCACCAATTCGCTTCGCGAACCCTATTACCTGTCCAACTCGTCCAGCTACGGCGTCAACGACGAGTTCACGCTGGGCCGTCTGTCCCGCACCAATCCGTTCGTGCCGGACGTGATCGCCGCCGCCTCGACCAGTTCCGGGATCGATTTCCGCCGCCGCCTTACCGAGGTGGGCCAGATGGCGATCGACAACAAGCGCGAGACCTGGCGGACCTGGGCCGGGTTCGAGGGCACCGTCTTCGGCAACTGGAACTGGGACGTGACTTACGGCTTCGGCCGCTTCGAACAGAACCAGACCCGGACCAACGGCGTCAATTACCAGCACGTCCAGTACGCCCTCAACGCGACCCGGCTGAGCGACGGTTCGATCGTCTGCGCCGACGAGGCCGCACGGGCGGACGGCTGCGTGCCGCTCAACATGTTCGGCATCGGCTCGATCAGCGATGCCGCCGCCGACTATATTCGCGGCAATGTCTGGTATCAGTCGATCAACAGCCAGCACACGCTCAGCGGCAACCTCACGGGCACGCTGTTCGAACTGCCCGCCGGTCCGGTCCAGATCGCCACCGGCTTCGAGCTGCGCCGCGACCATACCGAGACCCATACCGACGAACTGACCGCGAGCGGCTACAGCAACTTCGCCTATATCCCTGAATATGCGGGAACGGTGAAGGTCGGCGAAGCCTATGCCGAGGCGAATGTGCCGCTGCTGCGCGACATTCCGCTGATCTATCGCCTCAGCCTCGACGGGGCGGTGCGCGTGGCGCGCTACAACCTCTCCGGGGTCGGCACCACGCTGAGCTACCGGGCAGGCGCGCAGTGGGAACCGGTTCGCGGCATGAACCTGCGCTCCACGTTCAGCCGCGCCCAGCGCGCGCCGGACACGACGGAGCTCTATTCGCCGCCGCGTGACGATTACGACACCGTGGTCGATATCTGCAGCGGCGTTACCGCCGCCACCGCAGGAACGGTTGCCGACAACTGCCGCAGCAACGCCGGGATTGCCGCAGCCATCGCGGCGGACGGCGTGTTCAGGCAGGACAGCACCAGCGTGAACGCCCCCAATGCGGGCAATGCCGATCTCAAGGAAGAGACCGCCTATACCTTCACCGCCGGCGTGGTGGTGAACCCCGGCTTCCTTCCCGGTTTCCAGGCCAGCGTGGACTATTACGACATCCGGGTGAAGGATGCGATTTCGGCGCTGTCGAACACCAACCAGATGCTCGAATGCTATTCGGATGCGGAAGGCTACGGCAACCGCTTCTGCGATGCGATTACCCGCGATGCCGAGGGCCAGATCACCCGCCTGGTGAACCAGCAGGAGAACCTCGACGAACTGCGCGCCCGCGGCATCGATGTGGCGGTGGCGTACCAGTTCCGCCCGGAAGTCATCCCCGGCAACATCCAGTTCTCGCTCAACTACAACCACCGGCTGGAACTGGGCACCAAGTACCAGGGCATCGCCAGCCAGTCCTCGGAAAACTGGCTGGGCGAAGTCGGCACCTCGAAGGACAGCGCCAAGGCCAGCCTCGCCTGGAACTCCAAGCGCTTCATGCTGAAGTGGACCACGGTCTACATCGGCAAGGCCGTGGACAGCAACGAGGCGGCGGCCAGCTTCGCGGCGGCAGGGATCACCGATCCGCTGTTCCTCAACGTGCCGGCCTACTGGCGCCATGACCTGAGCTTCCGCATCACGCCGCCGCTGGCCAACCCGAACCTGCGGATCTTCGGCTCGGTCCGCAACGTGTTCAACAAGTACGGACCGTTCCTTCCGGACGGCACCGAAAGCGGCAGCCAGTACAACTACAACTCGGTCTATGGCGTGACCGGCCGTTCCTTCACGCTCGGAGCCCAGTTCCAGTTCTGAGCCCGGCGCGGGGGAGGGGCGGTTTCTCTCCCCCCGTACATTTTCAAAGTCCATCCCCCTCCCGGCGGTGCCTGCGTGCCGCCGGGCCTTTTTGACGCGAGATGCCCATGGTCGCCGCTTCCCGAATGTTCCGTTCTCTGCTCCTGGCCGCTGCGCTGGCGCCTGCCCTGCCCGCCGTTCCGGCCTTCGCCGGAGAGGATGCCGCCGTGCGCGCGCGCGCCACGATGGGGGCGGTGGACCTGCTGAGTATCGCGCGGGCAGGCAGTTCGCTTCCCGCGAACGACGGTTCCTCGATCCTCTACCGGGTGTCGCAGGCGGACTGGAAGAAGAACCACGCGGTGACGGAGCTGTGGAGCGTCGATACCGCGTCGGGCAAGCCGCGCCGGATGCTGGCGGACGGCGGAACCGATGCCGCCTGGTCGCCCGATGGGCGCACGATCGCGTTTGTGGACCGCCGGGACGAGGACAAGGCGAGCCAGATCTACCTGCTTCCCGCTGATGGCGGCGAAGCGCGCAAGCTGACCACGCTGCGCACCGCCCCTGCCGATCTGGTCTGGTCGGGCGACGGCAAGTCGATCTATTTCCTGGCGAACCTTCCCGACGGCAAGGAACTGGCGGCGCGCAAGAAGGAGCGCGACGACATGGTCGCCTTCGAATCCCCCGGCGCCCGCCGCGCATTGTGGAAGGCCGATCTCGCCACCGGCAAGGCCGAGAAGATCGTCTCCGGAGACTTCGAGGTGCGCGGCTTCGATATTTCCGCCGATGGCGGCGTCCTGCTCTACCGGCGCGCCACTTCGCGGCTGCTCGACGATCAGGCCGCCTCGGAACTGTGGGTCCGCGTGAACGGCGATAAGGGTAACGGCGCGGATCGCCGGTTGACCGACAACGATTACCAGGAAATGGGCGCGCGCCTTGCGCCCGACGGACGCTCCGCGCTGTTCCGCGCCAATGCGCGCGACGGGCATTACGGTACGTTCAACGCCAATCTTTTCGTGGTGGACCTCGCCACCGGGAAAATCCGCGAACTCGCCGACGGTCCGCCCTGGGCGATCGAGGAGGCGCTGTGGTCCGCCGACAGCCGCTCGATCTACTTCACCGCGCAGGAAGGCGTGCGCACCGGGCTCTACGCGGTGCCGGCCGCCGGTGGCCGCTGGCGCAAGGTGGCGGGCGGGGACAGCGTGATCTCCTCCATCGCGCTTTCCCGCGACGGGCGGATGCTGACTTATACCGAACGCAGCGCGCTCCAGCCCGAGGAAGTGCTGCGGCTGGACCCGCGCAGCCCGCGCCCGCTTCGCGTCACGCACCTCAACGACGGCATCGCCGAGCGCTACCGCCTGCCGCGGCAGGAAGCGATCCACTGGACCGCGCCGGACGGACAGGCACTGGAAGGACTGGTGACCTACCCGCTCGACTATGTGCCCGGCCATGCCTATCCCACGATCGTGCAGAGCCACGGCGGTCCGCGCTCTGCGGACCAGTTCAACGTCTTCGCCTATGGCCGTTTCCTGCCGCTGCTGGCGGCGCGCGGGGTGCTCGTGCTCAGCGTCAACTATCGCGGCGGCACCGGCTACGGCGACACGTTCCTCCAGGGCATGAATGCGGGTTACTTCCGCCATGCCGACAAGGACGTGCTGTCCGGCGTCGACGAACTCGTGCGGCGCGGCATGGCCGATCCCGACCGGCTCGGCATGATGGGCTGGAGCGCGGGCGGCCACATGACCGCCCGGCTGGAGACGGTCACCGACCGTTTCAAGGCGGCGGTAGTCGGCGCGGGCGCGGTGGACTGGCCCTCGATGTATCTCGGCTCGGACTCGCGCTGGCAGCGCAAGGAGTGGTTCGTGACGCCGCCTTACGGCACAACCGCCCGGCGCGATCTCTATCAGGACTATTCGCCGCTCGCCGCCGTCGACAAGGTGACGACGCCCACGCTGATCCTGGCCGGTGCGCAGGACGAACGCGTGCCCTCGGCGCAATCGGTGATGTATTACCGCGCGCTCTCGGCGCTCGGGGTGGATACCGCGCTCTACCTTGCCCCGCGTGAGCCGCACAACTTCCGCGAACTGCGCCACCGCCTGTTCCAGATCAACGTGCAGATGGACTGGTTCTCCGCCCGCGTGTTCGGCGGGACTTACGAGGCGGAAAAGGCCCCGGCTTCCGGCAAGGGCGAAGATGCGGCCGAAACGGATGCCGCATTCACGGGCGCGCCGGCCGAGTGATCGGCTTCAGGCGGCGCGCCGGTCGAACGCCTGGCGCGCCGCTTCGACTTCGTCGAAATTATCCACGGTCCAGCGGTACAGCGTCTTGAACGGCGCGTGGAGCGAGCGGCCGAGCCCGGTGATCTCGTACTCCACACCCACCGGCGATGTCGGGATCACCCGGCGCGAAAGCAGGCCGTTGCGCTCCAGCTTGCGCAGGCACTGGGTGAGCGCTTTCTGCGTCACGCCTTCAAGATGGCGCTTGATGGAATTGAAACGCATCGGGCCCGGGTCCAGCACGGTGAGGACCATCATCGACCACTTGTCGGCGATCTGGTCGAACAGCAGGCGGCTCGGGCAGTTGATGTCGAAGTGCTGGCATTCGGGCAAGCGGTATCCTCCAGTATACCTAGGCTATCAAAGGTGCCTCATTGACGCTAGGTTTCCAGATTATACCTAATGGCCACCTGCTTCAACGGAGACTTTTCGAGCATGTCGGCATCCGCCACCGAAACCCTGTTCCGCCCGATCACCATCGGTTCGCTCTCGCTGCCCAACCGCATCGTCATGGCACCGATGACGCGCGGCTTCGCGCCCGAGGGTATTCCCGGCGCTCCGCAGGCGGCCTATTACCAGCGCCGTGCCGAGGGCGGCGTCGGTCTGATCCTCTCGGAAGGGACGGTCGTCGATCGGCCCGCGTCGCGCAACATGGCGGGCATTCCGCTGTTCCACGGCGATGAGGCGCTGGCCGGCTGGGAACAGGTTATCGGCGCCGTCCACGCCGCCGGCGGCAAGATGGGCCCGCAGATCTGGCACACCGGATCGACCGTCGGCCCGGACGGCTGGGACCCCGGCGTGCCGGTGGAAAGCCCCTCCGGCCTGCTCGCCCCCGGCCAGCCGCGCGGAGAGGCGATGAGCGAGGAAGCCATAGCCGACACCGTTGCCGCCTTCGCCCGCGCCGCCGCCGATGCCAAGCGCCTCGGCTTCGATACCGTCGAGATTCACGGCGCGCACGGCTATCTGATCGACCAGTTCTTCTGGGCCGGCACCAACGAGCGGACGGACCGCTACGGCGGCGCGACCATTCGCGAACGTTCGCGGTTCGCGGGCGAAGTGGTTTCGGCGGTCCGCGAGGCGGTTGGCCCCGGCTATCCGATCATCCTGCGCCTCAGCCAGTGGAAGCAGCAGGACTACCGCGCCCGCTTGGCCGAAACGCCCGAGGCGATGGCGGATTGGCTGCAGCCCCTGGTCGATGCCGGTGTCGATGTCCTGCACTGCTCGCAGCGCCGTTTCTGGGAGCCCGAATTCGCCGAAATCGACGGGGAAAAGGGCCTCAATTTCGCGGGCTGGGCCAAGAAGCTGACCGGTGCGACCACGATCAGCGTCGGTTCGGTGGGGCTCTCGGGCGAGTTCCTGGCGGCCTTCGGCGGCGAAAGCTCGCAATCGACAGGCCTCGGCGATCTGGTCGAGCGTATGGAGCGCGACGAATTCGACCTGATCGCGGTGGGCCGCGCGCTCATCAGCGATCCCGACTGGGTAGCCAAGGTGCGTGACGGCGAAGGCGAAAAGCTCAAGGGCTTCGACGCCGCCGCGCTCGGCGAACTGGTCTGATCGGTTCCTTGCCGCGGAGCATGACCTTCATGCTCCGCGGCAAGGAAATTCCCCCTCTCCGCTCAGGCCCCGCATCCCTCCGTGCCTGCTGCTGGCCGTCTTGTAAGCCAGCCGTAAGGTAAGCCGAACTAGGCTGCGCGAACGTGCAGACCGGGCCGGTTCCGGCCGGCTGCGTGTTATCGGATCAGCGCATGCAAGTGGGGGATGGTGTCCAAGATGATCTCGGCCGTCGGTCATTCCGGGGAAGATTTCGGCACGCTAGGTGACGAGGGGCGTGAGCGGCACGCCCATGGCGCAAGCCTGCTTGCGGGCGGGTTGTTCGCGGCGAAGGCCCTTTCGGCTCGGGGCCCAGCGCGCGGGCTGCGGCTGCTGGCGCTGGCGCTGTTGGGCGGCGTGGCCAGTTGCGGCCCGGCGAAGATCGTCGAGGCACCGCCGCCGCCGCCGCCGGTCGTGGTGATCCCGCCCCGGCCGATGCCTCCGGTGGGCGCCGCGCCCAACATGGTGATCCCCGCGCTGGCGGCGGACGGCCTGCGCCATACCGTCAACACCGGGGTTTCGCCCGCGCAGGCCGTGTGGAACCTGCGCTCCGCCTACAATGTCGCGGCGCTCAACTGCATGGGCGCGCAATATGCGCCGATCCTGCCGGGCTATGCCGATTTCCAGAAACGCCATGCCAAGGCGCTGGCGGCTGCGAACAAGACGCTGGACAAGGAGTACCGCACCCGCTTCGGCGCCAAGGGCGTGCGCGAACGCGAGGCGTACCAGACCCAGGTCTACAACTTCTTCGCCCTGCCCCCGGTGGTGCCTGCGCTCTGCAATGCGGCGCTGGCGCTGACGGTCGATCTCGAAAACGTGCCGGCGGGCCAGCTCGATGCCTTCGCGCCTTCCGGCCTTGCGAAAGCGGAAGCGCCGTTCACGGAATTCTACAACAGCTACGAGCAGTACCGTGCCGACCTGGCGGCGTGGGAAGCCCGTTTCGGCGCGGCCAGCGCCGCTGCGGTCGAGGCGACCCCGCTGGCGGCGGCGAGATAGCGGCGCGCACGACGCCGATCTCTCCCGGTGCATTTCTCCTTTCCGCGTACTATAGGGTATGCGGATAATGCACGCCCAAAGGGCGGCACGACAGGAGAAGTGGGCAATGACGCGTCTGACGCGAAGTGAAAGCCAGGCGTTGACGCGCCTGCGGCTGTTGAAATCCGCGCGCGACCTGTTCCGGCGCGATGGCTATGCGGTAACTTCGGTGGACCGGATCGCCGAAGCCGCCGGCTACAGCAAGGGCGCGGTCTATTCCAACTTCGAGGGCAAGGAGGCGATCTTCCTCGCCGTGCTTGAAACCGAGTCTGAGGAGAACCTCGGCAAGCTGCTGAAGCGCCTCGATCGCGCCGAAACGCTGGACGCGGTGGTCGATGTGCTGGCCGAATGGGCGGATGAACGCTCGAAAAGCGGCGGATGGTCGCTCACCGTGCTGGAACATGCGCGAGTCGCGCCGATGGGTTCGGCCTCGCTCCGGCGGCAGGAGGAGATCGTGCGCGCACAGTGGCGCAGGCTCGGCGCCTATCTGCTCGGACGTTTCCCGGGGGTCGCCTCCGATGGCGAAGTGCTGGGCGCGCTGCTGTTCGAGATCGCTTATGCCCCCGCGCTCACTTTCGTTACCGCGCCTGGCGCCGGGGCGCTCGTCCGCTTTGCCCTGCCGCCGCTGCTGGCCCGCGAAAGGCAGGGCGAGTTGGCGATCGCCGGATGATAATTTCGGGTCGGGGTTGAATTTCAAAGACCGGGCGGTATCCTGAATCCCATCGGTGTCCGGTTCGCGGATGCCGCGGAGATTACCTCATGAACGATCGCAACAGGCGCTTCGGCGCCCTGTGTCCGCGCGCCTCCGGCAGGCCGCCGTCGCCCCGCGAACCGGCGCGCCAGAACCGCCGCTGAGCCTGCAAAGCCGGCGTGCGCGAACCGCCGCCGGTCTTTCCGTCCGCTCCGACAACCAGAATGCCCATCCGGTCGTTATCCAGGTTTCGGCCCGTGATGACGCGCACCTCCCGTATTGATCCATCCGGCAAGGAACCATCATGTCGATCTCGAATTCGCCCGGTCCGCTCGACCAGCCCGTCACCCTCCACGTCTGGAAGGAGAAGTACCGGCACGCCGACGAGCAGAGCCCCTCGGACACGTTCCGGCGCGTGGTGGCGGGCGTCTATGCGAAGGACGACGGCGCGCACGCGGCTCAGGCGCTTGCGGCGCTGGAGGCGCGGGACTGGGTGCCCGGCGGGCGCATCTTCGCGGGTGCGGGCACCGGCAAGCGGGTGACGTGGATCAACTGCTTCGTCAGCCCCACGATCCAGGATTCGATGGATACCGAGCCGGACCTGCCCGGCGCCGGGATCATGGACGCGCTCAAGGTCGCGGCCTTCACCCAGCAGCAGGGCGGCGGCATCGGCATGGATTTCGGCACCATCCGGCCCGACGGGGCCGTGGTGGGGCGGACCAATTCGGTCTCTTCGGGCGTGATCCCGTTCATGGTGATGTGGGACGGCATGTGCGTCACCATCCGCTCCAGCGGATCGCGGCGCGGGGCGATGATGGCGATGCTGCCCATCTGGCACCCTGACGTGATCGCCTTCACCGAGGCGAAAACCCGCAAGGACGTGCTCAGGAACTTCAACGTCTCGGTCGCGGTGACGGACGATTTCATGGCCGCACTGGACGCCGATGCCGACTGGGACCTGGGCTTTCACGTGCCGCGCGCCGATGGCGCCCATGTTGCGGTGACCGAGCGCGACGGCCGGCCCTGGTACGTCTACCGGCGGATCAGGGCGGCGGACCTGTTCGACCTCATCACCCGCACGACTTACGAATATGCCGAACCGGGCGTGGTCTTCATCGACCGGGTGAACCGGCTGAACAACCTCTCCTATTGCGAGACGATCTCGGCCACGAACCCTTGCGGGGAACAGCCGCTGCCCCCCAATGGCGACTGCGATCTGGGCCATGTGAACCTTGCGAACATGGTGCTCGAACCTTTCGGCGATGCGGCGCGGGTCGACTGGGAGCGGCTGAAGGAGACCGTGCGGATCGGCGTGCGGTTCCTCGACAACGTGCTGGAAACCTCGCCTTTCCCGACCGAGGAACAGCGCCTCGAAGCGCAGGACAAGCGCCGTGTCGGCCTTGGCTTCACGGGGCTGGGCAACCTGCTCCAGCAGTTGCGCCTGCCCTATGGCCGCGATGCGGTGCCGATGGTGGAGGAGATTTGCGCGTTCATGGCGGCCGAGGCCTATCGCGCCTCGATCGAACTGGCGCGCGAGCGTGGCAGCTTCCCTGCCTATGACGCGGAGGCGTTCGGCCGCGCGCCGATGCTGGACCGTCTGCCGCAGGACATCCGCAAGGCCATCGCGAAGCACGGCATCCGCAACGGCGTGCTGCTGACGATCGCGCCCACGGGCACGACCAGCATCTTCTACGGCAATGTCAGTTCCGGCATCGAGCCCAGCTTCTCCTGGCGCTACAACCGCGCCGTCGTGGTTGAGCAGACCGCGACCGAGCAGAAGACCGAGAGCTTCGCGGTCGAAGACTATGGCTGGTATCTCTACAGCCGCCTGCCGGAATTCGATCCGGCAGCGCCGCTGCCGCCCTATATGGTGACCGCGCTGGAGCTTTCGGTGGAGGATCACATCGCGGTTGCGGCGGCGGCGCAGAAGTGGATCGACGCGGCGATTTCCAAGACCATCAACTGCCCAGCCGACATGTCCTACGATGCGTTCAGGGCGGTCTACCTCACCGCCTGGGAAAGCGGGATGAAGGGCTGCACCACTTATCGGCCTAGCGGGGTGCGCGGTTCGGTCCTGTCGGAACCTGTGGCGCAATCGTCGGCGGAACCGAAGCAGGAAGCCGGGCAGCCCGAACCAGCGAAGCCCGCCTTTCCGGGCGACACGCCCGTGCCCGCCCGCCCGCAAGTGCTGCCCGGCAAGACCATCAAGATCAAATGGCCGGTGGACGGCGAGAACTACTACCTGACGATCAACGACTATGTTGCCGAAGATGGTCGGCGCATTCCCTTCGAGATCTTCATCAACACCAGTTCGGCGGAGAACTTCGAGACGATGGCCGCGCTGACCCGCACGCTTTCCGCCGTGTGCCGCCGGGGTGACGCGCGCTTCATCTTCGAGGAACTGGAACGGGTTCACTCGGCCAAGGGCGGGGCTTTCGTGGCGCTCGATCACGATACCAAGGGCAGCTACGCGCCCAGCCTGATCGCCCTCATCGGCCGCATCCTGCGCGAACATGCGCAGGGGCAGGAGGAGGGCGCCCCCGCTTTGGCCCCCGCTTTGGCCCCCGCTTCGGGGGCGGGCGAGGGGGAGGAGTGCCCCAACTGCAGGCAGCCGGCCGCGCACATGCAGGAGGGCTGCCTCACCTGCACCCAGTGCGGCTTCAGCAAGTGCGGCTGAACGGATGCGCCCATGGCAGCGGAGATTGACGCGGGTCATTTCGCGCCTCTCGTCCGCCTGCCATGGGAAGCTATCAATCGCTTTCGAATGGCTCGGAAATTCGCATGACGAGATATGACGTGATCGTGGTCGGCGGCGGGCCGGCGGGGCTTGCCTTTGCCCGCTCGCTCGCCGGGACCGGGCTGAAGCTGGCGCTGGTCGAACGGCAGCCGCGCAGGGCGCTTGCCGAACCGGGATGCGACGGGCGCGAGATCGCCCTCACGCACCGTTCGGAGGCCTCGCTCAAGGCGCTGGGGGCATGGCAGGCGATCGATCCGGCCGAAATCTCGCCCTTGCGCGAAGCCCGCGTGCTGAACGCAGGCTCTCCCTTCGCGCTGGCCTTCGATACCGGCGGCACGGGGGAGGACCGGCTCGGCCAGCTCGTGCCCAATCACCTGATCCGCCGCGCGCTGTTCGCGGTCACTCACGCGCAGCCGGGGGTGGACCTGCTGGCCGGCGCGGCGGTGTCTTCGGCGCGGGCCACGCGGGAGGGGGCCGTGGTTGAACTCGCGGATGGCCGCAGGCTGGAGGCGCGCCTGCTGGTCGCGGCGGATTCGCGGTTCTCGGCGGTGCGCGAACAGCTCGGCATCGCGGCGGAAGTGAACCGCACCGGACGCGCGATGATGGTCTGCCGTGTTGCCCATGAACGCGACCATGAAGGGATTGCCACAGAGTGGTTCGACTATGGCCAGACCATCGCCATGCTGCCGCTTCGCGGGCGGATGTCCTCGGCGGTGCTGACGCTGGATGCTGCCGGGATCGAGGCGCTCGCCGCGCTGGACGCCGAGGCGCTGGGGGCCGAGATCACCCGGCGCTTCCAGTCGCGGCTGGGGCGGATGACAGTGGTGCCCCAGCCGGGAATGGCGGGCCCCGGAGTCTATCCGCTGGCGACGACTTATGCGCGCCATTTCGCGGCGGAGCGTGCCGCGCTGATAGGCGATGCCGCCGTGGGCATGCATCCGGTGACGGCGCATGGCTTCAACCTGGGGCTGGCCGGGGCGCTGCGGCTGGGCGGGCTGGTGGCCGATGCGGCGCGCCATGGCCGCGACATCGGCTCGCCCTGGCTGCTGCGCCGCTACGAGGCGGCGCACCGTTTCGCCAGCCGCCCGATCTATGCCGGGACGAACGCCATCGTCGGGCTCTATACGGCGGAGCATCCCGCGGCGAAGGCGGCGCGCCATGTGGCCTTGCGGGCGGCGCAGCGGCTGCCGCGCCTGCGCCATGGGGTCAGCCGGATGCTGATGCAGCCCTGACGCCTTCGGACATACTTGCGAGGACCGCCCCCGGACCGCCGTGTCGGCGGCCGGGGGCGTCCGGTTTGCCTCAGGGACGCTGGGCGGCCGTGGCGTCGCGGGTGGCGCGGAATTCGCTGTCCTGCGACCAGTTCGGCCAGACATGGCCGTTCGCAAGGCGATTGCCGAGGTTGTAGAGCAGCGTCATGTCGCCGACCCAGCTGCTGGTGTTCCAGCTGGCGTCGTACTCGTCGGCGGGCTGGTGATAGCGATCGCGCGTGTAGATGTCGGCCAGTTCCTTGCCGCGCGCCGCGCCGCCGTTCACCAGTTCGTTGCCCGCATCGTAGGAAATGGCGGGAACGCCGCGCTTGGCCATCGGGAAGTGGTCCGACCGGTAGAAGCTGCCCGCTTCCGGCCGCGAGTCCGGGGTGTAGTGCCGGCCCAGCTTGCCGCCTTCCTCGGTCAGCATGGTCAGCAGATCGAGCTTGGCCGCGCCGGAGATGCTGAAGTCCGTGGTCTTTTCGATTGCGAAGGGGCCGTCCATGTTGATGACCCCGGCGGTGGTGGCCAGCGGGCGCAGCGGGTTGTCGGCATAGAATTCCGAGCCGAGCAGGCCCTTTTCCTCGGCCGTCACGGCCAGGAACAGGACCGAACGCTGCGGCGGCGGGCCACCGGCATAGCTGCGGGCGAGTTCGAGCAGGGCGGCGGTGCCGGAGGCGTTGTCGAGCGCGCCGTTGTAGATGCGGTCGCCCTTCGCATCGGGCAGGCCGACGCCGAGGTGATCCCAGTGGGCCGAATAGATCACCGTCTCGTCCGGGTACTTCGAACCACGCACGAGACCCGCCACGTTGTAGGACGTGATGATGTCCGACTTGACCGCATAGTCGGCGCTCATCGTCGCCTTGAGCGGGATCGGCTGGAAGTCCTTCTTGCGGGCGGCGGCCTTGGCCGCTTCGAAATCGATGCCCGAAGCCTTGAGGAGCTGCGCGGCGAGATCCTTCTGGATCCAGCCTTCCATCTGCGTGTGCGCGGCCCTGGGATCGGCGCGCACGATGTCGAACATGGTGTTGGTGTTGGAGTTCTTCACGGTGGCCCAGCCGTAGGAGGCAGGCGCGCTTTCATGGACGACCAGCACGCCCGCGGCGCCCTGGCGGGCGGCTTCCTCGTACTTGTAGGTCCAGCGGCCGTAATAGGTCATCAGCTTGCCGCCGAAATCGCCTTCGCCGCCCTCGAAATCGGGATCGTTGACGAGCACGACCATGATCTTGCCCTTGAGATCGACGCCCTTGAAATCGTCCCAGCCGCGTTCGGGGGCCTTCACCCCGTAGCCGACGAAGACCAGCGGCAGGTCCTTGAAGGCGACCGAGGACTGGCCGGTTTCGGCGGCGCGCACGGCGATCTGTTCACCTTGCGAAAGCGGGGTGGCGGCGCTGCCGATGGTCATCGCAAGGCTGGGCGTGCCGACGATGTTCGACATGCGCAGCGGCACGCTCTGGAACCAGGAACCCTTGTCTCCGGCAGGCTGGAGCCCGGCGGCCTTCATCTGCGCGGCGATGTAGTCGATGGTCTTCTTCTCGCCGGGGGTGGCCGGGCCGCGTCCCTCGAAATCGTCGCTGGAAAGCGTCTTGATGTCGTTCGAGATGCGGGCGACGTCGAACTTCGGCGCCGGCGCGGCCAGGGCGGCGGTGGATGCCGAAAGCAGCGCGCCAAGCGCCAGCGTGCGCAGCGACTTGCGCGGGAAACGGAAGGTGAGGGAGGTCATCGAAGCTCCTTGGCCGGTCGGCCGGACAGAGGTCTGGATCGGATCGATCCGCTGCCGCCCAAAATGCCGATCCGGCGGGCAATGTCGATAGGGCGGATGACTGTTTTTCGACAGTTTGCGTGTTCGGCGGCAGCGCAATCGATTTCGCGGGAGAACCATGGCGCAAGCGGAAATCGCGCCTTGCAGCGCTAGCGTAATATCGTATACGATCGTATTTTCTGCTTTGCGCTCCCATCGCATACGAGGTTTTCCGCCAGATGTCGTCTCTTGCCCGCGCTCCGCGTTTCATCGGAATTGCCGCGGTTTGCGCCGCGATCCTGTCGTCCGCCGGCGCCTTGGCGGCGCCCGGACGCGCCGATATCGACCGCTCCATCGCCCTGCGCGAGAACTGGCAGTACCTCACCCGCGACGTGGCCTGGCCCGCGCACTGGACGCCGGACGGCGCGGCCTTCTCCTATCGCAAAACGGTGGAGGGCGGCTTCGCCTTCGAAACCGTGGACGCCCGCACGCTTGCGCGCAGCCCCGCCTTCGACCAGCAGCGCCTTGCCGCCGCATTGACGGCGGCGCTGGGCCGCCCGGTGCAGGCGCTGCGCCTGCCGTTTGCCGATTTCGACTATGCCGGAGACCGCCAGACCATCCAGTTCTGGCTCGACGAGGACGGCTGGCGCTGCACGCTGGCGGACTATGTCTGCGAAAAGCAGGAAGACCCGCGCCGTCCGCGCGGCTTTGGCGTCGTGCGCGATCTTTCCATTCCGGCGGACAATCACCCGCGTCTTTCACCCGACGGCAAGTGGGAAGCCACGGTGGAGGACGACAACCTCGTGCTGCGCGGCGCGGGCACCACACAGGCCGTCCGCCTGAGCACGGACGGATCGGCGGGCAATTTCTACGATCCCGAAACCATCGCCTGGTCGCCCGACAGCCGCCACCTGATGATCTACCGCGTTCGCCCCGGCTACGCGCGCCATGTCCTTCGGGTCGAGGCGGCGCCGGAGGGCAAGGGGCAGCCGGGCCTGCGGACCCAGCTCTATCCCAAGCCCGGCGATGCCGTGGACCAGGAGCAGCCGGTGCTGTTCGACGTTGCCGAAAGGCGCCAGACCGTGGTGGGCCCGGCGCTGTTCCCCAACGCCTACGAACTGTCCGGCCCGCGCTGGCGGGCAGACGGCAGGAGCGTGGAATTCGATTATGTGCGGCGCGGCTTCGGGCAGGCGCGGATCGTCTCGGTCGATGCCGCCAGCGGCGCGGCCCATGCCGCCGTCACCGAGGACGCGAAGACCTTCGTCTATGCCGATCGCCGCTATTCCCACGATGTGAAGGGGCTGGGCAACGAGATCGTCTGGGCTTCCGAGCGCGATGGCTGGAACCATCTCTACCTGATCGACGGGCGCACCGGCAAAGTGAAGAACCGCATCACCACCGGCCAGTGGGTGGTGCGCGAGGTCGTCAGGGTCGATGACGAAAAGCGCCGGATCTGGTTCGTCGCCAGCGGCATGAATGCGGGCGAAGACCCCTATTTCCGCCATTACTACAGCATCGATTTTGACGGCCGGAACCTGACGCCGCTCAGCCCCGAGCGTGCGGACCACACCGTCAGCTTCTCGCCCGACATGCAGTACTTCGTCGATACCTATTCGCGCGTGGACCTGCCCAATGTCAGCGAACTTCACCGCACGGCGGACGGCGCGCTGGTGCAGACGATCGCCAAGGGCGACATCAGCCGCCTGACCGCTGCCGGGTTCCGCGCGCCGGAAGTCTTCACCGCCAAGGGGCGTGACGGCAAAACCGACATCTGGGGCCTCGTCGTGCGCCCGCGCGACTATGATCCGGCGAAGAAGTACCCGGTGATCGAGAACATCTACGCCGGGCCGCACGACAGCTTCGTGCCCAAGAGCTTCTGGCCCTTCGGCTATCATTCGGGCGGCGACAAGGTGATCGGGATGCAGGCGCTGGCCGATCTCGGCTTCATCGTCGTCCAGATCGACGGCATGGGCACGGCCAACCGGTCCAAGGCGTTCCAGGACGTGGCGTGGAAGAACCTCCAGGATTCCGGCTTCCCCGACCGCATCCTCTGGCACAAGGCGCTGGCCGCGAAGGACCCCGCCTACGACATCGGCCGCGTCGGCATCTACGGTGCCTCGGCGGGCGGGCAGAGCACGCTCAACGCGCTGCTGTTCCATGGCGATTTCTACAAGGCGGGCGTCGCCATGGCGGGGTGCTACGACAACCGCATGGACAAGATCAGCTGGAACGAACAATGGCTCGGCTGGCCGGTGGACAAGAGCTATGCCGATGCCTCCGGCGTGGACAATGCCGCGCGGCTGCAGGGCAAGCTGTTCATGATCGTGGGCGAGCAGGACAGCAATGTCGATCCCGCCTCGACCATGCAGGTCGCCGATGCGCTCATCAAGGCGGACAAGGACTTCGACCTGCTGGTGGTGCCCGGCGGGGAGCACAGCGTGGGCCGTTCCACAGGCCCGATCGACTATGTGACGCGGCGCTTGTCCGAGTTCTTCGTGCGCAGCCTGCAGGACTGACGGCCGCGGGGCCTGCACCGGCCCCGCTACTGGCGCTGGTAGATCCGTTCCTCTCGCGCGAAATCGCGGAAGGCTTCGGCATGCGCAGAGAAGCGCAGGCTTTCCTTCGCGCCGAGGCCGAGGAAGCCCTTGCGGATCAGCGAATCCCGGAACAGGCCCACCGCCCGGTCCTGAAGCGCGCGGTCGAAGTAGATCATGACGTTGCGGCAGGACACGAGGTGCATCTCGGAGAACACCGCGTCGGTCACGAGGCTGTGGTCGTGGAAGACCACGCGTTCGCGCAGCGCGGGATCGAAGGCGGCGCCGTCCCGGCCTTGCGTGTAGTAGTCCGTCAGCGGCGCGGCGGCGCCCGAGAGCCGGTGGTTCTCGGCAAAGGCGGCCATCCGGTCCAGGGGGTAGACGCCGCGTGCGGCGGCGGCCAGCGCATCGGGGTTGATGTCGGTCGCGTAGAACTGGGTGCGTTCCTCCAGCCCTTCCTCGCGAAACAGGATGGCGAGCGAATGGAGTTCCTCGCCCGTGCTGCATCCCGCCACCCAGACTTTCAGCGAGGGATAGGTCCGCAAGTGCGGCACCACTTTTTCGCGCAGGGCGCGGAAGTAGCCGGGATCGCGGAACAGCTCGCTGACCTGCACGGTGAGGAAGGCCAGCAGGCGCGGGACCATGGCGGGATCGTGCAGCACGCGGTCCTGCATCGCCGAGAAGGTTTCCAGCCCCATCAGTTCGCGCGCCTGCCGCAGCCGCCGCTTGACCGAGGCCTGCGCATAGTTGCGAAAGTCGTAGTGGTAGCGCCGGTGCAGCGCCTCCAGCAGGAGGTGGATCTCGATATCCTCGACGGCTTGCTCGTCCATGGCGCGATCCGTGTCCACCGGGCTCAGCGCGGCATCCAGACGCGGACCAGCGAGAGCAGTTTGTCCACGTCCAGCGGCTTGGCCATGTAGTCGTTCGCACCGGCGGCGATGCAGCGTTCCTGGTCGTCCGGCATGGCCTTGGCGGTGAGGGTGATGATCGGCAGCTTCGCCCAGCGCCCGTCCTTGCGGATTTCGCGGGTGGCGGTGAGGCCGTCCATCACCGGCATCATCACGTCCATCAGCACCAGATCGATCCGGCGGGCGGCGTCGTCCCCGGCGCGGGCCAGCGCATCGATGGCTTCCTGTCCGTTGCGGGCGATCTCGATCACCGCCCCCTGCGGTTCGAGGATATGCGTCAGCGAGTAGATGTTGCGCACGTCGTCCTCGACCACGAGGATGCGGCGGCCTTCGAGGATCGCGTCGCGGTTGCGCGCCTGCCGGATCATCGACTGCTGCTCCTCGGGCAGTTCGGTCACGACCTGGTGCAGGAACAGGGATACCTCGTCGAGCAGGCGCTCGGGCGAGCGGGCGCCCTTGATGATGATCGAGTCCGAATAGCGGCGCAGGCGCTGCTCGTCGTCCGCCGAAAGATCGTGGCCGGTATAGACGATCACCGGCGGGAAGGCATAGGTCCCCTCCCGGGACAGCGTTTCCAGCAGCGTGAAGCCGCTGGCATCGGGCAGGGCAAGGTCCAGCACCATGCAGTCGAAAGTCTGGTCCCGCAGCAGTTCGAGGCATTCGGCGCCGGTGGCAGCGCCCACGGTCTCGACATCGCCGGAGGCCAGCAGGCGGCCCATCGCCTCGCGCTGGACCGGATCGTCCTCGACGATGAGGATGCGGCGCGTGGCCGAGGCCAGCCGGGCGGCGAGCGCTTCGAGCACGCCGGCCAGTTCCTCGCGCTTCACCGGTTTGACGAGATAGCCGACCGCGCCAAGCGTGAGCGCGGTCTGGGTATGATCGCTGCCGGACACGACGTGGACCGGGATGTGCCGCGTCTCCACATCGCGCTTCAGGTGGTCTAGCAGGGCGAGGCCGGACTGGTCGGGCAGGCCGATGTCCAGCACGACCGCGCTGGGCCTGAAGGTTCGCGCCAGCTTCAGCGCTTCGGCGGCGGTGCCGCTGACGAGGCACTGGAAGCCCATTTCGCGCGACAGGTCCCGCACGATCCCGGCGAAGGCGGCGTCGTCTTCCACCACCAGCAGGATGCGCTGGTTGCTCACCAGCCGGTCGCGGTCGTCCTCTATCTGCTGGACCGGGCTGGCCGGGGCGGGCTGACTGCCGCCATGCGGGGCCAGCGGAAGCAGGCGGGCGGGAAGATCGGAATGCCCGCCCATCTGAACCTGCGCCTGAACGCGGGCCTGAACTGGGGCCTGAACCTGCGGTCCGGCCAGCGCCGCGTCGTAGGCGAGCGGCAGCGACAGGGCGAAGCGGCTGCCCCGGCCGGGCGTGGAGGACAGCGAGATGCCGCCGCCCAGCAGGCGGGCCAGTTCGCGGGAGATGGAAAGGCCGAGCCCGGTGCCGCCGTACTTGCGGTTCACCGTGCCGTCCGCCTGGCGGAACGCCTCGAAGATCGCCTGCTGCTGGCTTTCGGGAATGCCGATGCCGCTGTCTGTCACCGAAAGCAGGATGCGCGCCTTGCCGTCCGCTCCGGCGGCTTCCGGCTCGATGGCGAGCCTAACGCTGCCGCTTTCGGTGAACTTGAAGGCGTTGGACAGCAGGTTCTTGAGGATCTGCTCCAGCCGCTGGCGGTCGGTATCGAGCGTGGCCGGGCAGCCGGGCGCGACGTGGATCTCGAAATCGAGCCCGCGATCGGCGGCGACCGGCTGGAACACCTGCCGCATGTCGCTGGCCAGACGCTCGACCAGCACGGTTTCCGGCCTGACCTCGAGATGCCCGGCCTCGATCTTGGACAAGTCGAGGATGTCGTTGATGAGCGCCAGCAGGTCGTTGCCGGAGGACTGGATGGTGCGCGCGTACTGGACCTGTTCGTCGGAAAGGTTGGCGCGCGGATTGTCGCCCAGCAGCTTGGAGAGGATCAGCAGCGAATTGAGCGGCGTGCGCAGTTCGTGGCTCATGTTCGCGAGGAAGTCCGACTTGTAGCGGCTGGTCTGCTCCAGTTCGCGGGCCTTGGCCTCGACCGCGGCGTTGGAACGGGCGAGATCGTCGCGCTGGACCTCCAGGAGCTGCGCCTGTTCCTCAAGCTGCGAATTGGTCTGTTCCAGCTCTGCCTGCTGCAGTTCCAGCCGCCCTTGCGATTCCTTGAGATTGCGGCCCTGTTCTTCCAGTTCCTCGTTGGAGGAGCGCAGTTCCTCGCTCTGGACCTGCAGTTCCTCGGCATGGTGCTGAAGGTCGGCACGGTAGCGGGCAGAGCGCAGGGCGATCCCCACCGACGCGGAAATCTCCGCCAGGAAGGCCATGATCTCGGGGCCGACGGGATGCAGGAAGCCCAGTTCGATCACGCCGTGGACGACATTTTCGGCTATGGCGGGGGCGATGACGAGATGGCGGGGCTTGTCGCTGCCGAATGTCGAGCCGATGGTCAGGTAGCCGTCCGGAATGTCCGACAGCAGCACGGGTTCGCCGTCCGCCGCGACCTGGCCGAGCAGCCCTTCGCGGTGGGAGAAACGCTCGACGATCCCGGCGCCTGCGGGAACACCGTAAGCGGCGACGCGGCGGTAATGGCCGCGTTCCCCCGCGAAGACGGCGCCGGCCTGGGCGCCCGCGAACCGGGTAAGGAAGGCCAGGATGCTCTCGCCCAGCTGCTCGGCCGGCTGGTCCCCGATCACGGCGCCGGCAAGGCCGACCTGCCCGGATTGCAGCCACGCACGCTGCTCGGCCGCTGCCGCCGCCTTGCGGATCAGGAAGCCTACGGTCAGCGTCAGCGCGATGCCGAGGCAGCAGGACAGCACGCCGCTGATCCATGCGGACCGGTAGGCCTGCTCCATTTCGGCGAGCCGGGTCTGGCGCAGCCGCGCCTCTTCCCGCTGCATGTCGGCAAGCTGCGCGCGAACCGCGTCCATTTCCAGCTTGCCGCGATCGGTGGCGACGATGGCGAGCGCGCCCACCATGTTCCCGGCCTTGCGCGCCGCGATGGTCTCCTTCAGCTCGGAAAGCTTGGCGTCGATATGGCGGCGCAGGGGCGCGATGCGGGCCTGCTGCTCGTCGTTGTCCTCAGTCAGCGAGGCGATCTTCGCGACCCGCGCATCCACGTCCGCCAGCGCTGCATTGTAAGGGTCGAGATACTTGTCGCTACCGGTGAGCAGATAGCCGCGCTGGCCGGTTTCCGCATCCTGAAGCGAGGACAGCAGTTCGTCCAGCGCCACGATCACCGAATGGGAATGGACGATCCGCCGCGCATCGTCGCGCAGCACCGTCACGTTGAAATAGGCGAAAGTTCCGCTGACTACGAAGAACAGGATGGCGACGGCGAGGCCGAAGGTCGTGCCGGGATCGAGCCGGAAGCGAGCCTTCAGGCCGGAGGTCGTAATCGTCGATGGCATGCGTGCGCCCTGTTGTATCGGCCCGTGGAATCCGGCCTTCGGAACATCCGGTGTGCTCGATTGCGGCGGATGCGAACGGATAGCAAGAGCATCTTGTTCACGTTCGCATCCGCCGCTGCGGGAACATCGCGCGCGGCCGGGAGTTGACGTTGGCGTCAAGCAATTCTCGCTTGCGAAGAGGGTGGTGGACTTGAATTTTCCAGGGGGCGCCGGCGAACTTTCCGGTCTTGTCAGGAACCACGATTGGGCCGCTACGCCGCTTGGTCCGCTGGAGGCGTGGCCGGCGGGGCTGAAGGCCGTGGTCGATCTGGTTCTCTCGGCGAAAGTGCCGATGGCGCTGCTCATGGGGGAGCGCGGGACGATGATCTACAACGATCCCTACATCCCCATTGCCGCCGGGCGCCATCCGATGTCGCTGGGCTCCAGCGTGCTGGAAAGCTGGCCGGAAGTGGCGGACTTCAACCGCGGGATCATTGCCGATGTGCTCATGGGCGGATCGCGCACCTTCGCCGACCAGGAATTCCTGTTCGAACGCAGCGGATGCCCCGAACCGGCCTTCCTCGATATCGATTATTCCCCGGTCCGCGACGATGCTGGCGCCCCGGTGGGGGTGCTTGCGGTGCTGCACGAATGCACCGAGGCGCATCACGCGCGCAGGAAACTGCGGCGCACGGCAGAGAAGCTCGCCTTCCTCGACGCGCTCGGCCAGGCGACCATCAACTGCCGGGACGCCGACGAAGTGCTGGCCGTCACCACCCGGATGACCGGGGAGCATCTCGGCCTGTCGAACTGCGCCTATGCCGACATGGACGAGGACCAGGACGGCTTCACCATCCGGGGAGACTGGCACGCGCCGGGCGTACCCTCGATCCTGGGGCACTACAGTCTCGCCGATTTCGGCAGCCTTGCGGTGCGCGAACTGCGGGCCAACCGCCCGCTTATCGTCAATGACAATGCCCGCGAACTGCCCAGTCACGAGGCCCGCACCTTCCAGGACATCGGCATTGCCGCCACGATCTGCATGCCGCTGGTCAAGTCCGGCCGCCTCACCGCGCTCATGGCGATCCACGACAAGGCGCCGCGCGTCTGGAGCGACTACGACCTGGAGATCATCGCCGAAGTGACCGAGCGGTCATGGGTCCATGTCGAACGCGTCTCGGTGGAGGCGGACCTGCGCCTGAGCGCGGATGCCTTGCGCGAACTGAACGAGACGCTCGAACGCCGGGTGGAGGACCGCACCCGCAAGCTGCTGGAAGTGGAAGCGGCGCTGCGGCAGGCGCAGAAGATGGAGGCGGTGGGCCAGCTTACCGGCGGGCTGGCGCACGATTTCAACAACCTGCTGACCGGGCTGGGAGGCAGCCTCGAAATGCTGTGGCTGCGCGTCCGGCAGGGGCGACATGACGATCTGGAGCGCTATTTCGACGCCGCCGAAGGCGCAGTGAAGCGCGCGGCGTCGCTGACGCACAGGCTGCTGGCGTTTTCGCGGCAGCAGACGCTGGACCCGCAGCCGACCGGGGTGGACCGTCTCGTCGCCGACCTGGAGGAACTGGTGCGCCGCACGATGGGACCGGCGATCCGGGTCGAGGTGCGCGGCTCCACGGGGTGGCCGGTGCTGATCGATCGCAACCAGCTTGAGAATGCGCTGCTCAACCTCTGCATCAACGCGCGCGATGCCATGCCGGACGGCGGCACGCTGACGATCGCCACGCAGGGCCGGACCATTGAGGGACACGATGCCCGCCGGCTCGGCCTGGCGCCGGGCGATTACGTGGTTCTCGATGTTTCCGATACCGGCACCGGCATGTCCGCCGAAGTCGCTTCGCGGGCATTCGATCCTTTCTTCACCACCAAACCCTTCGGGCAGGGCACCGGCCTTGGCCTCTCGATGATCTACGGCTTCGTGCGCCAGTCCGGCGGGCAGGTGGTCATCGACAGCGAGCCCGGGAAAGGCACCAGGATGTCGATCGTTCTCCCCCGTCACGGCGTTGCGGCGGCGCCCGAGGTTTCCCCGGCAGAGGACGGCGCGCCCGACGCCGCCGGCGAAGGGCAGGTCATCCTCGTGGTGGACGACGAGCCGATGATCCGCATGCTCGTGGTCGAAGTGCTGGAGGAGGCCGGTTTCGTCGTGCTCGAAGCGGGTGACGGCCGCTCGGCGCTGGGCATACTGGAGGCCGCGCCGCGCATAGACCTGGTGGTCACCGATGTCGGCTTGCCGCACGGCATGACCGGGCGCGAGGTGGTGGATATGGCGCGGGTGCAGCGGCCCGATCTCAAGGTGCTGTTCATCACCGGCTATGCCGAGAACGTCGTCGCCTCCAACGGCCAGCTCGAAAGCCTTTCGGCGATCATGACCAAGCCGTTCGAGATCGCCGCGCTGGTGGGCAAGGTCCACGAACTCCTCGCGCCCACCGCTGCCGACGCGCGCCCGGCGGGCGGATAGGCACTGGGTGAGGCGGCGGCAGGTTCAGCCGGAATCGGAACCGGTGCCGTGCAGCATGAAGTCGAGCATCGCCGCGTCGATCTCGTCATCGCCTGCCAGACCGGCGGGGAACAGCATGTCGCGGAACAGGACGTTGCCCAGCACCGCCGCGAAGGACACCCGCACCATCAGCCGCGGATCGACGACCGGCTGCGTTCCGCCATCCTGCGCGCCGTCATCCTGCGACTTCGCGCCTTCTCCCGCCTCGTTCCGGCGGCGCACGCGATGTGCGCGCGTGGCCGCGCCGCGTTCGAAGTAGGCGTTGAGGCTGTCGATCGCCCGCGCGCTTGCGCCCTGATCCTCGCCATATGTCCCGGCCGTCAGCGCCGCCATCAGCAGCGGGGCATGATCCTTGAGAAAACGCCCCAGCTCCGAAACGTAGAGCCGCGCATTCTCCCGCCGCGCGGCTTCGCCGGGCCCGCCTGCGTCGGGGCTGGAATCCGTGATCGAATGCTCGGCATTGAAGCGCTCCAGATGGCGGTCCAGCGGGGCGAACACGGCTTCCTGGAACAGCGCGGCCTTCGAGGGGAACGTGCGGAACAGCTGCGCCTCGGTGCTTTCGGCGCGCCGGGCGATCGCCGCCGTCGTCGCCCCGGCATAGCCGCAGCGGCGGAACTCCTCTTCCGCCGCTTCGAGCAGGCGGCGGGTCACTTCCTGCGAACTGCGCCGCTTGCGGCGCGCGGGTTTCGTCGCTTCGTCCACTTCCGCTCCATCGATGGCCGCGATATCCCGGCGCCGGCCCGTTTAGGGGACGGCGCGGGTTTGTCCAAACGGCCTGTAGCGCCGGTATGCTCTCAATTCCTCGGCACCGAGGCGAAAAACGCCAGCCCCGCTTCGCCCGGATAGAGATATTCGAGATAATGCCCCAGTTCCGGCACGTCCACGAAGCAGGCCTGGAGCAGCGGGTTGCGGCTTTCGTAAGGCATGGCCCAGCCATTGCCCTGCGCGCCCTGCTGCACGCCCTGCCACTGGGCCTCGTCATGGATCAGGAAGCCGAGGTGGTGGTGCCAGAGGCGGGGGCCTTCGCCCGGCGGCTGGCGGCTCATGTAGATTTCGGAGCCGGGGCCGGAAGCCTCGATCAGTTCGTACATCACCGTCCCGTGCCAGGCGAGTTCGGCCCTGATCCAGCCCCCTGCCGCAAGCTGCCCTTCCAGCACGCAAAACTCCCGGATGCCGAGGCGGCGCGAGAACAGGTCCCGCGCGGCGGCGATGTCGTTGGTGGCATAGGCCATCTGGAAATGCTCGGCGAGGAGCAGCCCCGACCCGGGGGCAAGCGTTCCGGCAGGCCGCGCAAGCGAGAGCGTCATCGTGAACTCCGTGAAGGGCATTCGTGATAGTATCCGCTATCTACGTCGGACAAGTTCGCACTGACGACCCATCGCCCCGGCGTTGGCGGAGGCGTTGCCGCCCCGAATGTCTTGCGAGGCGGTCCTGCACGAATATAAATAGCAATCACTATCTAAATATGCCGGTCGCGAAACCGGCGGAGAGGCCAGCGTCATGGAGATCGAGCCGAGCATCCTTGCCTATCTGACCGGGCTGGAAAGCGCGGTCGCCAATCTCCAGGACACCTGGCGGCCCGACGATCCCGCCTATCGCGCCGACGTCTATCGCCAGACGATGACCAGCCTCTCCTACGCCTATTTCGCCTATTTCCACGCCACGCCGGAACACCCGGACTGGGCTCCGCTGTGGAACCCGGTCTACACGCTCCAGCCCAACCCGGACGACATCTACGTGCAGTCGCCGATCCGGGGCGACCTGACCTACCGCGTCTCGGGCAATCGCGGGACCTGCCGGATCCTCTCTTTCACCAGCCAGAAGGTGCAGTCCGGCTCGGTGGACGTGATGCCGCGCCCCAACGGGCACAACGAGGTGGACGACATCGACCTCGGCCTTGCGCCGGGCGAGGATTTCTCGGTGATCTTCAGCGCCGAACGTCCCGCCGGATATGAAGGCAAGTGGGCGCGGATCGATCCGGAGGCGGGGTATCTCTACTTGCGGTTCCGCAGCTACGACTGGCTGAACGAGATCGACCCGCACCTCTCCATCGAATGTCTCGACCCGGTTCCGCCCAAACCGCGCCTCTCGCCGGAGGAGATCCTGCACCGCATCGGCGAAATGGCGAAGTTTCCCGGCCGCAAGACCCGTCTCTACTATCCCATGCAGAACGGGGTGAAGGAGCGCGTGGGCTTCAACGTGTTCGAGCCGGTGCGCATGGCCGGGGCGCTGGCCAAGCAGGTCTACTGGCCCGCCTGCTTCCGGTTCGACCCGGACGAGGCGCTGGTGATCGAGACGGAGGTTCCCGCGCACGCGCCGTACTGGAACATCCAGCTCAACGATCCCTGCTTCAACGCGCTGGAATATGTCTACCGCATATCCAGTTCCAACGGCCACTACGCCCGCCTTTCCAGCGACGGCCGCTACCGCGCGGTGATCGCGCTGGAGGACCCCGGCGTGCCGAACTGGCTCGATCCGGCAGGCTATACCGAGGGCGGCATCTATGGCCGCTGGTACGACTGCGACAGCGCGCCGGTGCCGACGATCAGGCGGGTCAAGCTGGCAGAGCTGCGCGATCACCTGCCCGCCGATACGCCCGTGGTCACGCCGCAGGAACGGGCCGAGGAACTGCGGCAGCGCGTAAGAGCCTGCCAGCGGCGCCGGCGCTGGTGAACGATAAATCCAACAGGGAGAGTTTAGGCCATGGATCTCGGTTACGATCCGCCAGACCGGTTCCGCACCGCCGTCGACCGCGCGCACGAGATCGTCGCGGGGGAGCTGGGGCATGACGATTTCGGCCCGGACGATTATCTCCCCGGCCTTGGCGTGCTGCTGCATTCGATGGACTACGATCCGCAGTTCACCGAAACGGGGCGGCGCGCGGCCTGGGGGCAGGTGCTGGGCGTGCTGCGCAGCCGGGCGGGCGCGATCCGGGCGATGAAGGACAATCCCGGGTTCGATGCCGTGCCCGTGCTGGCGCCGGTGGTCATCACCGGGGTGCCGCGCACGGGGACCACGGCGCTGCACCGCCTGATGGCGGTGGACCCGCGCTTCCAGGGGCTGCAGACCTGGCTGCTCGACGCGCCGATGCCGCGACCTCCGGTGGATCGCTGGCAGGACTATCCCGAATATCGCAAGACCATGGCGGTGATCGAGGCGCGCTATGCCGCCGCCCCGCAGCGCCGCGCCGCGCACCATGTGGCGGCCGAGGAAGTTCACGAATGCTGCATGTTGCTGCGCCAGTCGTTCGTCTCCAACTTGTGGACCTGCGGCTGGTCCGCGGCGAGCTATGACGCCTGGTGGCAGTGCCAGCGCGAGGATGCGGCCTATGCGCACTATCGCCGCTGCGTGCAGCTGATCGGCATGAACGATCCGGGCCGCCGCTGGCTGCTCAAGAACCCCGGCCATATCGACAACCTCGACCTGCTCTTCGCGGTGTTTCCCGATGCCAGGGTGATCCAGACGCACCGCGATCCGGCAAAGGCGGTGCCTTCGCTGGTTTCGCTGCTGATGGGTATGCACCCGGTGCTCGAACAGGGCCGCGCGGACCAACGCGGGCCGATCATGCTCGCGCGGGAGGTGGCGAAGTGGGCCGCCGCGCTGCGCAAGGCGGATGCTGTGAAGGCGCGCCGTCCGGGGCAGGTGCTCGACATCGCGCATCTCGATTTCCACAATCGGCCGATGGCGGTGATGGAGCGGATCTACGGTTTCATCGGCATGGACATTCCCGATGAAACCCGCGCCGCCTTCGCCCGCCGTATCGCGCAGAAGCCCGAATTGCAGCACGGCGCCCATCGCTACGACATCGCCGACTACGGCATGACCGAGCAGCAGGCGCGCGCGCCTTTCGGCGACTATGTGACGCGTTACGACCTGCTGGAGAAGGCGGCATGAAGGCGGCGGTCTATCCGGGCGGCGGGCAGCCCGTGGTCATCGAGGACGTGCCCGAGCCGCGCCCTGCGCCGGGCGAGGTCTTGATCCGCGTCCACCGCTGCGGCATCTGCGGCACCGACCTGTCGATGACCAGGGGCGGCGCGTGGGACTATGGCCCGAACGCGCGCTTCGGCCACGAATATGCGGGCGAGATCGTCGAGCTGGGCCGCGATGTCGATGGCTGGCGGGTGGGAGACCGGATCGCGGTGCTGCCCTCGGTCGCCTGCGGATCGTGCGAGACCTGCCAGGCTCATGGCAACAATGTGCTGTGCCGGTCGGGCGAGGGCAATGCGATGATGGGCTTCGCGCAGTTCGCCAGCGTGCCCGCCGCCGTGGCGACGCGGTTGCCCGCCACCCTGTCGATGACGGACGGCGCCCTGATCGAGCCGCTGGCGATCAGCCTCTACGGCGCGCGGTTCGCGAATATCGAGCCGGGCGACACGGTGCTGGTGCTGGGTGGCGGCACGGTGGCGCTTTACGCGATCTACTGGGCGCGGCGGCTGGGGGCGGGGCGCATCGTTGCCATGTCGCGTTCGGCGCGGCGCCGGGAGCTTTCGCTGGCGATGGGAGCGGACGCCTTCGGGGCCTATGGCGCGGACGAGGTGGGCGAAGTCGTCGAGGCGCTGGGCGGATCGCCGCGCGTGATCTTCGAATGCGTGGGCGCGGAAGGAATGCTGGGCCGCGCGATCCGTCATGCAGGGCCGTTCGGGCGGGTGGTCTCGCTGGGGTTCTGCACCGCGCCCGATCCGGTGATTCCCGCTATCGCCGCGTACAAGTGCGTCTCGCTGCGGTTCGCGGTGGGCTATTCGATGAAGGAGTTCCTCTACATCGCCGACCGGATGGACAAGGGCCACGTCGATCCCGCCACGATCGTGACGCGCGATGTCGCGCTGGCCGATCTCCCGGCGATGCTGGAGGCGCTGCGCGGGCCGAATGACGAAACCAAGGTCCACGTCCGCTGCAACGACGTCTTTTGAGGGGAAACGACATGGAGAAACCGACCGCGATCGTGGTGGGCACCGGCTTCGGCTGCCGGGTCCATGTTCCGGCTTTGCGCGCCGCCGGGTTCGCGGTGGCCGCGCTTGTCGGCACCCGGCCCGACCGGCTGGAGCGCAAGGCGGCGGAGGCGGGCGTCCCGGCCTTCTTCACCGATCTCGGCGCCGCCATCGAGCGGACCGGCGCGCACCTCGTCACGATCGGCGCGCCGCCCGCCAGCCATGCGCCGCTGGCCTTCGCGGCCATGGCGCGCGGCTGCCACGTGCTTTGCGAGAAGCCCTTCGCGATGGACGCGGCAGAGGGCGCGGCGCTGCTCGATGCGGCGGAGCGGGCGGGCATCGTCCACATGATCGCGCACGAGTTCCGCTGGTTGCCCGAACGCGCGCTGCTGGGCCGCGCCATTGCCGAGGGGCTGATCGGCACCCCGCGCTTCCTGGCGATGGACCAGTTCATCCCCTTCTGCGCCGATCCCGGCGCGCGCCTGCCCGGATGGTGGTTCGACACGGCATCGGGCGGCGGCTGGCTGGGCGCGGGCGGTTCGCACCTGATAGACCAGGTGAGGACATGGCTGGGCGAGTTCGAGAGCGTGTCGGCCCGCCTGCTGACCGTATCGGACCGCGAGAACGGCGCCGACGACAGCTATTCGCTGCGCTTCCGTCTGGCGAGCGGGGCCGAGGGATCGATGCAGCAGAGCGCCGGGGCCTGGGGCGCGCCCGCCAGCCTGCTGCGCTGCGCGGGCACGCGGGGAACCGTGTGGATCGAAAGCGGCAAGGTCCTGCTGGCGGACCGCACGGGCACGCGCGAGCTGCCGGTTCCGGACGATCTCGTGCTGCCCGCAGCGCCCGGCTTCGAGCTGGCACCCTTCATCCGGCTCTGCGAGGCCCTGCGCGCCAGGATCGAGGGTGCGGGGGGTGAGGGGCCGGTGGCGATCCCGACATTCCGCGACGGGCTGGCGGCGATGCGGGTCATGGATGCCGTCCGCGCCTCATCCGCGGCAGGCGGCGCGCTGCGGCCAGTGGAGCCTGCTTCCGGCCTGGAGCCTGCTTCCGGCCCGGGCGGCGGCGCAGCATAAATGTCATGAAACCGACGTAAGGCTTTCGTCTCCCCATTCGAGGCGAAACGATGAACGCGACCCTTGCGCCCAGGCCGATCGACACGGCCGGAACCCGGCCCGACCTTGAAAAGGGCCTTGGCGCCGCCGGCCGGATCGGGTTCGGCGCGGCAATCGTGGCCGCGCTCGTCTATGTGGCCTTCAGCGTCTATTCCGATGCCGCCGCCGTGGGCGTGGAGCCCACCACCTACCTGCCGTTCATCCTGCTGTTCATCGCCCTGCTGATCGCGCTCGGCTTCGAATTCGTGAACGGTTTCCACGATACCGCCAATGCCGTGGCCACGGTGATCTACACCAATGCCATGCCCGCGAACGTCGCGGTGGTCTGGTCGGGCTTCTTCAACTTCCTCGGCGTGCTGGTTTCCACCGGCGCCGTGGCGTTCGGCATCGTTTCGCTGCTGCCGGTCGAACTGATCCTGCAAGTGGGATCGAGCGCGGGCTTCGCGATGGTCTTCGCACTGCTGCTGGCGGCGATCCTGTGGAACCTCGCCACCTGGTGGCTGGGCATTCCCTCGTCCAGTTCGCACACGCTGATCGGCTCGATCATCGGCGTGGGCGTGGCCAATGCGCTGATGCACGGCAAGAGCGGCACCGCGGGCGTGGACTGGGGCAAGGCGGCCGAGATCGGCCAGGCCCTGCTGTTCTCGCCGCTGATCGGCTTCGGCCTTGCCGCGCTGCTGTTCGCCGCGATGAAAGTGCTGGTCCGCAAGAAGGAACTCTACGAGGAGCCGAAGGACGGCCTGCCGCCGCCGTGGTGGATCAGGGCGCTGCTGATCTTCACCTGCACCGGCGTCAGCTTCGCGCATGGTTCGAACGACGGGCAGAAGGGCATGGGGCTCATCATGCTGATCCTGATCGGCACGGTGCCCACCGCCTATGCGCTGAACCGCGCCGTGCCCGAACGCTACACGGCGGAATTCCACGCCGGCTCGCTGGCCGCCGGAGCCGCGCTGGACGAGGCTTCGCCCCCTCCCGGCGTCCCGCTCGATCCCGCGCAGGCGCGCAGCCGGGTCACGGCCTATATCGCCGACAAGACATTGGCCCCCGCCACGCTTCCCGCGCTTTCGGTGCTGGTGCACGACGTGGACCGGCAGGTGACCGACTATGGCTCGCTGGCGAAAGTGCCGGCGGCGGCGGTGAGCAATATCCGCAACGACATGTACCTCGCCTCGGAAGCGATCAAGCTGCTGGGCAAGCAGAAGCCCGCCGCGCTTTCCGGGCAGGCGCAGGAAAGCCTGGCGACCTACAAGGCCTCGCTCGATGCGGGCACGCGCTTCATTCCCACCTGGGTCAAGGTGGCGGTGGCCATCGCGCTGGGGCTGGGCACGATGGTCGGCTGGAAGCGCATCGTCGTCACCGTGGGGGAGAAGATCGGCAAGACCCACCTGACTTACGCGCAGGGCGCCGCCGCCGAACTGGTGGCGATGGGCACGATCTTCGGGGCGGACCATCTCGGCCTGCCGGTCTCCACAACCCATGTCCTCTCGTCCGGCGTGGCGGGGACGATGGCGGCGAACCGTTCGGGCCTCCAGATGAGCACGGTGCGCAACCTGCTCATGGCCTGGGTGCTGACGCTGCCGGTCTCCATCGTGATGGCGGGCGGGCTCTACATGCTGTTCTCGCAGGTTCTCTGACGGGTTCCGGCCGCGCGCTGCCGCCATGAGCCATGACCTGCCCCGTCTTCTTGCCGCCACACAGGGCGCCGGCGCGCCGCTGGCGGATGGCGGCATGGGGCCGGGCCTGATCTGGGGCATGGACCTGACGGACGAAGGCGCCTTCCCCGTTGCCGATTGCGAACGCCCGCCGGAAGGCCGCTTCCGCTGGCTTCATCTCAATCTTGCGCACCAGCGCACGCGAAGCTGGATAGAGCGGTTCGAAGCGGTTCCCCCGGCCGTGCGCGAACTGCTGCTCTCGCCAGACACTCACCAGCGCGCGCTGGTCGACGGCGGCACGGTGGCCTGCGTGCTTCACGATTTCGAACGGGATTTCGACGTGGCCGATACGGCGCGCGTGGGCGGGCTGCGCATGGCGCTGGCGCCGGGGCTGATGCTGACGGCGCGGCTTCATCCGATCCGTTCGGCCGATATCGTGCGGACCCGGCTCTCGCGCTGCGGCGCCGGATTCGGGGCGGCGCAGGCGCTGGAACTGCTGGCGGGCGCGATCAGCGAGAACATCGCCGATATCGCCCGCTCGCTCAGCGCCGACGTGCAGCATGTGGAGGACATGTTCCTCGACGCGCGCGATCCGCCCAAGGCGCGCGACCTGATCGGCGTGCGGCGGCGGCTGGCGCAGATACAGCGCCTGCTCACGGGAATGCGCGGGGTGTTCCAGCGGCTGGAGAAGGACGAGGAACTGCCCGAGGCGCTGCTGCCCGGCGTGGAGAAGATCGCCCAGCGCATCCAGTCGCTCGACGGGGACGTGCAGGGCGTGCAGTCGCAGTTGCGGCTGCTGCGCGAGGAACTGGACATCCAGGAGGCGCAGCGGACCAACCAGAACCTCTACATCCTCTCGATCGTGACCGCGCTGATGCTGCCGGCCACGCTCGTGACGGGGATCTTCGGGATGAACACCGGCGGGTTGCCCTTCGCGCAGGGGCCTTACGGCACGATCCACGCCACCCTGTTCGCGGGCGGCGCGGCCATCGCGACTTATCTGCTGCTGCGCTGGATGGGCTTCATGCGGCGCTAGCGCGGAGCGCCTCGATGTCGCCGGTCTGCATCGGTCCGCGAATGCCGAGGCGCTGGGCGACGATGGTGGGCACCAGCGCCTGTCCCGCCACGTTGACGGCGGTGCGGCCCATGTCGAGGATCGGGTCGATCGCCAGCAGCAGCCCGACGCCCTCGAGCGGGAGCTTGAGCGTGGAGAGCGTCAGCGTCAGCATGACCACCGCGCCGGTCAGCCCCGCCGTGGCCGCAGAGCCGATCACCGAGACGAACACGATCAGCGCATAGTCCGAAAGCTGGAGCGGCACGCCGTAGAACTGCGCCACGAAGATCGCCGAGATCGCCGGATAGATTGCCGCGCAGCCGTCCATCTTGGTGGTCGAGCCGAGCGGCACCGCGAAGGCGGCGTAGGAGCGCGGCACGCCGAGGCGCTCGGTCACTTCCTCGGTCACCGGCATGGTGCCGACGGACGAGCGCGAGAGGAAGCCGATCTGGATCGCCGGCCAGGCCACCGAGAAGAAGCGCAGCGGGTTGATCCCGTGCAGCAGCAGCAGCAGCGGGTAGACCGCCAGCATGACCACCGCGAGCCCGATATAGACCGCGCCGGCAAAGGCGCCGAGCGCGGAAAGCGCGTCCCAGCCGTAGCTGACCACGGCATTGGCGATCAGCGCCGCCGAGCCGAGCGGGGTCAGCGCGATCAGCCAGCGCAGCAGCTGGCGCAGCACGAGGTTGGCCGAAGTCATGAAGGCCAGGAACGGCTCCGCCTTCGCGCCGATTTTCACGGCGGCCGCGCCCACGGCAACGGCGGCGATGATGATCTGCAGCACGTTGAAGGAGACGGCGGTAGTGGCCGCGCCGTCTTCCAGCGTGGTGGCGGCGGTAATGCCGAGGTAGTTGGCCGGAACCAGCCCCTTGAGGAAATCGAGCCAGCCGCCGACCGATGCGGGCGCATGGGCCGCGCCCGCATCGACATGGGCGTGAAGACCGGGCTGGATGGTCAGCCCCAGCGCGATGCCGATGAGCACGGCGATCAGCGCGGTGATCGCGAACCACAGCAGGGTCTGCCCCACCAGCTTCACCGCGTTGTCGAGCCCGCGCAGCGCGGCGACCGAGGCGATGATCGCGGTGAACACCAGCGGCGGAACCAGCGTGCGCAGGAGCTGGATGAAGATCTGCGCCACGGTGTGGAACGTCTCGCTCGCGCCCGAGGCCAGGGCGCTGTCAGGCCCGAGCTGGCGGACCAGCAGGCCCGCGGCAAGGCCCACGACCATGCCCAGCAGCACCTGCACGCCGAAGCCGGGCCACCTTGAACCGGACGATGGGACACCGGGGTGGCGCGAGGCGCTGGTTTCGGGGGTCTTCGCCATGCAGAATTGCCTTCAGGTCGTGAGAATTCGTTCCTTTCCAGCGGAAAAGGCCCCCGCGCGGGCGAGGGCCTCCCATTTCGTGACTTCTTGCACGCCGCGCAAGAGTGTTCGGATGTCAGAACCGATAGTTCGACATGACCCCGAAATAGTTGCCCTTCCTGGCCCCAGCCTCCTCGAAGGCGGAGCCGGGGGCGAAGTAGGTTTCGTAAAGGCGGAAGCTCAGACGCCGGGTGGCCTGCCACGACATTTCGAGGTTGAGCGCCGTGCCGACATAGCGGGTGCCGTCGTAAGGTGCGAACGAAGAGCCCGCCGGGCCGATGTAGACGCCGTCGGCCTTGCTCTGGCGCCAGAGGAAGTCCGGCCCGGCCATGACGGTCACGTTGTCCAGCGGCTTCAGGGTCAGCGAGGGGTATAGGTCCATGAGGTTGGAGAAGTTGAAGAACGCCGCCTCGCTGAACAGCGGCAGGCGGGGGGCGGCGGCCACGAAAGTGCCGGCCTTGCCGTCGGTCAGGTCATGGTCGCCGCTGAAGGCATTGGCGCGCAGGCCCAGGCGGGGCTTCATCGGCAGGCCGGGCCAGGTATAGCCGGCTTCGAACAGCACGCCCCAGGCGCGGATGTCCTGATCCGCAAACGTGCCGCGCTGGAGCGTCCCCTCAAGGTCGAAATCGAAGCGGGCGTTGCGTTTCCACAGGCGCGCGCCCCAGTTGGTGCGGTGGTCCGCGCCCGCGCCTTCGCGCAGCGTCGCGTTGTCGCGCGTCATCTCGTACCAGTAGACGTCGGTGCCGAAGCCCGCCACGCGGTTGGGCGCGCTGACGTAGATCCCGTGGAACGCCTTGGAGGAATCCGCCCCGTCATCGAGGGTGCCCGGCTTGATTTCGACCGGGCGGGTGGCGAAGGCGTCGACCGAGATCTTGCCCGGCAGGATATAGGTCGCGCGCACGCCCTGATAGGTGAAGCGCATGTTGAGCCCTTCGCGCACGCCCGCCAGCTTGCCGTTGCCCAGCGGCATCTCGAAGCGGCCGGGGCGCAGCGTGATCTTGCCGGCATCGCCCAGCGGCACGGTCACGTCGACGAAGGCCTGGTAGACGTCCAGCTTGTCGCGGTTGGGGCCGGTGGCGAAGCTTTCGCCATATTCGCGGTTGTCGCCCAGTTCGAGATAGGCGCGCAGGTTCGGGCCGAGGTGGAGGTCTCCGATCAGCCGCAACCGGCTCTGTACCGGGTTGTTGCTGTCGTTCGCCCTGAGGCCCAGCGCGGAATGGTGCCAGTCGGTATAGTAGACCCGCGCCTCCCCGCCGAGCGAGAGGTAGACGTCGTCATTGTCGCCCAGCGGGATGTGGCGGATCCTGTCCATGATCGGGGCGTCGGCGGCGGGGCGCTTCGACCAGTCCTCGGTCCAGCGGATCGCCTGCGGCACGCCGGGAGGGCCCTTGCGGCCGCCGGGGACCGCTTCGGCAGGCGCGCCTTGCGACTTTGCCGGCCGGATGCCGGGCGGCGCGGCGGAGGATTGCGGGCCGCCGGCGGCGTCCTTCGTGTCGTTGTCGGGCGCGACGGACTGCGCCGAGGCGGGCGTGACATGCACCAGAGAAAGCGCTGCGGTGGCGGCGAGCAGACCGGCGCGACCCGGAAGATTGCAAAACATTTTCAGACTCATCCTCATGCGGGGGGGCGAGGTCGCGGCGGGAATTTCCGCCGCGCCTCCCGTTTTCGGCCCGGTTTTTCCGTTCAGCCTGTTTTTGGGGGGCGCGGCCCGAAGTGCCGCACCCCTGGTGCGATCAGGCGATCGCGTTTTCGCGGTAGCGCACCATGGCCAGCGCGATGCCGCCGACCAGCGTGCCGCAGGCCATCACGAAGGCCACCAGCGCCAGCGACGAACCGCCCGCAAACAGCAGCCCGGCGGTGATCGGGCCCAGCGCCGCGCCGGCGCGGCCGACGCCGATCACCAGGCCGGTGCCGCCCGCCCGCAGCGAGGCGGGGAAGGACTGGGCGATCACCGCGTAGAGACCCGCCGTTGCGGCATTGGTGAAGAAGCCGCCGATGCAGGCCATGATCGAAAGGCTGGCCAGCGTGGTGAAGCCCTGGCCGAACATCGTCACGGCCGCCGCGCCGCAGATCATCGCGCCGATCACCAGCGGGCGCACGCCGATCTTCTGGGTCAGCAGGCTGAGCACGATCGAGCCGCTGGCGCCGCCGACATTGGCCCAGACCAGCACGCCGCCGGCGGAGGCGGGCGGGAAGCCCATGTCGACCACGATCTTGGGAATCCACTTCACCAGGAAGTAGAAGGTCATCATGTGCGCGAAATAGGCGACGATCAGCAGCACGGTGACGCTGGCGATGCCGGGGGCGAAGAATTCGCCGAAGCTGAAGCGGCGGGGCTCCTCGTCACGCGGGGGCAGTTCCGACAGCGCCGCGCGGCCCTGGCGCACCATCGTGCGGTTGATCTTCTCCAGCGCGCCGGCCGGGCGCTTGTGCAGCAGGAAGGCGATGGTTTCGGGCACCAGCCAGAGCACCAGCGGGATGAAGGCGGCGGTGATGATCGCGCCGAATTCGAAGACCGACTGCCAGCGCCCGGTGGTGCCGAGCAGGAAGGCCGCGATGGAGCCGCCGACGATGGCGCCCATCGGATAACCGCCGGCCATGATCGCCACCGAGAGGTTGCGGCGGCTTGCGTTCGAACATTCCGCGACGATGGCGTTGGTGGCCGCGAGCATTCCGCCGATGCCGAGCCCGGTGAACAGGCGGAAGGCGGAAAGCACGGTGAGGTTCTGCGCGGTGGAGGCCAGGAACATGCCGCTTGCCATGACCACGAGGCAGGCCAGGATGGTGGGACGGCGGCCGATGCGATCGGCCATGGCGCCCAGGATCAGCGCGCCGATGCCCATGCCGATCAGTTCCATCGACAGCACCAGGCCCAGCGCGGCCCGGTCTATGCCCCATTCCTTCGAGATGCCCGGCGCGGCGAAGCTGATCGACAGCACGTCGAAACCGTCCAGCGCATTGAGCGCGGTGGCCACGGCAATGGCGATGATCTGCCGGCGATGCATGGGCTCGCGGGCGATAAGTGCCCGCGGATCAGTGTTACTCATATCCTCTCGACCTGCTTTCCGTATTCGAAGTTCGGTGGTGTCGGTTGTGCCGGGGCTCTGTCGGCCGGCTTGTCGCCGGCTCGGTTGTTGGCGGGCTGGGCCGCGGGGTCTGGAACGGCACCCGCTTCGCACGGGCGCCGATCCGCGGCGGGCAGGAAGACGGCGCGGGAACGAAAGGCTTGTCGAAGGAGGGGCCGGGCTCGCGGTCGGGCGACCGGGGCGGGGGTATCCTCTCCAAAGGCATCGTCTCCGCGCAGTCCGGCCTTCGTTGATACGACTTGACCGCTGCGGATTGCCTATTTTTCCCGCAGCGCTTAACCGGAGTCCATGGTGGAATCTGAAAATCGGATGGACTTTTCGCCAAACTTATTGCCGAACGGTAACGAACGTGACGATCCCGGCGGTGCTGCGGTCCCGCGCTACATCCTGTATGGCGATGCCAGCGAACGGCCGGACTGGTTCGTCAATATCGAACCGCTGGACAAGCGCTGCCGTGAACGGGGCTGGCTGATAAAGCCGCATACGCACCCGCGCATGACCCAGGTCGTGTTCTGCGCGGCGGGCAGCGGCACCATGACGATCGAAGGCGATACCGCGCCTTTCGCACCGGGCTGCGTCATGGTCGTGCCGCCGCACCGGATCCACGGATTCCACTACGCCGAAGCCGCGAACGGCTGGGTGATCACGATCGAGACGCACTATCTCGACGACCTTCTCGTCCGTGCGCCGGAACTGCGGCGCGTGCTGAAGGAGCCGGGCGTCTTCGCGCTGTCGCAGGACGGCCTTGCCGAAGTTTCGCCGACGATGGAGCGCATGGCCAACGAACTCCAGAGCGCGCGCAAGGGCGGGGCGATCGGCGCGGAAATACAGCTCATGTCGGTACTGCTGCTGTTCCTGCGGCTATGGCCGTCGGACGACCGCGCCGCGCCCGTGCTCGGCAGCCGCGCCGATCTGGTCCGGCGCTTCCGCGAACTGGTGGAGCGCAGCTACCGCGCCCAGCCGCTCCTGCCCGATCTTGCCGGCGAACTCGGCGTCAGCGTTTCGCAGCTCAGGCTGGCGTGCAAGACGGTGGCGGGCATCTCCCCCATCGAGATCGTCCACGACCGCCTGCTGTCGGAAGCCAAGCGCTGCCTCAGCTACACCCCGATGAGCGTGACCGAGATTGCCGACTGGCTGGGCTTCAGCGACGTCGGTTATTTTTCGCGTTTCTTCACCAAACTGGCCTCGGTTCCGCCCACGGCGTTTCGCCGGCAGCACGGTGCCGCTTTCTGAGCCTTCGGTACCGTTCTGTACCCTCCAGGTGTCGTTCAGTCGTGGCCGAACGGCGCGCCCGCGGCCTATTCAGCCAATTTCTGGATCGATCTCTGCCGCATTCAAGATGGACTTGAAGCGGCCGCGACCCTAGCGCTTCAATCTAGCCGGGAAACGATTGCATAGCCGGCGGGAGAGGGGTCGCGTGAAGGAAATGCAGAGCATCGGCGTGCCCGGCGCAGGGGCGCCGGAAAAGGGCGAAAAGCCGACCTGGGTACGCCAGCGGATCATCGCGCTGATCTTCCTCATAACGACCATAAACTACGCGGATCGCTCGACTTTTTCGATAGCGGGCAGCGAGGCGTCGCGGGAGCTGGGGCTCGATGCGGTGCAGACCGGATTCATCCTTTCCGCCTTCGCCTGGGCTTATGTCGCGGCGCAGATTCCGGCGGGGCTGCTGCTCGACCGCTTCGGCACGCGGCGGGTCTACACGATCGCCATCGCCTCCTGGTCGCTGCTGACGATGCTCCAGGGCTTTGCGGGGCTTTTCGCACTCCACGTCTTCGCGATGCTCTTTGTCATGCGGCTGCTGGTGGGGGCGGCGGAAGCGCCGTCTTTCCCCGGAAATGCGCGGCTCGTGATCGCCTGGTTCCCCGGTAGCGAGCGCGGAACGGCCTCGGCGATCTTCAATTCCGCGCAGTATTTCTCGCTGGTCGCCTTTGCCCCGCTGATGGGCTGGCTGGTCCATTCCTTTGGCTGGCGCAGCGTATTCTGGGTGATGGGCGCGATCGGCCTTGCCGGTGCGGCCACCTTCTGGCGCTACATCCGCAGTCCGATGCGGCATCCGGCGGTGAACCGCGCCGAACTCGACCTTATCGAGCAGGGCGGCGGCCTCATCCACATGGACGAAGGCGGCCGTGCTTCCCGCGCGCCGAGCCTTTCGGACATGCGCCGCCTGCTGGCCAACCGCATGCTCGCGGGTATCTATCTCGGCCAGTACTGCATCAACGTGCTGACCTACTTCTTCGTGACATGGTTCCCGATCTACCTCGTGCGAGAGCGGGGCATGAACATCATGGAAGCCGGTTTCGCCGCGGCACTTCCGGCGCTCTGCGGCTTCGTCGGCGGACTGATCGGCGGCTATGTGTCGGACATGCTGCTGAAGCGGACCGGGTCGCTCGATATCGCGCGCAAGGTGCCCCTCACCGTGGGGATGGTCCTGGCGACCGCGATCATCGCCTGTGCCTTCGTGGAGGCGCAGTGGCTGGTCATCTCGTTGATGGCGCTGGCTTTCTTTGGAAAGGGCGTGGCATCGCTGGGTTGGGCGGTGATGTCCGACGTGGCCCCGCGCGAACAGTCGGGCGTGGCCAATGGACTGTTCAACATGTTCGGAAACATGGCCGGGATCGTGACCCCGATCGTGATCGGCTACATCGTTGCCACGACGGGCTCGTTCGACTGGGCCCTCGGGTTCGTCGGCCTGCACTGCCTGCTGACGATTGTCGCCTTCCTGGTCATCGCAGGACCGATCCGCCGGGTTACACTGGCGGATTGAGGGCGCTTCAGAGCAGCGTCTCGAAGCAGAGCTGGCGCATCACGTCGAGCGCCGGGTTCTCGTTCTCGCGGTGCCAGGCGAGCAGCAGTTCCGCAGGCGCCTCCGGCGTCGTGCGGATCGTGCGCAAGTGCACATCGGTCATGTGCAGGCTCTTGGCGGCTTCCGGCACGATGGCGGCGGCCAGGCCCGAGCGGACGAGGCCCAGCATCGAGTGAATCTGGGTGACATGCTGCACGTAGCTGGGCGTGACGGCGGCATCGGCGAACAGCTTCACCAGCATTTCGTGGAAATAGCCGGCGCCCTGGCGGCTGTACATGATGAGCGGCTTGTCGTCGAAGTCCGACAGGTCCAGCACGGCCTTGGCCTGGCGGGGATCGCCGGAGGGCAGCGCGGCCATCATCGGTTCGCGGTGGATCAGCACATGATCGAAGTCGGTGCGGTCGATCGGCGGGCGCACGAAGGCGAGGTCGATCAGGCCGGTGAGCAGGGCGTCGAGCTGTTCCGACGTCACCATTTCGCGCAGTTCGAGTTCGATGTTGGGCAGCTTGGCCAGCGCCTGCGCGACGATGCGCGGCAGCAGGTCATATCCTGAAGCGGCCGTGAAGCCGATCACCACGCGTCCGGCGTCGCCCTTGGCGATGCGCCGGGCGGCAAGCGCCGCGCCTTCGGCAAGGCGCAGGATACGGCGGGATTCGATGAGGAAGGCGCTGCCGGCAGGCGTGAGTTGCACCTGCCGGCTCGTCCTTTCGAGCAGGGTGACGCCGAGTATCCGCTCAAGCAGCTGGATCTGGCGGCTGAGCGGCGACTGGGTCATGTTCAGTCGCCGCGCGGCGCGGCCGAAATGAAGCTCTTCGGCCGCGGCAACGAAGCAGCGCAGTTGGCTGAGATCGAACATCGCCAACCGAGTAGGCCATCCCTTCGGCGCTGTCACCCTGTCAGGCCCTGGTGGTCCCGGCCTTATGCCCTGACGAGCGAGACGTCGGAAACGCGGGCGATCAGCGCGGCCAGTTCCTCGTGCTCGGCGGCGGTCAGGTCTGCCAGCGGGGTGCGGACCGGGCCCGCATCCCGGCCCACCGCGCGCATCCCGGCCTTGACGATCGAGACCGCGTAGCCGCGTCCGCGATTGCGCAGGGCGATATAGGGCAGGACGAAGGCGTTGAGCTGTTCGACGACGAAGGCCTGGTCGCCCGCGCGCACTGCTGCATAGAAGCGCAGCGCCCACTCTGGCAGGAAGTTGAAGATCGCCGAGGAATACGTCGTAACGCCCATGGCGAGATAGGGCGTGGCGAAGGTTTCGGCCGTGGGCAGGCCGCCGATGTAGGTCAGGCGGTCGCCCATGCGGGCCTGGATGCGCGCCATCAGCTCGATGTCGCCGACGCCGTCCTTGAAGCCGACAAGATTGGCGTTGCGTTCGCAAAGGCGCGCCAGCGTCTCGTCGTTCACGATGCCGTTGTCGCGGTTGTAGACGATCACGGCGAGACCGGTCGCACGGCAGACCGCTTCGATATGGGCGGCAAGGCCGTCCTGGTTCGAACCGATGAGATAGGGCGGCAGCAGCAGCAGGCCGTCGGCGCCGGCCTTCTCGGCCTTGCGGGCGATGTCGGTGGCGATCGCGGTGCCATATCCGCAGCCCGAGATCACCGGGATGCGACCTGCGGTTTCGGCCACGGCGGCGGCAACGACGGTGGCGACTTCATCGGGCGTGAGCGAGAAGAATTCGCCGGTGCCGCCCGCGGCGAACAGGCCGGCAAGGTCGTGTTCCAGCATCCAGCCGCAATGGTCGCGGTAGTCCGCTTCCACGAACCGGCCCTCGGCGTCGAAATGGGTGACGGGAAACGAAAGCAGGCCCGTTCCCAGCTTCGATCCGACTTCCACGGGGCTAAACATTATGAACTGACCTCTCCAAACAGATGCACCCTTCGTGCTTGCCGGGCGTTATTGCAGCGGTCGGAGTGGGTCCAACCCAATTAGGCAATCGATCAATGCCCTGCTTAGCTGGATCGACCCAGCGTAGTTCGGAAAATGACCCGAATTCCGCCAAATTTCGCATATTCTGCTATAAGGTCACGACACCGGTTACCGCCCGTCAGTGCCGAGTTTGCATGGATTGAGCCAGAATTGGCATTGGTATTTGCCCGACAAATCCCGCAATGAGCCGTCCTCCGCCGGGGATGGCGGTCGCAAATCAGGAACGGGCCGGACAACCGGCCGCCGCAGCGGGGGAGTGACGAATGGACCGCAGGAACTTCATTCTGGCAGCAGGCGCCGGTGCATCGCTGACGCTGGCCGGTGGGGCTCAGGCAGCCACGCGCCGCTCCGGTAATCGCGCAGCAGGCGCTTCGGGTCGCAAACCTTATCTCATGAAGCTCGGCTGCCAGAGCATGCCGTCGAGCGAGGCGCATTTCGCCGATTTCGCGCGCTTCGGCGTCACCAACATATGCGCCCGCGCCGCCGTTGCGGATGGGCGGCTCTACCCCACCGTGGACGAGCTTTCGCGCCTTCGCGAGATGGCCGAGCGCCACGGCCTCAGCCTCGACATGCTGGAGCCCGACCTGCTGGGCTCCACGCATATCGACCGCGAGAAGCACCCCGCGATCATGCTGGGCGACGGCGCGGCGCGCGACCGCGACATCGAGGCCTTCGCCACGACCCTGCGCAATTGCGCGGCGGCGGGTATTCCTGCGGTGAAGTACAACATGAGCCTGCTGGGCGTCCTGCGCACGGGCCCGGCCGAAGGGCGCGGCGGGTCGCACTATTTCGCCTGGGACCTTTCGAAAGCGAAGCCGGCCACGCCGCTCACCCGTGCAGGCGTGGTCGATGCCGACCTGTTCTGGGAACGCATCACCTATTTCCTCGACCGCATCGTGCCGGTCGCCAACGAGACGAAAGTGCGGATCGCCTGCCATCCGCAGGACCCGGGCACCCCGCCCGGCGGCTATCAGGGCATTACCAATGTGCTCGGCACCGTCGAGGGGCTTCAGCGGCTCGTCCAGATCAACGAGAGCCCATACCACGGGCTCAACTTCTGCCAGGGTTCGATCTGCGAGAACCTGACGGACCCGGCCAACCAGATCTTCGACGTGATCCGCTGGTTCGGCAGCCGGAAGAAGATCTTCAACGTCCATTTCCGCAACATCCAGGGCCACCGCGACCGCTTCAACGAGAGCTTCCCGGACGAGGGCGACATCGACATGGTTCGCGCGCTCCAGACCTATGCGGAAGTCGGCTACGACGGCATGATAATGCCCGACCACGTTCCCGGCATGGACGATCCGCAAGTGGTGGACGGCAAGCCGGTCTGGACGCCGCGGGCCGAGAATTTCGCCTTTTGCTACGGCTACATTCGCGGGCTTCTGCAATCGGCGCAGCGGCTTACCTGATTTCGCAAGATCGACGCCCGGCGGGCGAAACAATCAAGATCCTTTGGAGGGGAGTTTTCACAAATGATGCAGCGGTTTACCGTCCTTGGCGGAGTGTCGGCGCTTGCCCTGTTCACGCATACGGCAGCCCTGGCGCAGGACGCGTCGGCTTCCACCGATGAACAGCCTGCGATTTCGACCGAGGACATCGTCGTCACCGGCAGCCGTATTCCCCTGAGCGGCTTCAACCGCCCGACGCCGGTCACGGTAACGAGCGCGGAGCAGCTCAATGCGGCCGTTCCGACCACGCTGGGCGATGCGCTGAAGCAGCTTCCGGCGTTGTCGTCCTCGGCGGGGCCGCGCGGTGCGCAGACCTCCAGCGGGCAGGGCGGCGCCTACCTCAACTTGCGCAACCTCGGTACGACCCGCACGCTCACGCTGTTCGACGGCCGGCGCTTCATTCCCAGCGACGGCAGCGGCCAGGTGGACACCAACATGTTCCCGCAGGCTCTGGTGGAGCGCGTGGAAGTGGTAACCGGCGGCGCTTCGGCGGCCTATGGTTCTGACGCCGTGGGCGGCGTGGTGAACTTCATCATCAACAAGAAGTTCACCGGCCTCACCGGCAGCATCCAGGGCGGCGTCACCACTTACGGCGACAATGACGAGCAGAAGGTCGAACTGGCCTACGGCACCCGCTTCGCCGACGACCGCGCGCATTTCCTCATCAGCGGCGAATATTACCGCAACGCGGGCGTGGACGATCGCCTGGAACGCCCGTTCTCGCGCAAGAGCTGCCAGCCGATCTCGTTGCCGGCGGGTTCGGCCACCCGGCGCGACTTCGCCTGCGACGTTCGCGTGGCCAATGCCAATTTCGGCGGGCTCATCACCTCGGGGCCGCTCAAGGGCACGACCTTCGACGCGAACGGCAATCCGGTCGCGTTCAACTACGGCAGCAGCCTGACCGGTTCCACCATGATCGGCGGCGACGGCCCGCGCCCGCAGTTCGCACCCCTGATCGCAGGGCTGGAGAAGAAGGTCGTCTATTCGCGTCTCGCCTATGACGTGAGCGACAGCTTCACCGTCTTTGCGGAAGGCAACTACGGCAAGACCAAGAACGATTATCAGGTCGGTTCCTACTCCAACCAGCTTGGCACCACCGCGCTGACGCTGAGGCGCGAGAACGCCTATCTTCCGGCCGAACTGGCCGCGATGATGGACGACGCGGGCGTGACCACGCTCACCATGGGCCGCTACGATGGCGACCTGCCGCGCACCCGCGTCAAGGTGGCGAACGAGACCCTGCGCGGGGTGCTCGGTGCGGAAGGCAGCGTGCTGGGCGGCCTCAAGTGGAACGTCTATGCGGAGGCGGCGCGCAATACCCGCAACCTTGCGCTGCATCACGATCTCATCCAGGCGAATTACGTCAATGCCGCCGATGCCGTGGTCGATCCGTCCAGCGGCAGCATCGTCTGCCGTTCGACACTGGCCAATCCCGGCAACGGCTGCGTTCCCGTCAATGTCTTCGGCACCAATGCCGTGTCCGACGCGGCGCTGAACTACGTGACCGGCACCAATACCGCGGATCAGAAGTTCCACGAATTCGTCACCGCGGCCTCCATCGCGGGTTCGCCCTTCGCGCTCTGGGCCGGTGACGTGGGCTTCGCGGCCGGCGTCGAATATCGCCGCCAGAGCTTCAACCAGGTCGTCGATCCGCTCTCGGAAGCCTATAACCCGATCACCAATGCCGAGGGCGCCTACCGTGTCGGCAATGCCAAGGCGCAGAGCGGCAAGTACAACGTCAAGGAAGCCTTCCTCGAACTCGACCTGCCGTTGCTCAAGGACCTGCCGCTGATCCAGTCGCTGGACTTCAACGGCGCGGTCCGCCGCACCGACTACAGCACCAGCGGCGCGGTGACGACGTGGAAGGCCGGCCTGACCTGGGAACTCTACGACGATCTGCGCCTGCGCGCCACGCGTTCGCGCGATATCCGGGCGCCCAGCCTCTACGAACTGTTCCAGCGCGGCACCACCAGCTATCAGCCGCAGGTCTACGATCCGTTCACCAACACGACCGCCACCAATGTGCGCTCGGTCGTGCGGGGCAACCCGGATGTTCGCCCGGAAGTGGCCAATACGCTCACGTTCGGCGGCGTCTATTCGCCGTCGTTCCTGCCGGGCTTCAACCTCTCGGTGGACTATTACGACATCAAGATCCGTGACGCGATCGCCTCGCTTTCGTATCAGCAGGAGATCGACGATTGCTATAACGGCAGCGCTTCGGCCTGCGCGCTCATCAGCCGCGATGCGAACGGCGTGTTGACGCAGATCGATATCGTGACCCAGAACCTCGCCTCGTTCGATACGCGCGGCATCGATTTCGAAGCCAGCTACCGTTCGAACCTGCCCTGGCTCTCGGGCGACGCCGTGCTCTCGACCCGCCTTCTGGGCAACTACATCGACAAGTACGAGCAGAGCTCGCCGGGCGTGGCCGCGATCGACCGTGCCGGCCAGATCGGCACCGCGCCGCATTGGCGCCTGACGGGGCAGGCCGACCTGCACCTGGGCCCGGTCTCATTCTTCAACCAGGCCCGCTTCATCGGCGGGGGTGCCTATGACAAGGGAACGGCGGCCGAGGACCTGCCGCAGCGCCACTTTGCCGGGCAAGTGCTGTTCGATACCCGCATCGGCTACAAGCTGCCGGTCGGCGGCGACTGGGAGGCCTATCTCAGCGTCACCAACGTCTTCAACAAGCTGATTAATCCCTATGTGTCGAACGGACCCTCGGGTATTTCCGATTTCGATGCGATCGGACGTACGTTCCGTGTCGGCGTGCGGTTCACGCTCTGACGGTCGAATGAAGGGGACGGGATGATGAATGCGACGCTTTTCCGAGGCGTGCTGGTTGGCGCGCTGGCCGGGCTCTTGTTCGGTTTCGACACGGCGGTCATCGCCGGCACCACGGAAGGCATCCGCACCGCCTTCGGCCTCGACGCCACCGGCGTCGGGGTCACCGTCTCCAGCGCGCTCTGGGGCACGCTGGCGGGCGCTCTGCTGGCGGGCATCCCGGGAGACCGTTACGGCGCGCGTTCCTCGCTGACGGTGATCGCGCTGCTCTACCTTGTGTCGGGCATCGGCTGCCTCCTGGCGATGAACTGGCCGATGCTCCTTGTCATGCGCGTGCTGGCAGGCTTCGCGGTGGGGGCATCTTCGGTGCTGGCGCCGGTCTACATTGCCGAGATCGCACCCGCGGAACGGCGCGGCATGATGGTGGGGGCGTTCCAGCTCAATGTCGTGCTGGGCATTCTCGTCGCTTATCTGAGCAACTACTTCGTATCCAGCCTCCAGCTTGGCGCACTGGACTGGCACGTCAAGTTCGGCGTCACCGCGGTTCCGGCGGTGGTGCTGCTGGTGATGATGCGCACCATTCCCGACAGCCCGCGCTGGCTCTTCGCCAAGGGCCGGGAGGCAGAAGCCGCCGCCGTGCTCGGCAAGCTGGGCAATGCCGACGTTTCTGGCGAGATGGCCTCCTGGCGCCGTGCCGAAAGCCAGACGCACGCCCCGCGCCTCAGCTGGGTGCGTCACCACCGGCCGATCCTCCTGGCCATTGCGATAGCCGCGTTCAACCAGCTCTCCGGTATCAACGCGATCCTCTACTACCTCAACGACATCTTCGCCGCCGCCGGTTTTACGGGGGTTTCGGCAGACCGCCAGGCCATCGTCATCGGTGCCTGCAACCTGGTGTTCACCGCACTTGCCTTGACCGTGATCGACCGGATCGGCCGCAAGACGCTGCTGCTGATCGGTTCCGTCGGCCTGACGGCAGCGCTGGCGGGTGTTGCCCTGATCTTCGGCAGCGGCACGCATCAGGGCTGGCTGCTTTATCTCCTCATCGGCTTCATCGCCTTCTTCGCCTTCTCGCAAGGCGCGGTGATCTGGGTCTATATCAGCGAGATATTCCCCACCGACGTGCGGGCACGCGGGCAGAGCCTCGGTTCCTCGGTCCACTGGTTCATGGACGCGATCATCGCGTTCGGCTTCCCGCTCGCCGCCGCCCATGCCCGCGCCCTGCCGTTCTGGCTGTTCGCGGTGATGATGGCGCTTCAGTTCGTGGTCGTGCTGGCCTTCTTCCCCGAGACCAAGCGCCGCTCGCTCGAAGCCATCGGCGAGGCCATGTAAGGGATGATCCGGCTTGCAGCGGCAATTCTCCTGACAGGCGCGGCGTTCCTTGCGAATGCCGCGCCTGTCATGGCGGACCGGAAGGAAACGGCGGCGCTCGATCCTGGGGCGCGCAATCCGCTCCTGCCCGGCTACTTCGCCGACCCGTCGATCGTGGAGCACGAGGGCGAGTGGTTCGTCTTCGCCACCGAAGACCCCTGGGGCGGGGACAGGCTGGGCCTCTGGCGCTCCCGCAATTTCCGCGACTGGACCTTCTCCGAGCCGAACTGGCCTACGAAACAGGCCGCCACCAGCCCCACCTCCAACAAGAGCAAGGTCTGGGCTCCCTCGGTGGTGCGCGGGCGCGACGGGCGGTTCTGGATGTATGTCTCGGTCGGCAGCGAGGTCTGGGTGGGCGTGGCCGATCATCCGGCCGGGCCATGGCGCGACGCCAATGGCGGCCGCCCGCTTATCCCCGGCAACTACCGCCCCGGCTATCACATGATCGATGCCGAGGCCTTCATCGACGATGACGGCACCGCCTATCTCTACTGGGGCTCCGGCCTCAACTGGGTGAACGGTCGCTGCTTCGTGGTGCGCCTCAAGCCCGACATGGTGACTTTCGACGGCGAGCCGCAGGACGTGACCCCGGCGCACTATTTCGAAGGTCCGTTCCTGTTCAAGCGTGGCGGGCGTTATTTCCTGACCTACAGCTGGGGCAACACCACGAAGGACACCTATCAGGTGCGTTACGCCGTGGGCTCTTCGCCGCTGGGGCCGTTCACCGAGCCCGAGGACGCCCCGATCCTCGCCACGGACGCGGCGCGGGACGTTATCAGCCCCGGGCATCATGCGGTGTTCTCGGCGGCCGGGCGGGATTACATTCTCTATCACCGGCAGGCGCTGCCGTTCCCCGCAGCGGACGGCAAAGTGCGCAGGCAGGTCGCGGTGGACCGGCTGCTGGTCGAGGGGGACCGGCTGCGCGCGGTCCGTCCCACGCACAGCGGGCCTGACATTCCGGGAACTGCCGCGCATCGGCGCACTGGGCAAACCATGCGGTTCAGTGCTTCCGGCATGCTGGACGCGGCCCATGCCGCGGCCCTCGCGGGAGACGACAACTACGCCACCGGCTGGGTCTCTCCGGCGGAAGACGGCGCATGGCTGCAGGCCGACGCCGGACGCAGGCGCCGGATCGGCGCAAGCGAACTGCGCCCTGCCGATCCGGTCACGCCGTTCTCCTTCCGCCTCCTCGCCTCGGACGACGGCAGGCAATGGCGGACCGTTCACGAGGGGCACGACCGGTCCGGTTCGCCCGTGGTCCTGCCCTCGCCGGGTTCTGCCCGATACTTGCGGATCGTCTTCGACGGTCCCGCCGCCATCCTTGAATGGAGTTTCCCCCGATGATGCCGCCGAGACACTTCCTGCTGGCAACCGCCGGCCTCGCGATCGGCATCGCCACGTCGGCATCGGCGGCCTCCCCGGTGCCCAGGCCGATCCAGCCCCAGATCTCCGATGAGCGGCCAGACTGGGAGAATCCGGCCGTCTTTGCCCGGAACAAGCTGCCCGCCCGCGCCACCGGTTTCCCTTTCGAGGACCGCGAGCGCGCCATTGCCGGCGACCGTACACACTCCCGGCGTTTCCTATCGCTCGACGGAACGTGGAAGTTCGATTTCACGCCCGGCGCCGATGCCGCGCCGGAACACTTCTTCCGTCCGGACTACGATGTCTCGGGCTGGAAGCCGATCCAGGTTCCGGCCGACTGGCAGACGCAGGGTTTCGACCGCCCTCTCTACAACAACGTCCAGTATCCGTTCCCGCCCAACCGCCCGCTGATTCCGCACGATGCCAATCCGGTCGGCTCCTATCGCCGCGATTTCGACGTTCCGGCCGATTGGAAGGGTAGCGACGTGATCCTGCATATCGGTGCGGCGGGTTCGGCCTACCGCGTCTGGGTGAACGGGCAGGAAGTGGGCTACAGCGAGGATTCCAAGCTCCCTTCCGAATTCGATCTGACGCGCCTGGTGAAACCGGGGCGCAATTCGGTGTCGATCCGGGTCTGGCGCTGGTCGGACGGCAGCTATCTGGAAGACCAGGACTTCTGGCGTGTTTCCGGGATCGAGCGTTCGGTCTATCTCATCGCCGCGCCGCGCGCGCGGGTGGACGATGTCTTCGCCCGGGCCGGGCTTGCCAATGGCTACCGCGACGGGACGCTCGATCTTGCGCTCAAGACTTCATCCGCCGCGCGCGGGCTTACCGTGCGGGCCACGGTGCTGGACGGCGACAAGGCGCTGCTTGCCCGCAGCGTGAAAGTCTCGAGTGAAAACGTCACGCTGGACGGCGTGATCCCCGGCGTGCGTCCCTGGACGGCGGAAACGCCCGACCTTTACACCCTGCTTGTGGAACTGGTGGACCGCAAGGGACGCACCCTGCAGGCCACCGCCCGGCGGATCGGCTTCCGTAACGTGGCCATGAAGAACGGCCTCGTCACCGTCAACGGACGCCCGATCACCATTCGCGGCGTCAACCGGCATGAGCATGACCCGGAGCACTTCCATGTGATCTCGGAGGAATCCATGCGCCGCGACATCGAACTGATGAAGCGCAACAACGTCAATGCGCTGCGCACCTCGCACTATCCCAACGATGAGCGGCTCTACGATCTGGCCGACGAATATGGCCTCTACGTCATGGACGAGGCGAATATCGAGAGCCACGAATACCTCTCGGCCGCCAATCGCGCCAAGGACGACAAGACCTATCTGCTCGGTTACGACCCGGCCTGGGAAGCCGCGCATGTCAGCCGCGTCACCAACATGGTGGAGCGCGACAAGAACCATGCCTCGGTGATCTTCTGGTCGCTCGGCAACGAGACGGGCGTGGGCCCCACGTTCGAGAAGGCGGCGGCCGCCGCCCGCGCGCTCGATCCCACGCGCCTGATTTCGTTCCTCGGCCATTCGCAGATCAGCGACCACCGCCCGAACGCCTATGCCGACATCTACGCACCGATGTACGATGGCATCGACAAGATGGTGGACTATGCCGCGCACCGCGAGCAGTTCCCGCAGCCGATGATCCAGTGCGAATATGCCCATATGCAGGGCAATTCCGGCGGCAATTTCAAGGAGATCTGGGACACGATCCATGCCCATGAGGACCGCTTGCAGGGCGGCTTCATCTGGGACTGGGTGGACCAGTCGATCTACCGCTACGCTGCCGATGGCCGCCGCTACTGGGGAGACGGAAGTTCGTTCGGCCCCAATCCGCGCGGCGAGATCGAGTTCGGCGATGGGCTCAACCAGTCGGACCGCACGCCGAACCCGCAGCTTTTCGAAGTGCAGAAGGTCTATTCGCCGATCCAGTTCGCTGTGCTGGATGCCGGGGCAGGGCGGATCGAGGTGCTCAACCGCCACGATTTCCGCGATCTTTCGGGCTTCGACTTCGATTGGGAGCTCGACGAGGACGGCGTGGCCATTGCCCGCGGCGCGCTTGCTGCGCTTGCCACGCCGGCACGCAGCAAGGAAGCCTTCTCGGTGCCGCTCCCCGCTTTCGCGCGCAAACCGGGTTCGGAATACATGCTGACCTTGCGCGCCACCGCGAAGGATGGGGCGGTGCCGCTGGTCAAGGCCGGTCAAGTGGTCGGCTGGGAGCAGTTCTCGCTCGGTTCGAGTCCGCCGCAGGACGTGGCGCGACCGGTCAAGGTTGCACTGGTGCAGGATGCGGGCAGCTTCCGCCTCTCCGCCGGCGGCGCGACGCTGACGGTGGACCGCAAAACCGGTCTCGTTTCCGGCTATGCCGTGAAGGGCAGGGCCCTGCTGACGGGCGGCGCACCCAGCTTCACCCGGGCGCTGACGGACAACGACATCGGCACGCGGCCCAAGGGCGCAGACGCGCGCTGGGAAGCGATCGAGGCGGCGCGCAAGGTCGCCGCGATCAGCGCCGTAAAGACCGCCTCCGGCGCGGAAGTGACCGTGCGCTATGCCTTCGCGGATGGCGGGAGCAAGGCCGATGCCGTCCGTTTCGAGACGCATTACCGCATGGCAGGGGACGGCAGCGTCGAGGTGGAAGGCGCATTCACGCCGCTGGCGAAAGACCTGCCCGATCCGCTGCGCATCGGCTTCGCCTTTACCACCGTCGGCGGGTTCAAGACGGTGGAATGGTATGGCCGGGGGCCGCACGAAAGCTATGCCGATCGGAAGACCAGCGCGATGATCGCGCTCTGGCGCGGGGCGATTGCCGATCAGAACCATGATTACCAGCGCCCGCAGGAAACCGGCACGAAAACCGATGTGCGCTGGATGCTGCTCTCCCCCGAGCAGGGACCGGCCCTGCGCATCGCCGGGGATCGGCCGCTGACGATGAACGCGCTGGCCTTCCCCTATTCGGACCTAGCGCGCCGGGAACCGGGCACGCGCAGGAGCACTGACATCGTTCCGCAGGAAAACGGTTCGTTGATGGTCGATGCGATCCAGTCCGGCGTGGGCGGAGATACGACCTGGAACGCGGTGGGTCGCCCACTGCCGCAATATCGCGTACCCGTGGAGCCGCGCCGCTTCTCGTTCCGTCTCCAGCCACTTGCGGATGGCGCCGGCGAGAGCGAAAGCGCCAGGCCCGCGCAAGCGACCATTGTTCAGTGACTGGAGACCCGAGAATGCTTTTCGCCGCCATCGAGGCCGGAGGAACCAAATTCGTCTGCGGTATCGGCAGCAGCAAGGGATCGCTGCGCACCGAAGTGATCCCGACCACCGATCCCGCTGAAACGCTGTCTCGCGTGGAAGCCTTCCTTGACGCAGCGATTGCCGAATTCGGGCCGATCGCGGCGATCGGCATCGGTTCGTTCGGCCCGCTCGATCTCGATCCGGCTTCGCCGGGACACGGCCGCATACTCGCCACGCCCAAGCCGGGCTGGGAAGGCACGGACATGCCGGCCCGCCTGCGCGCCCGTTTCGGAGTGCCGGTCGGCATCGATACCGATGTCAATGCGGCTGCCTTCGCCGAAATGCGCCTGCACGGGGTGGACAACCTGGCCTATGTCACGGTGGGAACCGGAATCGGCGCTGGGATCGTGGTGCAGGGGCGCACGATGCGCGGCCTGGGGCATCCGGAGTGCGGCCATATCGCGGTAGCGCGACATCCCGCTCATGCCGATTTCGCCGGAATCTGCCCCTATCATGGCGACTGTCTGGAAGGCATGGCCAGCGGCCCGGCATTGCAGGCGGCCTGGGGTGCTTCCGCCAGCCATCTGCCGGAAGACCACCCCGCCTGGGATGCGCAGGCCGATTATCTCGGCCAGCTTTGCGTCACGCTGATTCTCACCGTTGCCCCGCAGCGGATCGTGCTCGGCGGCGGAGTGATGAACCGGCCTTTCCTGCTCGAACGCGTTCGCGCCGCCACCTTGCGGCGTTTGAACGGGTACTGCGTCCAGTGGGACGCGGCGAAGGCGAACGAGGCGCTCCTCCCGCCTCGTTCGCCGGAGGCCCCCGGACTTGTCGGCTCCTACCTGATCGCCGAAGCGGCTTCGGAGCAGTAGCCCGGCGGCGACTTAGGGCGCCGACCGGTTTCTGATCTTCGGCTTGCGATGCAGCCCGGTCTGCGGGCAAGCCTGAGGCTGGTCCTTGCCGACGATCCGGCAGATGAAGGCGCCCTTCCGCCGCCCGGCGGTGTCAATCCGGTTGCGGGCATCGGCGGGCCATCCCGGGCCAACCGCAATGCGCACCCGGCCGTCAGGATCGACCACGGCATTGCGGTCATGAACGCCGGGTCGCTGGAGGTGCTCGTACCAATAGCTGTAGACGTGAAGCGACCAGTAGCCCCTGAGGCCCGGCGGCATCGTCACTTCCAGCCATTCATGTTCCGCAAGGTCGAAGCCGCCCAGGAAATAGCGGGTATCGCCGTCCCCCTGGACCGTCTCGGCCAGTTCGCGCGGCGCGGTGTCCAGCCGGTTTTGCAGTTCCAGCGCAGCGGCTGTCCATTGCAGGTATTCGGCAAGGTTCGCGCGCAGCATCCCCGCCGCGCGGACGAGGGCCTCGTCACCATTTCCGGGAGCAAGGGCGGGCGCCGGGGCGGGATTGTCGCTGGCGAGCTCGAGGGCGGCGGGCAGGGACGTGTCGCGGTGGAGGATACGGCACATCACGATGCGCGCCTCTGGCGGTATCGCCAGCCCGTGCGGACCCGCGGCATCGGGTGCAAGGTCGATCGCAAACGTGCCGTCCGGGCAGGTCGCAGGGTCGAACGCGGCATGACCGACGAGAAGCGGCGCACCGTTGCGGCCCAGTGCAAACAGGCTCACGGAGACGCGTTCCGAGCCATTCAGTATGCCGGAAAGGCGGTAGCGCCCTGCAGGATCGATCGCCGCATGATACAGCAGGTAATCGGGGTTGGGGCCGCCGTGGACGGGAAGGGCGCGTGTCAGGCCGCCTGCGCGGAAGTGATGGCCCAGCAGCCCGCCGCCCAGTGCGGCGGCCACCATCCGGTTGACGTAGGCCTGCCCTTCGGCGGCGGTGTCCGGGTCGGGTGCGGTGGCGGCAACGAGGCCCCGGGCATCGCCGATGGCGGCGTTCAGCGTTTCCCAGCCAGCGCTCATGCGGTCGCTCCGGCGCGGGCAGTGCCTTCGGCTTCGGAGGGGATGGCGAAGCGGCCGATGTAGTCGGCGAACTCTGCGCGCAGGTCATCCGCGTCGAGCCCGTATTGCTCCAGCGAATAGTCGTTGCGGCCGCGCGCATGCCTCGGGTTGGCCTCATGCCAGTCCGCCACGGCGCGCGATACGCTTTCCGGCGTGTCGATGCCGATACCCGCATGGATGCGTCGCAGTTCTCCCACGGGACTTGCGACGAGCGCGTAATAGTCCACGTGGACAACCCGGCCGCCCTGTGGCCCCCTGTCGAATTCCAGGATGCGGTCGACATGCCGGCGGATGAAGGCGCGCATATCCCTGCCCACTTCGTGCCTGTCTACCGGACTGGCGGCGCGGGACGAGCGCAGGTTCCACGTCATCTTGGCGATCGAGGCCACGACCTGGGCCGGATCGCGATGGGTCATGACCATGCGCGCGTCGGGATGGACGGCGAGGATCGCATCCATGGCAAGGACGTGGTTGGGGTACTTGAGCGCCCAGGGCTTTCGCGGACCGCGCCACTGCAGGCACTGGAGCTGCCGCTTGTGGATGCGGTAACTGGCTTCCAGGTCGAGCCCCTGCGTCAGCCATTCGAAATAGGCGGGTACGCGGTAGAGGTTGTGCAATCCCGCCGCGCCCCAGCTCTGTTCGAGGAAGGCGTGGCATTCGTCGGACCCATCCTCGTCATAGAGGTGCAGCGCCTCGAAGCCTTCGAAATGGCCGCGGCGCTTCTGCATTTCCGTCCAGGCCGCGCGGCGCGGTGCGATCGAGGCGGGGTCGAAGCCCGGCGGCGGCGAGGGCAGGGTCGATTCCCAGGTGCGGATCAGGCGGAAGCGGGGGTCCCGGTCGAACAGGTACTGGAAATAGGTTGTGCCAGAGCGCGGCAGGCCCATCAGGAAGACCGGAGCCTCGATCCGCTCCTCGCCGATTTCCGGCTGGTCGCGCAGCCATTTGAGGCTTTCGAGGCGGTTCACCGCATCCATCGTCAACATGGCGCGCGTTCCCGCTTCGCCTTCGGCCGACATCGGAAAGCTTTCCCGCAGAGAAGCCAGCAGGTGTTCGAGATTCTGGCGGGCGCCGGGATCGGTATCGGCAATGCCGACCTTCGCCTCTGCCTCGCCGATGATCGTCGCCGCGTCGAGCATCCCTGTTCTCCCCCGTTTTGCAGCCGGCTTTCTGTTCTTTGCCCAGCCGTTTCCCGAACATGACGCAAAGCGCCGTGGCCGTCGATTGGCGTGCCGGCGGCATCGCCGGCGGGGTAGCGGGATCGGCAGGGCGATGAAGGCCGGGTAAACCCGGATGGCCGTGCGGCTTGGCGCGCCGCGCCTGCTGGTCTATGGGCCCGCCCCGGCGTTCGCGGTGAGCGTACCACCTGGGAATCGTAATGGCAGCAGCAAAAGACCTCATGCAACTCGGCACTCTCGTGGCGGCGCGCCATGGCTGGCCGGAAGCGAAGGCGTTCAAGGCCTACGAACTGGGCGATGCCGATCGGATGAAGCTTGCGGGCACGGCGGTCGAACTCCTGAAGGTCTTCCCCAAGACGCCTGGCGGCAATGCCGCTTATCTTACCGCTGCCTTCGCGGTGCAGCTCGATCGCCATCTGGCCGCGCCGGTCCATGTCGTTGCGGGAACCCTCGCGGTGGATGGCAAGCCCGTCTACGGGGATCGCCTGCCGTTTGACGGACCCGCCGTTTTCGGCGACGATGAGCCACAGTGGAACGGACACTTGTGGGTGATGGTCGGACCCTACATCGCCGATATCGCGATCTTCCGAGCAGCCAACTCCAGCGATTGCCCGCCCGAACTCGCCCGCCATGTCCATTCGGTGTTCGGACAGGACAAGGGGCTTTACGTGGATCACTGGCGCCGTTCGCGGCAGGTCGGCCTGAGCTACGAACCGCAATATGTGCTGAGCCGCGACGAGGTGACGCAGCTCATGGGCGGGGCTTATCGCCTGCTGCAGGGTTCCTGACGGCAAGGCGGGGCACGTTTCCTGCCCCGCCCGACTTTGACGGTTCCGGCGATTACTGCGGCGCAGTCACGCCGTGGCGGCCGAGAAACGCGAAGATCGTTTCCCAGACGTGCTTGCTGATCTTCGGCCCCTTCACCGCATGGGTATAGCCGGGATAGAGCATCATCTCGAACGGCACCGCTTCGGCCTGCAGCCGGGAGATGAGCACGGTGCTGTTTTCGAACACCACGTTGTCGTCCGACATGCCGTGGATCAGCAGCAGCGGATCGCTGATCTTCGCCGCGTTCTCGATCGCGTCGGAGGCCTTGTAGGCTTCCGGCACAAGACGCGGGTCGCCCATGTACCGTTCGGTGTAATGGGTGTCGTAAAGCTCCCACTTCGTGACCGGGGCGCCGGAGATGCCTGCCGCGTAAAGGCCGTGATCGGCCTGAAGCATCTTCAACGTCATGTAGCCGCCGTAGGACCAGCCATAGGTCGCGATCTTCTTCGGGTCGACGAAGTCCAGGGACTTGAGATACGCCGCTCCCGAACGCTGGTCAGCCACTTCCACGGTGCCCATCTTGTGGCGAATCTGGCTTTCGAACGCCACGCCGCGATTGGGGCTGCCGCGATTGTCGATGCGGAAATAGATGTAGCCCTTGTCGACGATGGCCTGCGGAAGGGCGCCCAGCCACTGGCGCGCAACCTGCTGGCTATGCGGGCCGCCGTAGTGTTCGAAGAACACCGGGTAGCGCTTGCCGGGCTCCATCTTGGGCGTGATCATCAGCCAGTGCAGGTCGCTGCCGTCCTCGGCCTTGATTGTGCCGAAGGTGGGCGTGCGGTGCGCGGCAAGATAGGGCGCATAGGGATGCGCGCCGTCCAGCCGGTTTTCCTCCACCCAGGCGAGCCGCTTGCCATCGGCGTCGGCCACATAGCTTTGCGAAGGCTGGGTGGGCGAGGAGCGGGTGACGACCAGCGTGCGTCCGTCCTTGTTGGCAACGGCGGCGTTGAACCAGCCTTTCTCCGTCAGCCGCATCGGCGCGCCCGGCTTGGCAAGGTCGATGGCGTAGAGCTGCGGGGCCAGCACGTCGTCCTTCGTGCCGGTGAAGAGGATGCGCCCGCGGTCTTCATCGACCGATACGAGCCGGGTCACGGCCCAGTGTCCGGAGGTCAACTGGCGCCATTTGCCGCCGGCGAAGTGGTAGAGGTGGCCGTAACCGTCCCGCTCCGACCACCAGACGAGGCTGCCGTCCTTGAGGAAGCGGTAATTGCTCGACAGGTTGATCCAGCTTTCCGGTGCCGCCGTTTCGGTGAAGAGCACGCGGCTCTTGCCGGTATCGGGATCGACCGCGAGCATGTCGATCCGGCTCTGCGCGCGGTCCTGCCGCTGGACATAAAGCGTCTTGCCGTCACGCGCCCAGTTGACGCGGGCAACGTAGATGTCGGTTTCCTTGCCGAGATCGACCTGCACCTTGCCGCTGCCGTCGGGCTTCATCACGAAGAGCGAGACGAGCACGTTGGGTGTTCCGGCCGCCGGGTAGCGCTGCTCGTACGTGCGGGTGCCCTCGGCGCCGATCGCGGCGCGGGTTACGATCTTGACCGGCGCTTCGTCGTAGCGTTCCACGGCGATACGGCTGTCGTCGGGCGACCACCAGTAACCCGCCATGCGGTCCATCTCTTCCTGGGCGACGAATTCCGCCTCGCCCCAGTGGACGGTCTTTGCGCCTTCTTCCGGCGTGACGGGCTTCTGCGCGCCCTGTTCGAGCGAACCGACCCAGAGCCGCTGGTCCCGCACGAAGGAAAGGTACTTGCCGCCGGGGCTGAGCGCGGAATTCAGTTCGTCTTCGGGGGAATCGGTGAGGCGCCGCACCGAACCGTCCAGCCCGGCAAGATAGAGATCGCCGTCCAGCGGGACGATGATCGAGCGGCCGTCATCACTCCAGCCATAGGCGACGATGCCCTTGAGGTCTCCCACGCGCTTGCGTTCGCGCTGCATCTTCTCCGCTTCGGAAAGCGCGCGGTTGGAGCCGAGCTTGAGCGAATCCACCAGCATCCGCCATTCGCCGCTTTCGCGGTCGTAGCCCCAAAGGTCGTAGCGCTGGCGGTCCTCGGTGCGGTTGCGCAGCAGGGTGAGATATCGTCCGTCGGGCGAGATCTTCACCTCGCGCGGCTGCGGGCCGTCAAGCGAGGGGCTGGCGAAGACGCGCTCGAAATCGAGTTGCGGAGCGGCCGGAGCCGGGGGCTGCCCTGAAGATTTTTGGGTCACGGAAGCGGCCTCGGCGGGGATGGAAGCGACGGGGACTGTGGCACACAGGGCGGCGATCAGCATGGAGATTCTGGACATCGCCACTGTGCCTAATCGCTCCGCGCGGGACAGACCAGACGGGCGGCACAGATTTCGACAGTGCCGCCGTGCCAGCGCTGCGAGCCGGACGCCGCTTTTCGGGTTCAGGGAATCACGCCCCTGGCGGCGAGGTCCACATGTTCCTTGCCGACAGCCGCAGGCGGCACCTTGCCCCCATCGCGCACGGCCTTGACCTCGGCTGGCGTGAACGGTTTCACCGGCTTGCCGCCCTTGCCCAGCGACACGAGGTGGTTGAGCACGTCTGCCACATCCTGGTCCTTCATCATGCTCATCGCCGGCATCATTCCGCCGATCTTCCGGCCGTCCACGGTGATCGGGCCGGTCACGCCGAACAGCACGGCCTTGACGAGATAGGCACGGCCCGCCGGCGATCCGGCGATCTGCGCGGCGCGGCCGTTGAGGCGCGGAAACTGGCCTGGAGCGCCGGCCCCATCGGCCTTGTGGCACATCGCGCAGCGTGCGCCGTAGACCTGCGGCCCTGCCGACAGTGCGGGCGCGGCGAGGACAAGCGCCGGAACGAGCGACGCGGCGAGCATTCTTTTCATGGAGCGGATCATTCCCGTCATGGTGGGAGAGATTTCAATACTTGACGATTATCCAGTATTCGTCAAGCGGCCAAATCGATGGCCGATATGGAAAAAACCTGAGTGCCTATCGGTCGTCGCTGCCTTCGTGTATGCGTCATTTACCCCATGCGGGCGTTCATGGCGCAAGGCCTCGGCAACGCCCCGTCTCATCAGCGTGGGGCCGGCCGATGCGGTGTCCTTGCAACTGCGTCGTTCGTGCTGCCGCCAGTGCCCTGGCTGCGGCCTCGATTGTGATTCAAGAGGTAGTCCGTGGCCCAGATCGACAGTGATTCCGTCTCCCGTCCCGGCGTCTATGCACGCGGCACCGAGACGGTAGACGCGATTCTCAAGGCGGCGCTCAGCGTCCTGATCGAAGAGGGGGCAACGGCTTTCACGATCCGCCGCGTCGCCGCCGCCTGCGGATTGCGGGTGGGCAACGTCAGCTATCATTTCCCGCGCAAGGAAATGCTGGTTCAGGTCCTGCTGGACGACATCATGGCGCATTACGATGCCAAGCTGGAAGTGAACGTCCGTCAGGCCGAAATCCCGGACGAAGATCGTCTGCGACTGGTCATCACCATGTGTCTAGACGACATTTCGACCAAGCGCACCACGCGCCTGTTCACCGAGCTCTGGGCCCTGGCCAATCACAATGACTTCATCGCCGAGCGGATCCACGCATTCTATGGCAAGGTCCACGACGTTCTGAGCGAGCATATCCGTCCGCTCAATCCGAACCTGAGCGAGGATGAGGTTCGCACCCTGGCGCTGTTCATAAGCGCTTCGATGGAAGGCACCACGCCGTTCCTCGGCTTCGACAAGCCGTGGAAGGCCCGGATGCCCGCAATCACCGCGATCTCGCTCGAATGGTTCGTGCACCTTGTCAAAAATGTGAAACCCGGTGAAATTGCCAGCCTGACAAGCGCCCTGACGTGATCGACTCGGACGCGATCGGGAAGCGCGGGGCGGAAAGGTAACCTGAGGGGCCAAGGCACGGACAATCGTGCCATGGTACAGGGGGTTATCATGGGTTCGCACAGCTTTCGTGATCGTCTCGTCCTGCCTGCCGTCGCCGTTGCGTCGCTGGCTCTGCTTCAGCCGGGTATCGACCCGGTCTTTCTCACCCTGTTGACCGCGGCCCATCATGTGCCGCCGCAATCGCATGGCTGGATCGTCGGCGCGACGCAGGGCGGCATGGCGCTCGGCTCGGTAACGGCATGGGTGTTCGGGCGCGATATGCCGGGCCGCCTCTTCGTGCTCGCCGCGCTTGGGGCATTCGTTGCGGGTCTGGCTACCGTAAACGTCGGCGCGGCCATGCCGCTCATGGCGATCCGCGCGGGCTACGGCATGGCAATGGGCCTCCTTTACACGCATGCCATGGCAAGTGCCGCGCAGAACCGTCCCTCAGGCGCCTATGGCGCGGTGTTCCTGGTGCAGCTTGTCATTTCCACCGTCGTGGCGGTGCTTCTCCCAATAGTGTCTGACATGCTCGGGCCGAGGATGGCGCTGATGACACTTTGCCTCGCGCCGCTCGCGGTGCTTGCGGCGTTTCTGCTGTTCCCGGCGGCACTGGGCGGGGCGGCGGTACCCGGCTCTTCCCCGGCCAGATGCCCTGCCGCACCGGCGGGTGAGGAGCGTCAACCCGTTGGAATGCAGGGCTGGCTCTACGCGGCGTCGGCGCTCGCATTCATTTGCGCGACGATGATGGTCTGGTCCTTTGCCGGCGCATTGGCGATCGAGTGGCGGATCAGCGAGGACGTGGTGGGGCGGGCCGTGGCAATGGGCTCCATCGCGGGCGCGGCGACGGCACTCGCCGTCATGCGCGAGAAGCCGGTAGTTCCGCCCGTTGTCAGCGGCCTTGTGGCGGGGGCGATGCTGCTGGCGCCGATCGCCGGCGCTCGCGGCGGAGACATGGCCTTCGTGCTGGCGATCGTGCTGTTCAATCTCGGCTCCACCGCAATCATCGTGCGTACGTCCGGCCTCGCTTCGGGGGCGAGCGAGGACCGGCTGTTCCGCCGCTTCGTTACCTGCACGCACAGCCTCGGCATGATCGCGGGTCCGGTCCTGGGAGGCATCGCCACATGGCTTATGGGCGCGCTCGGATTGCCGGTCATGGCGGCCCTCGCCATTGTCGCCGGTTGCCTCGCGCTGGGGATCGCGGGGTTCCGGGCGAGGCCTTCGCGCGATGATGCGGTACAGCATGACGAGCCGCAGAATGACCTCGCACTCGCTGTCTCGTTCGGCTGACGGGCGGGGTAAATGACGTATTCCCGCAGCCCCGGCGCCGATCCTAACAGGGGTGCCGGATGATTTTGCAACTGCACAAAATTGACGCTTGACCAAAATTTGAAGGTCGTCCAGTTTTCTTCCGACAGATAAGGGGAATCGGGCATTTCCCCAAACAACAGGGGGCTGACGAGAGATGAGCGCGTCGCGTATCCATGGCGGCCGGGCTGGTCCCAGCGATAGAAATTCCGTGCGGCCCATGACGCCGCATGTCACGCAGGAAAGCTTATCCCGCCGCGCATCGGCGGCGTGGCGCGGTCTCGGCGCGCGGCGCATTCCGTTTGCGGTGATGTTGCTCGCGGGGGCCTGCACCGTGCCGATGATGGTCGGCGCCCAGGTCGGCGGCGAGGTCGAGGCGGACAAGGATCCGGCGGACTGGGTGGAACGCGAGGCGGGCATTCCCGTCACCGACCAGCTCACCATGGAGAAGTGCGGCACCTGCCACACGCCGGACGCCAAGGGCAATCTCTCGCGCATTTCCTGGATCCGCGCGACGCCAGAGGGCTGGTCTCAGGCCATCAAGCGCATGGTCAAGCTCAACGGCCTGTCGATCGAGCCTGAAGAGGCGCGGCAGGTGGTGAAGTATCTCTCCACCCAGCACGGCCTCGCGCCCGAGGAAGCCCGCTCGGTCATGTACCTCGCCGAACGCCGCATCCTTGACGAGACGAACATCCCCAACGAGGCGGTGCGGCAGGCCTGTGCAAGCTGCCATGCCTTTGCGCAGCCGATGTCCTCCCGCCGCAGCAAGCGCGAATGGGCGCTGCTGCAGAACATGCACATGTCGCTCTATCCAACCGCGCAGATGGCTTACGAGCGGCCCGACCCGGCCCATGCCGGGGACGATGATGGCGAAGACGGCAAGAAGCCCGAAAAAGTCGCGAAGATCGCGCTGGAATATCTCGCCAAGGCGGCGCCGCTGCATACGCCGGAATGGGCGGCCTGGCAGCCGCGTATCCGCACCCCGATGCTGGGCGGCAAATGGGCGGTCAGCGCCTCTCTGCGCGGGCAGGGCCGCTTCGTGGGCGAAATGACGATCCAGCCCAAGCCCGGCTCGAACGAGTTCACCACCGTCACGACCCTGCGCTCGCTCGATACCGGGAAGACCTTCACCCGCAAGGGTTCGGCGCTGGCCTATACCGGCTTTTCGTGGCGCGGTACCTCCACCGGCGGTTCCGCCGCTCTGGCGCGGCCGGACGACATGACCGGCACCCTGCGCGAGACGATGTGGTTCTCTCCCGACCAGACTTTCGCCGAAGGGCGCTGGTACTGGGGCGAATATCACGAGTTCGGGCTCGACGTGAAACTGACCCGCGCCCTGGGCGCACCGGTGCTTGCCGCTGCGGCTCCAGAGGCACTCAAGACGGGTACAAAGGGGGCAGAAGTGCACCTGTACGGTGCCGACCTGCCTTCGGGCCTCACCCCGGGTGAAGTCGATTTCGGTGCCGGCGTGACGGTGCGCAAGGTCGCCTCGGCAAGCCCGAACGAACTGGTGGTGACAGTGGATGCCGATGCCGATGCGATGCCGGGGCTGCGCGACGTTTCGCTGCGCGGCGCGGTGCTCCAGAAGGCGCTGCCGGTCTACAGGACGATCGATTACCTGAAGGTCACGCCGGAAACCTCGCTCTCCCATCTTGGCGGCATCAAGTACGGCAAGGGCTACGAGCAGTTCGCGGCGCAAGGCTGGTCTTCCGGTGCCGACGGCAAGCCGGGCACGGCGGACGACTTCGTGGTCCGCACCGTCGATGCCGACTGGAAGCTCGATGAGTTCCGCACCGTCACTTACGACGACGATGTCAGCTACGTCGGCAAGATCGACAATGCCGGGTTCTTCACCCCCGGCGAGGAAGGGCCCAATCCGGCCCGCCGCTTCATGCGCAACAATTACGGCGAAGTCTGGGTGGTCGCCACCGCCCGGTCCGAAAAGGACAAGTTCGGCAAGCCGCTCGCCGCGCGCGCCTATCTCGTCACCACCGTCCCCGCGTACAAGCGCTGGGACCAGCCGGAGGTCTCGCAATGAACACGATGACATCGCTGAAGGCCGGACGCTACAGCATCGGCGAACTGCACGAGTTCGAGGCCGAAGGGCAGGGCTTCGCCTATCTCGTCGGCGCGGGCGCGATCTTCGCGCTGGACGAAGGCGCGCGGGCGGTGATCGCCCGGTTGCGCCGCGAGGAACTGCCGCACGCAGAGCTGGTTTCCGCGCTGACCGCGCATGGCCATTCGGCGGCCGATGCGGAGGATCTGATCCGCGAACTGCTCTATGTGCGCGGGATCGTCTCCGACCGGATCGCTCCCGCTGAAGCGCCGGTGCCCACCAGCCCGCCGGCCGATTTTCCGCTTCAGGCGCTGGTGCTCAACGTTACCAACCAGTGCAACCTCGCCTGCACCTACTGCTACGAATTCGGCGCGGACAAGATCGCCACGCCTGCGGGCAAGCCGAAGTTCATGACGCTGGATACGGCCAGGTCGTCGGTCGATTTCCTGCTGGCGGAATCCGGCAGTCGCAAGGCCGTGCACATCACCTTCTTCGGCGGCGAGACGCTGATGAACTTCAAGCTGCTGCGCGACGTGGTGCTCTACGCCAACGAGCGCGCCGCGGCGCAGGGCAGGGCGATCACCTATAGCCTGACCACCAATGCCACCCTGCTGACGGATGAGATCATCCAGTTCCTGTCGGACCAGCAGGTCGGCGTCACCGTTTCAATGGACGGTCCGCCCGAATTGCAGGATCGCCACCGCGTCTACAAGAACGGCAAGGGCAGCTACGCGGTGATGGAGCCGCGCCTGCGCAAGCTGATCGCCACGCACAAGACCCGCGCGATCACCGCGCGCGTGACGCTGACCGAAGGTGTCACCGACGTGATCCGCATCTTCCGCCACCTGAAGGACGATATCGGCTTCCACGAGGTCGGCTTCGCGCCGGTCACCAATTCCGGCGATCAGGCCTACGGTCTTGACGACGGCGGCATGGGCACGGTGCTGGCGGGCTTCCACGCCCTGGCGGACGAATGGCTGGAACATGCCCTGCGCGGGCAGATGCACGGCTTTTCGAATGTCTCGGAAACGATCGGCGAACTGATCCAGGGCGTCAACAAGTCGCACCCCTGCGGTGCCGGGATCGGCCTGCTGGGCGTCAGCCCTTCGGGCGACCTGTCTCCCTGCCACCGCTTCACCGATGCCGATACCCACACGCTGGGCCACATTTCCAGCGGCATCGACAGCGAGAAGCGCGAGGACTTCCTGTCGCGCGGACATGTCGGCGCGAAGTACGAATGCCAGAGTTGCTGGGCGCGTCCGCTCTGTGCGGGTGGCTGCCATCACGAGGCTTTCGTGCGCTACGGCGATACCGGCCACGCCAACCTGCACTATTGCGACTGGATCCGCGAATGGACCGATCGCTGCCTGAAGATCTACGGCGCGGTCGCCGCGCGAAACCCTGAATTCCTGGAACTTTTCGCGGCACGAAAGGCCCTGTCATGAAGCACTTGAAGCCGATCAACCGCAAGGCGCAGCGGATCGACGACATGGTGGCCCCGGCACTCGAAGCCTCCACCGAGGAAGACGTGGTGGCTCTTCAGCAGGCGCCGCGCCCGCACGTGCCGATGGGCTGCACGCTGTCGTTCTCGCCCGGCTGGGAAGTCGATGCCGGAGGCGGCACGGCGGGCCTGTGCCAGCCTGTGGAGCGCGACATCTACGATTGCTATGTCACCTGCTTCTGGCCGGTGCAGGTGCCCGATCACGTCAACTATTCGCCGGACTGGGCCAGCAACTGCGCCGTGGCGACCAAGGACTGGCGCAATCTCGACCTGGTGTTCCCATGAACTGCGCGCCTCCCCCTCACCCGGCCCGTCGCTCATATTCTGGGAACGCCCGCATGAAGACCCTTCGCCTCGGCCTTGCCGGGCTTGCCTCGGCTCTCGCATTCGCCGCAATACCTTCGCAGGCCGGCACCATCGTGCTGGGCGGCTATCCCGACCAGATCCAGTTCGTTGACGATGCCAGCGGCAAGGTCGTCCAGAAGGTCACGCTGGAAACCGGGCTGCCGGACAACATCCAGCTTTCGGCGGATCGTTCGAAGATCTACGTCACCACGCTGACGACATCGGGGATCGAGGTTCTGGATGCCGCCTCGCGCAAGGTGGTGAACAAGTTCAGCCTCAACACGCCGACCACGCGCTATCGTTTCACCGGCGGCGTGGCCGATCCCACGGGGCGCTGGTTCTACACGGTGGCCCAGCACTACGACAAGGAGATCGATCTCTACCGCGTCAGCAAGCCGCAATACGTGGTGATCGACCTCAAGACCCAGAAGATCGCCCGCGCCGTCGATATCGACAAGGAAGACGAAGGGCCGGGCTATCGCACGCGCCTTGCCATCGCGCCTGACGGCAAGACGCTCTATGTCTTCGACAAGAAGATCCGGGTGATCGACACCGCCACGCTCAAGGTGGCGGACCGCATCGACCTCGCCAAGCCGGAAGATCCTGGCATGCGCGATGTCAGCATGGGCGGCACGCTGGAAACGCTGCACGATCCCAATGCCTATGTCTCGGTGTTCAACGCCGCCGATCCCTACATCCACAACAAGGTCTTCGGCATCGCCCGCTTCGACCTGACCTCGCGCGAGTTCAAGTTCACGCCGATCGGTCCGGCGCCGGATTCGATGTCGGGCCTGCAGGTCACGCCGGATGGCAAGCAGGGCTATACCGTGGCCGAAACCGGCAAGCTGGGGGCCAAGCGCTGCGAGTTCTGGCACTTCGACCTCACCACCAACACCGCACTGGAAAAGTCGGAGTTTCCCTGCCGTTCGCGCTATTACTTCGGCATGTCGCGCGATGGGAAGAAGCTCTACATCTATGGCGCGGGCTTCGAGATTTCGGTCTTCGACGCGGCGACGCTCAAGCATGAACAGGACTGGGCGCTTGGCAACGACATCACCATGGCGGGCATCCTCACCACACCGTGATGAGCCGGGCCGCAGCATGACGGCCGCGATCCGGGGGCGCGGGATCGCGGCGCGCTGCACGGCGCGCCTGCTCGGCGCGCAAGGGCTGGACTGGACGCTGGACGATGCGCCGCGTCCTTCCGGCCCGGCGGTGATGCTGAGCGATCCGGCGCTGTCCCTGATGCGCGACTGTCTTGGCGATCCTGAACTGCTGGCCGGCAAGCGCCGCGTGCAGCGCCGCGTAGTGGCATGGGGCGGGCAGGAGCCCGCCACGCTCGATCACGGCGCGATCGTGCTGGACGAAGGTGATCTGGATCAGTGTCTTGAGATATATAATATAAATAAATCAAATGGATGCAGTGATTTTTCCATTCACGCGGCCATGCCGTTTCCCTCGGGAAACATGCGCCGGTTCGGTTCGCGGCCATCCGGCGCGGCGCAAGTGCGGTTGCTGCGCGAGGAAGACGGCGATGCCTGCCGGGTGGAATCGCTCGATACCGGGTGGCTGTTCCTGATCCCGGTCAGCGACACGACCGGCTGGCTGCTTGCCATCGGCGGATCGCCCGACGAACTGCTGCCGCAAAGCCGCCATCTGGGTGCGCGGGTCGAACTGTCGCGGCTGTCCGGCGCCAGCTTCGAAACCGCGCCCGGCATGCTGGAATGCCTTGCCGCCCCGGGCTGGCTCGCTTGCGGTACGGCGGCCATCGCCTTCGACCCGATCTGCGGAGATGGCACCGCGCAGGCCGTGCGCGAGGCCGTTCTTGCCGCCGCCGTGGTGCAGGCCCTGGCCGAGGGCGAGAATGCACAGGCGCTTGCCACGCATTATCACTCCATGCTGCTGGCCGCGATGCGGCGCCACCTCAAGCTCTGCGCGCAGTTTTACGCCACGGGCGGGAAGGGGGCCTGGTGGCAGGCCCAGCTCGCCGCGTTGGCGGAAGGCTTCGAATGGTGCACCGCCGCGCTCTCCCGCCTGCCGGAGCCGCGCTACGAATTGCGGGGCCTCCGCCTCGTCCCCCGGGAGACCGTGACCTGAACGCCCCCATTCCAACAGAGCCGCCCAAGATCGCGGACTGGAGCACCTACCGCCGCTTGCGCCCCTTCCTGGCGCCATACTGGCGGCCCTTGCTCACCGTGCTGGTCATCAGTCTCGTGGCGACGGCGATGAACCTTGCGCAGCCCTATCTTTCCAAGCTGATGATCGACCAGGCCCTGCTCAAGAGCGACATGCGCGCGCTGCTGACCATCGCGGCGGTCATGGTGGCGGTTTCGATGGCGGGTTTCGCGCTCAATATCCTTGCCAGCTACCGCTATGTCGGCACTTCGGCGGCGATGCTGTTCGATATCCGCGCCGCGCTGCTGCGCCATCTGCAGACGCTGTCGCCGCGCTTCTACGGATCGTTCCGGCTGGGCGACCTGATGTCGCGCCTCAACAGCGATGTCAGCGATATCCAGCGCGTCACCGCCGACACCATGCTTTCGGTGCTGAGCAATGCGCTGATGCTGGCGGGCAGCGTGGCTATCATGCTGTGGCTGGACTGGAAGCTGTTCCTGGTCAGCGTGGTACTGATCCCGGCCTGCGTCCTGACCTTCCGCCACTATCAGCGCCGCCTCAACGATCTCACCCGCGACATGCGCGAGCGCGGAGCGGATCTGGGCAGCCTGCTGGTGGACACGGTAATGGGCATGCGCGTGATCGCCTCGCTCGGCGCCGGCGAGCATGAGGTCGGCCGCTTCGCCACGCGCAACAACGCCTTCGTGCGCGCCATGCTGCGGATGCAGGTCGCCTCGTTCATGACCGGCGCGGTGCCCGGCACGCTGCTGACGGTGACGACATCGGCCGTCATCATCTACGGCGGCGCGCGGATCATCGACGGCACGATGACGATCGGCACGCTGGTGGCCTTCATGACGTACCAGATGCGCCTCTTCGCGCCGATCCAGGTGATGATGGGGCTGGTTTCCGGCCTCAGTTCGGCGCGCGTCTCGCTGGCGCGCATCTTCGAGCTGTTCGACACGCCGCCCGAAGTGACCGAGCGCGCCGACCCGCTGCCGCTGGCACGCGTGCGGGAGGGCATCCGCTTCGAGAACGTCTCCTTCGCCCATGCCGGCCGCCCGGTGCTGGCGGGCGTGGACGTGACTTTCCCGCGCGGCGCCTTCTGCGCGATCCTCGGGCCGAGCGGTGTCGGCAAGTCGACCATGGCGGACCTCATGGTGCGCTATCTCGATCCCGATTCCGGCCGCGTCACCGTGGACGGGCACGACATGCGCGATCTGGCGCTGGCCGACTTGCGGCGCGAGGTGATCCTGGTCGACCAGTCTCCCACCATGTTCAACGACACCATCGCCGCCAATGTCGCTTTCGCGCGGCCGCAGGCGAGCGCGGGCGAGATTGCGGAAGCGGTGCGACTGGCCGGTCTCGACGCGCTTGTCGCGCGGCTGCCGCTGGGCCTCGAAACCCGCACCGGGGAGCGCGGCCTTGCCCTTTCGGCGGGAGAGCGCCAGCGCGTGGCCATCGCCCGCGCCTTGCTGCGCAAGCCCGACGTGCTGATCCTCGACGAGCCGACTTCGGCGCTGGACAGCGAGACCGAGCGGCAGGTCGCGGCGCTGCTGCGGGAGGCTTTGCCCGAAGCGACGATCATCGCCATCACGCACAAGCCGCTGCTCGCCGAAATGGCGGACGTGGTGGTGACGATCGCGGAGGGCCGGGTGAGCACGCACCAGCGCGAGGCGGCATGACCGCACCCGATCCCGACCGGGCGATGCCGCCGCTGTTTCCTGGCCGTACCGGCAGGGGCGTGCGCATCGCGGTGATCGACAGCGGGGTCCATCCGGGGCACGATCATATCGACGCCGCCCGTATCGCGCCGGGCGTGGCCGTGCTTGCCGACGGCAGCCTCGACACCGGCCCGGACGCCGTGCTTGACCGTCTCGGCCACGGCACCGCCGTCACGGCCGCGATCCTCGAAAAGGCGCCCGAGGCCATGTGCCTGCCGGTACGCGTCTTTCGCGAGGGCTTGAAAACCAGCGCCGCAGCGCTCGTCGCCGCGATTCGCTGGTCGGCTGCGCAGCGGGTCGATCTCATCAACCTCAGCCTCGGCTCGACCAATCCCGTGCATGAGCCGGTGTTCGCCGCCGCCGTGGCCGAGGCCCGCGCTGCGGGAGCATCGGTGATCGCCGCGCGCGAAGCCGGCGGCGTGCCGTGCCTGCCGGGAATGCTTCAGGGCGTGATCGGCGTGGAACTGGACTGGGACTGCCCGCGCGCACGGCTTGGTCTGGCGCGGCGCGGGGATGGCCCGGTGCTGCTCGCCTCGGGCTACCCCCGGGCGATCCCCGGAGTGCCGCATCGGCGCAACCTTTACGGCATCAGCTTCGCCGTTGCCCAGGTCACCGGCTTTGCCGCGCTGGCCTGTGAGGAAGGCGGGGCCGAAATGCTGTTCGAACTGGCGCAGGCCACATAGAGCGGTCTGGCGCATCGCCGCATCTTCCCCTGACCCGCGTTCTTCCCAAAAAAAAGGCCCGCCACGGATGAACCGTGGCGGGCGACAAGGTGGGTTGGTGAGAGACCGTCAGAACCGCTGGCCGAACTTCAGCCCGAAGAACCTCGGCTTGATCGGGTAGGTTCGCGACGAGTCCGAGCAGTAGGCGATCGAGCAGAAGGTGTTCTTGCTCAGTGCCCCACGCTTGTCGAAGGCGTTCTGGATGAAGGCTTCCACCGACCAGTTGTCCTTCTTGAAGCCTGCCGAGAAATCGAAGCTCTCGAACCCCTTGGTGTTGCCGAGCAGGCTGTTGTTGTACGTGTCGAGGTCCGAGGTGCTGGAGGTCTGGTAGAAGGCTGCGGCCTGCACGAACGCGTCGAAATCCGAGACCATGAAGCTGTAGCGCGCGGTGGCGTTGGTCTTGAACTTGGGCTGGCGCGGCAGGCGGGTGCCCTTGGCGGCGGCCTGCTGGCCGACATCGGGGCAGGAGGCGAGCTGGTAATAGTCGGAGGTGGGAGAATCGCGGGTGATCTTGCAGAAATTCTCCGCCAGCGCGGCATCGTTGTAAGCGCCGGCGGCGCTCAGCATGAGATCGCCGATCTTCCATTCGGCGTCCATTTCCACGCCGTAGACCCGGGCATCGCCGGCATTGAGGCGAAGGCCCGCGCCCTGGAAGCCGAACGGCACGACCAGGTACTGCACGCCCTTCCACTGTTCGTAGTAGACCGCGCCGTTGAGGCGGAAGTTGTTGCCCCAGGTGGTCTTGAAGCCCATTTCCCAGTTGGTCAGGGTATCGGCCTTGTAGGGCTGGGTCGGGGCGATGCGGTTGCCGCCGCCGGGGCGGAAGCCGGTGGAGTAGGTCGCGTAGAGCATCTTGTCCGGCGTTGCCTGCCAGGCGAGGCTGAGCTTGTGAGTCTCGCCTTTTTCCGAATATTTGATGTCGGTGTTGATGCAGGTCAGCCGCTCGTCGGGCAGCGGCACGTCGCAGCCCTGTTCGCCGGTAAGCGTATTGTAGGCGCGGCTGGACCGGGCGCTGGCTTCGACGCCGCCGAAGCCGTAGTTGCTGTTCTTGGTGTCGAAGTAGCGGATGCCGCCCGTCACCTTGAGATTGGGCACGATCTCGTAAGTGCCTTCGGCGAAGAGGGCGAAGTCCTTGTACACCGTGTTGGTTTCCACGAGGTAGAAGGCATCGCGCTTCACCGCGTGGCTGGACCCGGCGTTGATCGGCAAGGTCGAGAGATAGCCCAGATCCCTGATGTAGTAATCGCTGTCGGTCTTCTGCTTCTGGTACTGGTAGAAGGCGCCGGCAGTCAGGGTGAAGGGCCAGGACTTCGGCACGGAAAGCCGCAGTTCCTGCGTGAACTTGCTCTGGCGCTGATTGCCGAAATAGGCCTGCGCCGGGTTCTGGAAGTTTCCGTCGGCATCCTTGAACTGAAGGTAGGATTCGTAGCCCGGCCCGAAGTTGTCGTAAGTGACCGAGTAGTAGGTGTAGTCGTTGGCGTTCTTGATCCGGCGCTTGAAGTAGCCGGTCGACGATACGAGGTCGAAGTCGCCCAGATGGCCCTGGATGGTCAGCGCGGCCTGGTACCACTTGTCCTTGTTGTAGGTTTCCGAATAATCGTGGACCTTGAGGTCGCCGACGTCGGGATCGTAGTTGAACGAGCCCTTGGCGTTGAGGTTCTGGTACGTGATCGACGGCATGATCAGCCAGTCGTCACCCAGATCCACCGAAACGGTGGCGCGGCCGCCCCAGTCGGTTACGGGGTTGTAGTTCTTCTTGACCAGATCGTCGTTGGTCAGGAGGTAATTGGTGTCGGGATCGTCGTCGCCCAGCTTGAAATTGTAGGAGCCGGGCGTGTTGTCGATGTAGCCGCCATCGTGGCGGTAGTAGCCCATCAGGCGGATCGCGATGTTTTCGGACACCGGCAGGTTCATGAAACCTTCGAGCTGCGCGCCCGGATCGCCTGCGCCGTACTTGTTGATCTGCGCATCGTAACCGGCCTCGAACTCGCCGAGCTTGGGTTTCTGGGTGATGATGCGCAGGGTGCCGGCCAGCGAACTGGCGCCGAACAGCGTGCCTTGCGGACCGGAAAGCGCCTCGATGCGCTCGATATCGTAGATGTGCAGGTCCGGCATGCGGCCTGCGGTGGTCAGCGGGATTTCATCGAGATAGACGCCCACTGTCGGCAGTGCCCCACCCGAGACCGAAATGCCGCGGAAGAACGGTTCGCTGCGGCCGGGGCCCAATGTCGCGAAGCTGACGGAAGGCAGGATATTGGCATAGTCGGCGAAGTTGGCGACCTGCCGCTGGTCGAGCTTTTCGGGCGCGAGCGCCTGCATGCTGATCGGTACGCGCTGGACGCTTTCCGAGGTGCGCGTGGCGGTGACGACGATATCGGTGAGGCCCGACGACGGCGCCGTGGTTTGTTCCGAGGCTTGAGGCGCGCCGGCCTCTTGCGCCATGGCCGTGGCCGGACGCGCGAAGGGTGTGAGTATCGTCGTCGCCAGCAGGCATAGTTCACCGGCGCGACGATGCCGCGTAGTCAAGTGCATGTCATGGACCCCCAAATTGTCGTTTCGTGCCCTCTCCCGGCCCGAAAGCTCCCGCCTTGCCGGCGGGTCGCCGTGCACCGCCTTCGCGCCCTTTGGGTCTGGCGAAGGCAACCTCCTCCTGTCCCGGAAGCAACGCCTTCCGGGTTCGCCGACAAGACTTCGCCGACGCCGAATTACCAGAGATAAAAGGGAATGCTTCGCAATCGCAGCATTCCGAACACCCGTCCTAAATTGGATAGTGACAGTCATTTTTCTGCTGTCAAGGCGCTAAAATGTGATCTTATCTTTCAGGTTCCTGCGCGAACTTTCCAGTTTGCGCGTTGCGGGACTCGACGAGCCTGAACATATGTCCTAGATCTGTTTCGCAGTTGCACATAGGAGTTTCATGGCTCACTCCCCCGTCGCTCCCGCCCAAGTACCGGCCACCGGAACGCTTGAAACGGCCTTGTTCCATGCGGCGGCATTGCTGGCCGAAAGGCCCGACATCGCGCATGCCCAGGCGCTGGAAATCCTGCGCGCGCTGCCCGGTCATCCGCAGGCGCGGCTGGTGGAGGCGCGGGCCTTGCGGCGGATGGGGAAGGGGCGCGCGGCAAGGGCGATTCTCGGCGATCTTGCGGCGACCCAGCCGCGCGCGGCGCTGGTGTTCCTGGAACTGGGGCAGGTATGCCGCGAACTTGGCGAACCGGTTCAGGCCGAAGCCGCGTTCCGCCGTGCCGGTGACCTGCGTCCCGATCTCTGCGCGGCATGGAGCGGACTGGCGGCGGCGCTTCGCGATCAGGGAACCGGGCGGACGCGCGAGGCGGAGGCCGGCCAGGCGGACCTTGCCGCGGTCAGGGCGGCAACGCGCGACCCCGATCTGGTCAAGGCCGCGCTGGCGCTGGGCGAAGGGCATTTCGAAGCGGCGCAGAAGCTGTTGCACGATTTCCTGCGCCGCGATCCCGAAAACGCCGCCGCGATTCGCATGATGGGCGAACTGGCATGGCGGATCGGGCGGCTGGATGATGCGGTAGCCTTGCTGGAGCGGGCCATATCGCTGGCCCCGGGTTTCGAGGCTGCGCGCGACCTTCTGGCCCGCGTGTTAGGCCAGGCGAACCGCCTTCCCGAAGCGCTTGCCCAGGCTGACGAACTGATCGCGCGCAATCCCCTCAGCCCTGCCCATGCCATGCTCAAGGCCTCGTTCCTCGTGCGGACGGGGGAGCAGCATGGGGCCAAGGCGATCTACGAAGCGCTGCTCGAACGGCGCGAAGACCAGCCGCGGATCTGGATGAACCTCGGCCATGTCTGCAAGACGATCGGCCGGCGCGACGATGCCATTGCCGCCTATCGCCGCGCGGGCCGGCTGGCGCCGTCGCTGGGCGAGGCGTGGTGGAGCCTGGCCAACCTCAAGACCGTGCGCCTCGGCGCCGAAGACCTGGCAGCGATGCGCGCGGCGCTGGCCGGTCTCGAAGGCGAACAGGCGCAGGGCGAGGATGCGGTGCACCTGCACTTCGCGCTCGGCAAGGCGCTGGAGGATGCGGGCGCCGATGCCGAGGCTTTCGGCCACTACGAGACGGGCAACCGCCTGCGCGCCGCGCGCGAGCCGTTCGGCGCTGCGGAGGCGCATCGCCATGCCCGCGATCATGCGGCGACCTTCACCGCGCCGTTTCTGGCGGGGCGCGGCGAAGGCGGCTGCCTTGCTGCCGATCCGATCTTCGTGGTGGGCCTGCCGCGCGCCGGATCGACCCTGGTGGAGCAGATTCTCGCCAGTCATTCGATGGTCGAGGGGACGATGGAGCTCCCCGATCTGATGATGATCGCCGCGCGCCTCGAATCGCGGATCGAGGAAGGCGAATTCGCCGACTACGGCGCGCTGATGGCCTCGCTCTCCCCGGCCGACCGTACGCGGTTGGGAGAAGAGTATATCGAGCGCACCCGCGCGCACCGGCAGAGCGGCAAGCCGCACTTCATCGACAAGATGCCCAACAACTGGCAGCACCTTGGCCTGATCCGCCTGATTCTGCCGAATGCGCGGATCGTGGATGCGCGGCGCCATCCGCTGGGCTGCTGCTTCTCCGGCTGGAAGCAGCATTTCGCGCGCGGGCAGGACTTCACGTACGATCTCGCCGGGATCGGCGCTTATTACCGAGACTACACGGCGCAGATGGCGGCATTCGAACAGGCGGCGCCGGGGGCGGTGCACCGCGTGATCTATGAGCGCATGGTGGCCGATACGCCGGGCGAGGTGGCGCGGCTGCTCGGCCATCTCGGCTTGCCGTTCGAGGACGCCTGCCTTGCCTTCTGGCAGACCGAGCGAGCGGTCCGCACCGCGAGTTCGGAACAGGTTCGCCAGCCGATCTTCACCGATGCGGTGGAGCACTGGAAGCGCTTCGAACCGTGGCTGGGCGATCTCGTTTCCGCGCTGGGGCCGGTCCTGGCGGCTTATCCCGATGCGCCTGACGAGTGGCGGGACCGGCTGGCCTGAAGAAAACCGGCCCGCGCAGGTTGGCCTAACCTGCGCGGGCCGCCATTACTGCGAAATCACCCGCACCGCGAAAGCCGCGGCAGCGGCGCGGGTTTCCACGCCCAGTTTCTCGAAGACCTGTTCGAGGTGCTTGTTCACCGTGCGCGGGCTGATCGCCAGGATTTCGCTGATGACGCGGTTGGGCTTGCCGTAGCTGATCCACAGCAGCACTTCGGCCTCGCGCTGGGTGAGGCGGAAGTGTTCCTGCAAACAGGTGATATCGGCCTGCGGGTCGATCAGGTTGACGCGCACCAGCAGTTCGCCGGGGCGCGAGCGGCCGACCACCACCGCTTCGAGCGAGCGTCCGCCTTCGAGGTCGAGCTTGGTGGTGGTGCCCGGCGCCGCACCGTCCTGGAACAGGCGCATGAACGGGGGCAGCAGCAGCGGCGGCAGTTCCCCGCCATGGCGCGACCAGTCGGGCGCGAAAGTCTGGAGCAGCTTTTCGGCCGTGGGGGTGCACCAGCCCATCCGGCCTTCGGCCTGCACCGCGATGAGGCTGCGCCCGGTGGCGTCGAGCGCGAAATGGCTGCCGTGCGCGATGCGCGCATTGGCCATGTGGACGCGCACCCGCGCCAGCAGCTCGTCCACGACGATGGGCTTGCGCAAGTAATCGACCCCGCCTGAATCGAGCGCGTGGACGACGTGCTCGCTTTCGGTGAGCCCAGTCATGAAGATCACCGGCACATGCGCGCGCGCCGGCAGCGCCTTGATCGCGCGGGTGGTCTCGAAGCCGTCCAGTCCGGGCATCACCGCGTCCATCAGCACCAGGTCGGGCACGACATGGTCGAGCAGTTGCAGCGCCGCCTCGCCGCTCGTCGCCACCAGCACCGATATCCCGGAGGATTCCAGCGTGTCGGTCAGGAAACGGAGCGATTCCTGCGTGTCGTCAACGACGAGCACGGTGTCGGTATGGGCGGTCATGGCTTGCGGGTCATCATGTGTGGGCTCTGGCGGTCTTGAGGAGCATCTGTATGTCGAAGCGGTCGAGGTGATCCACCAGTTGCGCGACGAGCGGGGCGGCTTCGGGAACTTCGCGTTCCAGCGTGCGGATGGCGGCTTCGATCCCGCGAACATGGCCGATCAGCGCCTTCTGTTCGATCTCGGCCAGGAGCGGCGCGGCGGCGGCGGGCAGCGGCGCAATGCCCGGATCGATGGCGGGCGGGCGCATGGCTTCGGGCTTCTCGCCGATCCAGCGGATCGAGAGCTGTTCCGCCACGACATCCAGCATGGCGTCGAGTTCGACCGGCTTCTTGAGGAACATGTCGTGGCTGGCCAGTCCATCGCCGCCGCGGCTGAATTCGTGGGCATTGGCCGAGACCATCACGATCTTCACGTCTTTGCCGAGCGTTTCGCGCAGGCGTGCGCAGATGTCCCAGCCGGATTCGCCGGGCATCGAGATGTCGAGCAGGACGATGTCGGGCCGCTCGGCCAGCGCGAGGGCATGGCCCCGTGTGCCGTTCGATGCATCGAGCACGGTGAAGTCCAGCGGTTCCAGCAGGCTGCGGACCATGCCGATCTGGGCGGGATCGTCGTCTATCACCAGCACCTTGCGGCGTTCGCCCTCGTAGCCGGCGACCCGGTCCACTTCCTCGACATCCTGCTTTGGCCCGGCGACCTGACCCAGCATCAGCCGGACGGTGAAGCGCGTTCCCTGCCCCGGCTCGCTCACCACCGCAAGGTCGCCTCCGAGGATGCGAACCAGCGCCTGCGTGATCGCAAGGCCAAGGCCCACCCCCTTCTGGCGCTGGGCATCGGGATTGCCGCCGCGCTCGAACGGTTCGAAGACCTTGGCGAGGTCTTCGGGCGAGATGCCGATGCCGGTGTCGACCACCTCGAACGTCGCCATTTCGCTGCGGTACTGGACGCGGAACGTAACCGAGCCTGCCGGCGTGAACTTGATCGCGTTGGACAGCAGGTTGATGAGGATCTGGCGCAGGCGTTTCTGGTCGGTCCGCACGAAGCCGGGCAGGCGTTCGGGGCGCTCGAAATGGAAGGCGATCCCCTTGGCCTGCGCCTGCGGGCGGAACATGTTGGCGATCTGGTCCACGAAGGAGGGGAAGCGCACCGTCTCGCTGGAAATGCGCAGCACGCCGCTTTCGACCTGCGATATGTCCAGCAGGCCCTCGACGAGGTTGGTGAGGTGTTCTGAGCTGCGGCGGATCACCTTGGCCGCTTCCACCGGGGTCACGTCATGCCCGCGCTCCAGGAGCTGCGAGTAGCCGTAGATGGAGTTGAGCGGCGAGCGGATTTCGTGGCTGACGCTGACGAGGTAGCGGCTTTTTGCCGAATTCGCGGCCTCGGCCGCTTCCTTGGCGGCCTGGAGCTCCTTTTCGGTGCGGTTGTGCGCCTCGATCTCGTTCATCAGCAGGGTCACGTGGTGTTCGCTTTCCTGCATCGCCGAGCGGCGCGAGTGGTGGACCAGCACGATGATCCACGCGATCACCCCGCCGCACAGCGAAAGCAGCAGGAACAGGCCGATCAGCACCGAGGAGAAACGGGCGGCGGCATTGGGCGAGGTCAGCTCGATCTGCCAGGAAAGCGTGCCGACGATCACCCCGATCACCGAGACGATCGCCGCCATCACGAATACGAAGTGCCCCACCGGCGTATGCACGAAGCGGGCCGCGCGGCGCGGGACCAGCCGCTCCAGCCAGCGGGCAAGCTGCTGTGTCGCGCGGCTGTCGCGCTTGCAGCGGTCGTGGCAGCGGGCTTCGAGGGTGCAGCAAAGCGAACAGATCGGCGCCGCATACATGGGGCAGTGCGCCATGTCGTTGAGCTCGAAGCGGTTCTCGCAGATCACGCAAGTGGCGTCGGTCTGGCCGGGCGACCAGCGGGTGCGGCGGGCGATGTAGTAGCGGCCTTGCGTGGCAAGCGCGATCACCGGTGCGGCGGTGAAAGCCACGGCCAGCCCGATCACCGGCGCGAACGCCTGTGCCAGCGGGCCGAGCAGGTCGAAATGCGCGCATGTCGCCACCGCGATCGACAGGGCCATGGCGCCGAGGCCCACCGGGTTCAGGTCGTTCAGGTGGGCGCGCTTGAACTCGATCCCGCGCGGCGAGAGGCGCAGCGGCTTGGAGATCATGAGATCCGCCGCCAGCGCGCCGATCCACGCGGCGGCTACCGTGGCGTAAAGGATCAGGATCTGCTCGATCACGGTGAAGATGCCGATTTCCATCAGCAGCAGCGCCAGCAGCACGTTGAACACCATCCAGACGATGCGGCCGGGGTGGCTGTGCGTGAGGCGCGAGAAGAAGTTGGACCACGCGATCGAGCCGGCATAGGCATTGGTCACGTTGATCTTGAGCTGGCACACCACCACGAACAGGCCCGTCAGCACCAGCGAGAGCGCGGGCCAGCCGGTCATCTGCGTGAAGATCGCATGGAACATCGCAGTGGGGCTGGACGGATCGTCCGCCACGAGGTGGCGGCTGGTGACGAACCAGGCGAGGTAGGAGCCCAGCAGCAGCTTGGTGCCGCCGAACAGGGTCCAGCCGGGCCCGCCGATCAGCATCGCGGTCCACCAGCGGGTGCGGCCGATCTTCGCTTCCGGCGGAAGGAAGCGCAAGTAGTCCGCCTGTTCGCCGATCTGCGGCAGCAGCGAAAGCAGGGTGGAAAGCGCCAGGCCGAAGTGAAGCAGGGTTACGCTGCCGTCCGCCAGCCCGAACCTGCCGGAATAGTGCGACCATTCGGCCAGCGCCGCAGGACCGGACCAGACGATGTAGACGATCGGCGCGACTTGCAGGACGATCCAGACGTATTGCGTCCAGGCCTGGAACCGGGTGATCGCGCTCATCCCGTAGAAGGCGATGGGGATCACCACGAGCGCGCAGATCAGGTAGGCCACGCTCATCGGCATCCCGGTCATCGCGCGCAGGGCGACCGCCATGATCGTCGCCTCCACCGAGAACAGCAGGAAGGTGAAGGAGGCATAGACCAGCGAGGTGATCGTCGAGCCGAGATAGCCGAAGCCCGCGCCGCGCGTCAGCAGGTCGATGTCCAGCCCGCGCCGGGCGGACTGGTAGGCGATGGGCAGGCCCAGCACGAACATCAGCGCCATGCCCGCCGCGATGGCGGCCACGCTGTTGGCGAAACCGTAAGTCAGCGTGATCGAGGCGCCGATCGCCTCGCAGGCGAGGAAGGCGGTGGCGCCGATGGCGGTGCCCGCCACCGTGCGCGGCGCCCAGCGCCGCGCCGCATCGGCGGTGAAGCGCAGGGCATAGTCTTCAAGCGTCTGCGTCGCGACCCACTTGTTGTAGAGCCGCTTGTCTTTCAGGACGTAGTCGGGCTGCTTCATCACCCGATTTCGGTGACGGGAGCGGGCTCGCGCGGACGCAGGCCGCCGCTGGCGACGATGAAGTCGACCACTTCGTCCAGCCCGACCATGTCCTTGAGGTTGGAGAACAGGAAGGGCCGCGTGCCGCGCATCTTTCTGGCGTCGCGGTCCATCACGCCCAGGTCGGCGCCGACCAGCGGGGCAAGGTCGATCTTGTTGATGACCAGCAGGTCCGAACGGGTGATGCCGGGGCCGCCCTTGCGCGGGATCTTGTCGCCCGCGGAAACGTCGATCACGTAGATGGTGATGTCGGCCAGTTCCGGGCTGAAGGTGGCGGCCAGATTGTCTCCGCCGCTTTCGATGAAGATTACCTCGAGGCCGGGGAATTTCCTGGCCATCTCGTCCACGGCGACGAGGTTGATGCTGGCATCCTCGCGGATGGCGGTGTGCGGGCAACCGCCGGTTTCCACGCCCATGATCCGCTCCGGGGCGAGCGCGCCGGAGCGGGTGAGGAATTCGGCATCCTCGCGGGTGTAGATGTCGTTGGTGATGGCCGCGATGTTGTAACCCTCGCGCATGGCCTTGCAGAGGCGTTCCGTCAGCGCGGTCTTGCCGGAGCCGACCGGGCCGCCGATGCCGACGCGCAGGGGACCGTGACCTGAAGCGGTTGGGGCAGTGCTCATGAGCGGAAAAGCCTTGTGTAGAGGGTTTCGTGGGCGATCGACGCCAGTTCGAGGTCCGGCGCGGCGGTGCCGAGGTCTTCCAGCGGCGTGACGAGGGCGCGGGCGGCGATCCGTTCGATCAGCGGGGCAAGCGCGGCGATGGCATGTTGCCCGTCGGTCTGGCCGAGCGGAACCAGCCGCACGCCTGCCGAAACGAGGTTGGCGGCGGTGGAATGGAGCAGGGCGTGGAGTGCGCTTTCCAGCGGTACGCCGTGCGCCGCGCAGGCCAGCGCCATGACCGCGCAGTGGGCGACGGGCCAGTCGCCGTTGCGCGCCGCGAAAGCATCCAGCGCGGGGTGTGGCCAGGCCTTGCGGGTGACGGCAAGGAACGAGGCGCCCTGCTGGCGGGCCTCCAGCGCGGTTTCGCTGCTGCCCCGGAAGGCGGCGGCGAGTTCGGAGATGTCGTCGAAGGCGGCGTCATCGCCGGCCGCTTTCCAGGCGTGCACGAAAAGGACGGCATCCACCCAGCCGCCGCCGCGCGCCAGCACCGCCTCGACATAGGCGACCACGTCCATGGCGCTGCGCACCCGGCCATCCTCCACGGCGGTTTCGAGGCCGTGGCTGTAAGTGAAGCTGCCGACCGGATAGGACGGGGAAGTCCATGCGAGCAGCCGGTGCAGCGCCCCGTCAGTGAGCATGGGAGCAGGGGCCGTCATGATCGTGGTCATGGTCATGATGGTGGCGGTGGTCGTGATGCCCATGGCCTTGCAAATGGTCGTGCCCGTGCGAATGGTCGTGCCCGTGGGCATGGCCGTGGCCGGAATAGGCGCCGCCTTCGGGCGTGAAGGCGGCTTCCAGCCTGGTCACCGTGGCGCCCAGCCCTTCGAGCATGGCGTTGATGACGTGATCGTCGCGCAGGCGGATGGCATGGGGGTGGAGTTCGGCGGGCAAGTGGCGGTTGCCGATATGCCAGGCTAGCCGGATCATCGTTGCCGCGCTGTCCGCCGTCACTTCCACCAGTGCCTCGGGCGCGGCGAGCACTTCCACCAGCCGCCCGTCCGAGAGCTGCAGCGCATCGCCGTGGCCCAGCACTTGCGCGCGCGGCAGGTCGAGCAGGAAGGCGGTACCGTTGTCTGCGGTATAGTACCAGCGGCGGCGGTGGCGCGCGTCATGGTCCAGCGTGATGCGGTCGGCGGCCTCGCCGGTCCAGTGACCGTGGGGGATGACTTCGTGGACGGTCAGCATGGGAAGGGCCCTGTGTTGTTCCGAATCTTGCTCCGGGCCGACGGCATAATCAGCTTTTCCCCGCGATGACGAGAGGGGAGGCCCATCAGAACAGGAAATAGCGCTGGGCAAACGGCAGCACTTTCGCCGGTTCGCAGGTGAGCAGTTCGCCGTCGGCACGGACCTCGTAAGTTTCGGGGTCGACCTCGATATGCGGCATCGCGTCGTTCAGCACCATGGATGCCTTGGAAATGCCGCCGCGCGTGTTGCGGACGGCTTCCAGCGGGCGCTGGAGCTGCAGGCGCTCCGCCACGCCGCCGTCGATCCCCGCCGCCGAGACGAAGTGGAGCGAGGATGCCACCCCCGCCGCGCCCAGCGCGCCGAACATCGGCCGGTAATGGACCGGCTGGGGCGTGGGAATGCTGGCATTGGCATCGCCCATCGGCGCGGCGGCGATGGCGCCGCCCTTGATGACCATGTCCGGTTTCACCGCGAAGAAGGCTGGCGACCACAGCACCAGATCGGCCAGCTTGCCGGGCGCGATCGAGCCGACGACATGGCTGATCCCGTGGGCGATGGCCGGGTTGATGGTGTACTTGGCGATGTAGCGTTTCGCGCGGAAATTGTCGGAATCGGCATCGTCCGGGCCAAGGCTGCCGCGCTGCTGCTTCATCTTGTCGGCGGTCTGCCAGCAGCGGATCACCGTTTCGCCCACGCGGCCCATCGCCTGGCTGTCGGACGACATCATCGAGAAGGCGCCCAGATCGTGAAGGATATCTTCCGCCGCGATGGTTTCCTTGCGGATGCGGCTGTCGGCGAAGGCCACGTCCTCGGCGATGCGGGGATCGAGGTGGTGGCACACCATCAGCATGTCGAGGTGCTCCTCGATGGTGTTGACGGTGTAGGGCCGGGTCGGGTTGGTGGAGGAGGGCAGCACGTTGGGCAGGCCTGCCACGCGGATGATGTCCGGCGCATGGCCGCCGCCCGCGCCTTCGGTGTGGAAGGCGTGGATGGTACGGCCCGCGAAGGCGGCGATCGTGCTTTCCACGAAGCCGCCTTCGTTCAGGGTATCGGAATGGAGCGTGACCTGCACGTCGTACTCGTCCGCCACCTTGAGGCAGCAGTCTATGGTGGCGGGCGTGGTGCCCCAGTCCTCGTGCAGCTTGAGCCCGCATACACCCGCGCGGACCATCTCCTCCAGCGCGGCGGGGGTGGAGGCATTGCCCTTGCCGAACAGGCCGAAGTTCATCGGCAGCGATTCCAGCGCCTGCATCATGCGGCCGATGTGCCATGCACCCGGCGTGCAGGTGGTGGCGAGCGTGCCGTGCGCCGGGCCGGTGCCGCCGCCCAGCATCGTGGTGATCCCGGAATTCAGCGCCTCTTCCACCTGCTGCGGGCAGATGAAGTGGATATGCGCGTCGATCCCCCCGGCGGTGAGGATGCGCCCTTCGCCGGCGATGATCTCGGTGCCGGGGCCGATGGGAATGTCCACGCCCGGCTGCGCGTCGGGGTTGCCTGCCTTGCCGATGGCGCTGATCCGCCCGTCGCGCAGGGCGACGTCGGCCTTGATGATCCCCCAGTGATCCAGGATCACCGCATTGGTGATGACGGTATCGGGCGCACCTTCGGCCCGGGTCATCTGCGACTGGCCCATGCCGTCGCGGATCACCTTGCCGCCGCCGAACTTCACTTCCTCGCCGTAGACTGTGCGGTCTTCCTCGATGCGGATCAGCAGCGAGGAATCGCCCAGCCGCACGCGGTCTCCCACGGTGGGGCCGAACATCCCGGCATAGGCGCGGCGGTTCATCGTCACCGGCATCAGAGGTCTCCCATCACGGCGGCGCGGAAGCCGAACACGCGGCGCGCGCCGGCATAGGGAACAAGCTGGACCTCGCGCGTCTGGCCCGGTTCGAAGCGGACCGCCGTGCCCGAGGCGATGTCGAGCCGATATCCGCGCGCCGCCTCGCGATCGAAGGATAGCGCGGGATTGGTCTCGGCGAAGTGATAATGGCTGCCGACCTGGATCGGCCGGTCGCCGGTATTGGCCACGGACAGGGAGATCGCCTCGCGCCCCTCGTTCAGCACGATTTCGCCCTCGGCCGGGATGATTTCGCCCGGGATCATCGGATCGGCCTGTGCACGGTGACGAGCTTGGTGCCGTCAGGGAAGGTCGCCTCGACCTGGATGTCGTGGATCATCTCGGCAATGCCGTCCATCACCTGGTCGCGGGTGAGGACATGGGCGCCGCTGGCCATGAGTTCCGCCACCGGCCGCCCGTCCCGCGCGCCTTCCACCACATGGTCGGAAATGAGGGCGATGGCCTCGGGATGGTTGAGCTTCACGCCCCGCTCAAGCCGCCTGCGGGCGACCATGGCAGCCATGGCGATGATGAGCTTGTCTTTTTCGCGACCGGTGAGGTTCATTTGCCCTAGCAGTAACAGATGGAGGGAAGGCGTGGCGAGAGGCCGAACACGGCGGACCTCAGGATTTCCGCGCAGCGAAGCGCGATATCGCGGACCCGGCGCGGATCCGGCGCCGTCATGCGCAGGATCAGCATGCCGTCGAAACAGGTTGCGCCGCCGTGCGGGGCGGGGATCAGCGTGCGGGCGCGCTCCAGATGATCGGCGGCGTCCGGGCCGACGTAGACCAGGGTGAGAACCGCACTTGCACCGCCGAAGCCGAAGGGGCGGGCGGCGATTCCGGCCACGTCGCCGCCGATGTGAAGCGTGTCCGCCCAGATCAGGCGTCCGCCCCGGCGAATGCGCCATGAATCGTGGATGAGGCCGCTCTCGAAGGTTTCGCCCATGGCGCCCCGGCCCAGCACGATCATCTCGCTGGCGAGCAGGCGCGCATCTGCCGCCATGTCCACTTCCAGCGAGCGGCGCATGTGGCTGCGGTCGAACAGGATGGCTTCCTGCGCCAGCCATTCGCAGCGGCTGGCCGCTCCAAGGGCGATGCGTGTCTCGATGCGGGTCGGCGGGTCGTCTGCCAGGGCGCGGTAGATCTTTTCCGCGGCCTGGGGGATCACCGTGGCGGCGGCATCGTCGTCCACCTTGATGTCCAGCGCGAGCCGGTCTCCCCCCGTCAGCCCGCCGCTGGTGGTGACGGTGACGGCAAGCGGGAATTCGCCCGCGTCGCCATCGGGAAACAGCAGGCGCGCCGGGGCGATCTGGCTGAGGTCGCGCAGGCCGCGAGGGCCGAAGTGGACCATCGCGGCGCCGTCCACCCGCTGCAACCGCGACCGCGCGGGGGGCGCGGCTTCTGCGGGGCGGTTAAGGAGGTTTGCGACCATGGCCTAGCTACGCTTGCGGCGGGAAAACGGGGCATGGGGCATTTGACGTATGGGCGGGAGGCCTGCGTGAATCGCGCGGATCTCTGCAGGAGCGGGCCTCGTCCCGTCCCCGATCCGGGACGAGGCTTCCTGCGATCGGTTCAGATCGGTTTGCGGCGGCCGAAGTTCGGATCGACCTTCTCCGCCTTGCCGGCCTTTGCCGCGCGTTCTCCGTTACCGGGCTGGCCATGCTCGGTGGTCAGGTCGGACAGGTAGCCCACTTGCCTGATGCCCTTCCTGCGCATCGCCACGCCGGTCAGGCAGGCGTGCATGATGGTGTTGGCGTTCAGCGCGCTGCGGTACGTCGGGTCGAGCACGGGGGCCAGTTCGACGATCTCGAAGCCCACCAGTTCGTTCTCGGCGCAGAGGCGGCGCACGATGGGGATCGCCTCCCGCATGGTCAGGCCGCCCGCAACCGGGGTGCCGGTGCCGGGAATGAAGGCCGGGTCCAGCACGTCCACGTCGAACGAGACGTAGAGCTTCTTGCCGCTTTCCCGCGCTTCCTTGAGCGCGCGTTCCATGACGACCTGCCAGCCGCTTTTCTCCACTTCCGGCATCGCGTGATAGCGCACGCCGTTGTCGCGCATCCATTCGAAGCCTTCCGCACCCGGCCACGACCCGCGCAGGCCGACCTGGATGTAGTTCCGGCCCAGCACGTGGCCTTCCTTGACCGCGCGGTAGACCGGGGCGCCATGCGTGATGAAGTGGACGCCGCCCTTGCCCGCATCATAGTGCGAATCGAAGTGGACCACGCCGAAACTGCCCTTGCCGTGAACGTCGGCCAGGCCGGCCACGTCGGCATATTCCAGGCTGTGGTCGCCGCCCACGATGAAGGGAATGGCGCCGGTCCGGGCGATTTCCGCCACGCGTTCGCGCACATGCTGGACGCTGCGTTCGGTGCTCATGTTGTCGATGGCGATATCGCCGTAGTCGACGATGTTCAGCTCCTTGCTGGGATCGACCATGGTATACATGTCCACCCCGCCCGCGCCGTACTGGCTGCGCATGGCAGAGGGGCCGCCCTTGGCCCCGCGATAGCCCGAGCCCATGTCGAGCGGCGCGCCGACGATGGCCACGTCCACTTTCCCGGCGACCAGATCGTCCGGATAGATCGCCACCGGGGCGCCCGCGAAAGTGGCGATGCCGCCTGCATACATGCCCGCACCGCGCCCATTGGCGTAGTAGCTCAGTTCGAAGGGCCCCGGTTCGCGCCGGGGATCGAGCCCCTTGGGGCGCATGGCCTTCCAGCCGTTGAAATCCTCGTTCTCGGTATCGAGGGCGATTTCGCCCATGTCCTTGCCGGGATGGAACTTGGCCGCTTCCACCGAATCCATCATCGCCTCGATATAGGCGTCGATTTCCTGCGGGGTCTTGGTGGAAAGCCGCTGGAACAGCTTGTCGAACGAACCGGCGAAACCTTCGGCCTTGTCCGAGACGAGGAATTCGCGCTTTTCCTTGGTCAGTCCGCCGATCCTGGCTTCCAGAGCGGCGGGAATCTCCGGCCGGTCGGTTTGCGCGATGACCGCGCCGGAAAGGATGGCCGCAAGAGCGCATGCCCCTGCCAGCAGCTTGCGTTTCGCGTTCACTAAGTACCCCCGTTTCTGGCCTCGTATGGGCTGGGAAGTGCGGGGAGGGGGCGCTGTGCGGCAATGGGGCGATTGACGTAGGGGGCAGGGAAGGGGCCGGGCGCGGACAAAAAAAGGAGGTCCGGACGCGGGGTCCGAACCTCCCTTGTAGTTTCGTCAGAGTGAAAATCCGGCAAAGATGGCGAACGCCCGGTGCCCCGCGTCGTGAGGGCGAAGCGCGGGAGGACGTTCCTTTGCGAAAACCACTGACATCGTTTGTAGCGCCCGGTTTGCGGAGCGCCCTACGTCAAACGGCGTATGCTGCGATTTGCTCCGCCCTCCTAGGATGGGCCGGTCATGCTAGTCGCTTTGCTGTTCCTGTTCGGGCTTGGCGTCATCCTGCTCGCGGTCGCCGTCCTGGCGATGCGGCGGCAATTGCGGCTCACCCGCCAGTCGCTCACCCCGGTAGACCGGATCTCCCTTGCCGGCGATGCGCGCGAGCGTGAAACGGCGCCGATCGTCAGCGCCCCGGCCGTTTCGGGCGAGACGCTGACGATCGGCGGCCTCAGCCGCGATCCGCGCCTGCTGCTGCTGCTGTTCATAGAGGCGGATTCCGCGCTCTGCGAGACGGTGGTGCGCGATGCGGTGGAACTGTGCGCGGACGCCGAAGTGCGCCTGCTGCTGCTCGGCGACGGTCAGCGGGAGGACTACGCCGCGCTGATCGCACGCAGCGGCCTCGGCGCGGACGACATCATTCTGGACGCCGCCGTGGGAGAGGACTTCCACATCGGCCCGGTCCCTTCCGCAGCCCTGATCGATCCGAACGGGCACCTGCTTGCCCGCGGCACCGTGCAGCGCAGGGAACAGCTGGAAGCCTTGTTGGCGGCAGTAGGACAAGGCGCGGCACTGGCGGACGAGGACATTCGGCAAGTACAGGTTTCAGGGAGTATCGTGACGTGATTGCCAGCAAGATGCGGTCGATGGCGGTGGCCGCAGGTGCGCTCATGACAGGCGCAGGGATAACGGGCGCGGCGCTCCTGGCGGGGCTTGCGGCGCATCCCGCACCGCTGCGGGCGCAGGCCGCGCCGAAGGCCTGGGCGGCCAATTGCCAGTCCTGCCACAAGGCTGACGGCAGCGGCATGCCGGGCATGTTCCCGCGCCTTTCCGGGCGGGTGGGGCCGATGGCCGGCAGCAAGGATGCGCGCCAGTGGCTGATCTCCACCGTGCTTTATGGCCAGTCCGGCGCGATCACGGTGGATGGCAAGCCGATCCGCGGGGCCATGATGCCTTTCGGCCGCCTGCCCGACGCCGATGTCGCCGCCGCGCTCAACTGGGTGGGCAAGGGAGGCAAGCCCTTTACCCCGGCCGAAGTGGCTGCCGTTCGCGCGGCGGGCGGCGGCAGCGCGGCGAAGAATGCGGAGATGCGAAAGAAGCTCGAAGGCGCGGGACAGGTAAGGTAGCGTCGCGCGCGGGCATATCGATACGGAACGACTGAGGGGGCAACGGGCACATGGCAATCCGCTTCACGCTGAACGGCGCAGCGAGGGAACTCGACACCGATCCGGAGAAACCGCTGCTCTGGGCCCTGCGTGAGGACATGGGCCTGCCGGGCACCAAGTTCGGCTGCGGCGCGGGGCTCTGCGGGGCCTGCACCGTCCATCTCGAAGGCGCCGCCATCCGTTCCTGCCTGACGCCGGTAGGCGCGATCGAGGGGCAGTCGGTCACCACTATCGAAGGCGTGGCCGCGCTTGACGCAGGACGCCGCGTGGGAGCGGCCTGGCGCGAGCTCGACGTGCCCCAGTGCGGATATTGCCAGGCGGGCCAGATCATGAGCGCCGTGGCGCTGCTTACCGAGACGCCCGATCCGGACGATGCCGCCATCGACGCGGCCATGGCCGGAAACCTCTGCCGCTGCTCGACTTATGTCCGCATCCGCGCCGGTATCAAGGCCGCCGCCAAAGCCCGGGGGGCAGCGGCATGATGGCAGCAGATATCTCACGCCGCCGCTTCGTCGGCGCCTCGCTGCTGGCCGGCGGCGGTCTCCTCCTGGATATTGCGATCCCTCTGCCGGCCCATGCCGCGCAGGCATCGGCCGGAGAACCCCGGGTCCTCACCGCCTTCATTCGCATCCTGCCCGGCAATCGCTTCGTGATCGGCGGGAAGAACGCCGAGATCGGGCAGGGCGCCAAGACCTCTCTGCCGATGATGATCGCCGAGGAATTCGACGTGGACTGGGATCAGGTCACGGTCGAGCAGACACACGCGGACCAGTTGTTGTTCGGCGCGCAGAGCGCGGGCGGAAGCCGCACCACGCCGCGCGAATGGCTGCCGATGCGGCAGGCGGGCGCGGCGGCGCGGGCCATGATGGTGGCGGCGGCGGCCCGCCAATGGAATGTCCCGGAAGACGGCCTGACAACCGGCAGCGGCATCGTCACCGACCGGCGCTCGGGCCGTTCGGTGGCCTATGTCGATCTCGCCCCGATCGCCGCGGCTCTGGCCGTTCCCGACCCCGCCTCGCTGAAGCTCAAGGACCCGGCGGACTTTCGCGTGATCGGCAAGCCGATTCCCGGTGTCGATACACCGGCCATCGTCGCGGGACAGCCCCTGTTCGGGATCGACCACCGGCAACCGGGCATGCTCCACGCGGTGCTGGAAACCAGTCCGGCGGTCGGCGGCAAGCTGAAGAGCGCCAATCTCGACGAAGTGCGCGCCTTGCCCGGCGTGCGCCACGTCGTGACCATCGCCGGAGACGGTCAGGCGGAATCGCTGTTCGACGGGGTGGCGATCCTGTCCGAGAGCTTCTGGTCCGCGAACAAGGCGCGCGAGAGCCTGAGGGCCGAGTGGGACGACAGCGCGCAGCTGGGGTTCTCCACCCAGGGCTATGCCGTTCAGGCCGCGGAAGCGCTCAAGGGGGCGGGGGCGGGCGAAGTCCTGCGCAAGGGGGATATCGATGCGGTGTTCGCCGGAGCGGCGAAAACCGTGACGGCGCGCTATGAATATCCGTTCCTGGCGCACGGCACGCTGGAGCCGCAAAACTGCACGGCCCTGTTCCGCGACGGCGCCGTCGAGATATGGGCGCCCACCCAGAACCCCGAAAGCGGACGCGGGCTGGTGGCCAAGGCGCTGGGGATCGCGCCGGACAAGGTGCGCATCAACCTCACGCGGATCGGCGGCGGCTTCGGGCGGCGCTTGATGAACGACTACATGGTGCAGGCCGCCGCGATCGCCGCCAGGGTGCCGGGCACGCCGGTGAAGCTGCTCTATACCCGGCAGGACGATTTCCGGCGCGATTTCTACCGTCCGGCAGGATGGCACGCCTTTGCCGCCGCGCTTGACGGGCAGGGGCGGCTGGTGGGATTGCGCGATCATGCGGTCAGCTTCGGCAAGGACGGCACACCGACCCGCGCGGGGGAACTGCCCGCTGCGCTGGTGCCGGCAAACCTCGTGGATGCGGTGCTGCTCGAACAGACCCTGCTGGCCACCAACCTGCCCACCGGCTGGTTGCGGGCGCCGGGATCGAATGCGCTCGGCTTCGTTTCGCAGGCCTTCCTCGATGAAGTGGCGCAAGCGGCAGGGAAGGACCTGCCGTCGCTGATGCTGGAACTTCTGGGCGCGCCGCGCAGCCTTCCGGGCGAAGGGCGCGGGCCGGTGTTCAAGACGGGGCGGGCGCGCGGCGTGATCGAGAAAGTGATGGCGATGGCCGACTGGCAGGGCCGTGCAAAGCTGCCGAAAGGGCGCGGCAAGGGATTTGCCTTCTATTTCAGCCATGCCGGATACTTCGCCGAAGTGGTGGAGGTTTCCGTTTCGGAAGGCCAGGTCGCGGTTCACGAAGTGTGGGCGGCGGGCGATGTCGGCAGCCAGATCGTCAATCCCCTCAACGCGCTGCACCAGGTGCAGGGCTCGGTGATCGAGGGGCTGGGACAGGCGCTGGCGGGGCAGAACGTCACGCAGGTCGCAGGCGTGGTGGAGCAGCAGAACTTCGATGCCCATCCCTTCCAGCGCATCGACGCGACGCCGAAGATCAACGTGGAGTTCGTCACGACCGACAATCCTCCCACCGGTCTTGGCGAACCGGCGCTGCCGCCGGTAATCCCGGCCATGGTCAACGCGATCTTCGCGGTAACCGGACGGCGGGTGCGCAGCCTGCCGGTCGATCTGTCGGCACCGGCCTGATTCCCGCGCTCGCGCACTGCCTATGCGTCATTTGACGTAGGGGGCACTGGCCCCCCGCTGGCGTAGCTTCCTGCCCAAGGATCGGCTCCGTTCCGGGGCGGGGGTAAAGGGTTTCGCAGCCAATGGGTCACATGATCGCCGCCATCCGCCAGCGGGCGCCACGCGATCCCTTCGTCGTCTTCCTGATCTCGGCGGCTGCGATCTTCGCGCTCTACTGGGCGGTTGCCGGGCGCAAGGAGACGATCGAGGTGCCGCTTTCGGTGCAGCGTAGCCTCGATGACGACTACAGCCTGATGACCGGGCACCAGCCCGATGCCCGGGCGCGGCAGAAGCTGGTGGACGATTACGTCGGCAACGAACTGCTGTTCCGCGAGGCGGTGCAGCGCGGCATGCACATGACCGACAAGACCACCAAGCAGCGCCTGATCGACCGCGTGCGCTTCATGATCAGCGGTGCGCCGCCAGAACCGAGCGAGGACCAGCTCATGACCTGGTACGCCGGCCACCAGGACCTCTACCGCGCCGAGCCATGGGTTTCGCTGAAGCACGTCTTCTTCGAACGCAAGCCCGCCGATGCCGCCGCCGTGCTGGCGAAGCTGAACGGGGGCGGCAGCGTTGCCGGCGATGAATTCTGGATGGGCCACGACCTGTCGAAATACGGGATTTCGATGCTGCGCGGCATGTTCGGGGAAAGCTTCCTGGACAGCGTGGAAAAGCAGCCCGAGGGCAAGTGGGCGGGGCCGCTGCGTTCCTCTCGCGGGTGGCACTTCGTGGAAGTGACGGCACGGGGCAAGGACCAGCTGCTGCCTTACACCGACGCCCGCGAACAAGTGAAGCAGGACTATCAGGCCGACCAGACCGGCACGGCAGTGCGCAGGGAAATCGCGCGGCTGCGGCAGGATTACGCGGTCCATGTGGAGTCCTGACGTGCTGCGCTTCCTTGCCGTTCTCCTGCTTGCCCTCGGCCTGTCGCCCGCACCGGCCATGGCGGACGTTTTCCGCGTCGGCGAGTTCACGCTCCAGCGCGGCAGCGATCCCGGCACTTACGAACTGACCGCCAGCGTGCCCAACGTGCTGGCCAGCAACGATGCGCTGGGCCTGCCGACCGGCTGCGCGGAAACGGACCGCGAGCGGTTCGTGGAGGCGGTGGTGGTGCGCTATGCCATTCGTTTCACCTGCCAGGGCGGCTTCCCGCCCGAAGCGCAGATCGTCACGCCGTGGGGGGTGGACGGCGGCACGTTCACCTCGGCGCTGGGCGGGGCGATGGTGAAGATGCCGCTCCAGTCGGACGGCGACAAGCTGCTTTTGCCGCTGGCCGACACCGCTCCGCAGGCGCGGCCGCTGCCCGAAGTGGCGCGCTACTATACGGTCGAGGGCGTGGTCCACATCCTGGGCGGCTGGGACCACCTCTGTTTCGTGCTCTGCCTGTGCCTGCTGGCACGGGGGCGTTTCCTGCTGGCGCTGGTAACGACTTTCACGCTCGGCCATTCGCTCAGCCTGGCGCTGGCGTTCTTCGATGTGATCCATGTGCCGGTGCCGCCGGTGGAGGCGGTGATCGCGCTGTCCATCGCCTTCATGGCGCGCGAGGCGATCATGACCCGGCAGAACGGCGGCGAGATCGATCCGGCCCAGCGCCGCCGCCAGCTTGCCGTGGTGGCGGGGTTCGGCCTGCTTCACGGCCTCGGTTTCGCAACGGTGCTGCGCGAACTCGGCGTTGCGCCGGGTGAGCGGGCGAGCGGCCTGCTGTTCTTCAATGCCGGTGTCGAACTGGGCCAGTTGCTGTTCGTTTCCGCCGTGCTCGGCGTGATGGCGGTGGCGGGGATCTTCGACCGGAGCGAGCCAGTGCGCCGGGCCGCGCTCTACTTTGCCGGGATCGTGGGCTGTTTCTGGGCGATCGAACGCGTGGCCGGCTTCAGCCTGGGGATCGCGTGAACGCAGCGCGGGCAGCCCTTGCTCGCGGCGACCTGCCGGGCGCGATGGCGGCGGCGCAGGCACAGGTCCAGTCGCGACCGGCCGAGGCGGAAGGCTATTTCCTTGTCGGGCTGATCGCTGCGGAGGCGGGGCAGGTGGCCAGGGCCGTGCCGCTGATCGAGCAGGCGCTCGGCCGCGAGCCCGCCAATCCCGAATACCTTGCGCAATATGCGCGGCTGCTGATCCTGCTGCGCCGCGATGGTGAGGCGGCGGCAGCGGCGCGGGCCGGGCTCGCCGCGTCCGGAAGCGATGCGCGCACGCTCGATACGCTGGGCTGCGTACTGGCGCGGCTGGGCGACCACGAGGCCACTCTGGCGCCTTTTGCGGCGGCGGCGGGGCAGGAGCCGGGCAACCTCGATTATCGCTACAATCTGGCGGCCGCCTGCGGCTTTACCGGCAGGGTCGAGGAAGCGCGCGGACACTACGAGACGATCCTGCAGGCCGATCCCGGCGATGCGCGCACGCATTACGCGCTCTCGATCCTTTCGCGCCAGACCCGCGGGGACAACCATGTCGAGCGGCTGGAGGCGGCCACGGCGCGCGCCAGTACCCCGGAAGACCTGCTGCGCCTGCGTTATGCGCTGGCCAAGGAGCTGGAGGATATCGGCGAGCCCGAACGGGCCTTCGCCGCGCTTTCGGCCGCCAATGCCGGGCACAAGCGCGCCACGGGCTATCGGTTTGCGCAGGACGAGACGATCTTCGATGCCCTTGAGGCGGCGTTCGCCGATGTGCCTGCGGCAGCATCCGGCCATTCCGATCCGGCGCCGATCTTCGTGGTCGGCATGCCGCGCACCGGGACGACGCTGGTGGACCGCATTCTCTCCTCGCACCCGGAAGTCGGCTCGGCGGGGGAATTGCAGGCCATGCCGCTGGCGATCAAGCAAGCCGCCGCCACACCTTCGCGCAAGGTTCTCGATGCCGAGACGATCGCGGCCGCCATGCGCGCCGATCCGGCGGAAATCGGCCGGCTCTATTCCGCCCGCGCGGCCCATCACCGCCCTGCCGGCAAGCCGCGCTTCGTGGACAAGCTGCCTGCCAATTTCCTCAATATCGGGCATATCCTGCGGGCGCTGCCGAATGCGCGGATCGTCTGCCTGCGCCGGGCGCCGATGGACACGGTGTGGAGCAATTTCCGCAATCTCTTCGCGGCATCCTCGCCTTATTACGCCTATTCCTACGACCTCATGGACACGGCACGCTATTTTGCGCGGTTCGACCGGCTGATGGCGCTGTGGGAGCGGCACTATCCGGGGCGCGTGCTCTCGCTGGGATATGAGGCGCTGGTGGCCGGGCAGGAACGGGAGACGCGGCGCCTGCTGGAGCACTGCGGCCTGCCGTGGGACGCAGCGTGCCTGTCCTTCCACGAGAACCGCGCTGCCGTGGCGACGCCAAGCGCGGCGCAGGTCCGCCGCCGGCTCAATGCCGACGGGATCGGGCGGTGGAAGACGCATGAGGCCGGGATGGCCGAAGTGCGGGCGTTCTTCGAAGGGCTGGGGATCGAGGCAGGCTGAACCGTCCTGGCGGACCGGTTTTCCCATTCACCGCGTCATGGTTTCATCGCTTCAGGGCCGGAAACGAAGAAAGCGGGACCGCATGTCGCGGCCCCGCCCTCCTGCGTTGGCGATCGGGGATGATCGTCAGAACTTCACGCGGCCCTCGATGCCGATCACACGCGGCTGCGCGACCGAGCGGGCATAGTAGCGCGACACGATCCCGTCGTTGACGAGGCCGTAGCGGGTCAGGTCGTTGCTGACGCCGGTGACCGCGTACTTGTCGAAGATGTTGTTCGCGAACAGGCCGATCTCGTAGGCGTCGGTCTTGTAGGTCACATTGGCGCGGTGCATCACGTAGGACGGCAGACGCTCGCCGCCGCCGCGCAGGCCCGGACGGGTGTAGATGCCGCCGGTGTAAGTCGCCGTCCAGCCCAGCACCATCGAATTGGCGCCGATCGGGAAGTCGTAAGTCACGCCCAGCGCGCCCGAGTTCTTGGCGGAGCCCGGCAGGCGGTCCCCGTCGTAGACGCTCACGAGGTCTCCGCCCGCCACGGAAAGCAGGTCGGGCACGTCCTCGGTCAGGTGGGCGTCGAGGTAGGAGTAGTTGCCGCGGATGTTGAGGCCGGCGATGGGACGCGCCGTGAACGAGAAGTCCACGCCCTTCGATACCGCCGCGCCGCCGTTGGTGGTGATGCCGATGGCGCCGTTGACGGTCTGGCCGTCAAGCTGGATGCCCTGCCACTTGATGTAGAAGCCGGAGAGATTGAAGGTCAGGCGGTTGTCGAGCACCTGGGCGCGGAACCCGATTTCGGCGTTCTTGACCTTGTCGGGGCCGAAGAACAGCTCGTCGGGCAGGGCGCAGAGGTTCTGGCCGGCCGGAAGCGGCACCACGCAGGGCGCCACGCGGTTGACGCCGCCGATGCGGTAGCCCTTCGAATAGGTGGCATAGACCATCATGTCGGGCGTGATGTTGTACGAGGTGTTGAATTTCCAGACGAAGCCGTCGTCCCCGGTCGAGCCGGAGCGCGAGCGGAAGTTGATCGGCGGATAGGGCTGGCCCAGCGGCAGGGCGGTGCCGCCGGTCACGTCGGCCGCATACTTGAAGTAGCGCAGCCCGCCGGTGAACTGCCATTCCTTGGTGATGTGGAAGGTGCCTTCGCCGTAGATCGCCTTCTCGTCGGTCTTGGTATCGACGTAGGAGGCGTATTCCACTTCGTCGGGACGGTCGATACCGGCCCAGGCGGGGTAGCCGGGGACGATTTCCTGGCGATCCGAGGTCGTCTTCAGCCGGTTCCAGAACCCGCCGAGCACCCAGCTGAAGGGGCCGCCGTGCGTGGAGACGAGGCGGACTTCCTGCGTGTACTGCGACTGGGTCGCCACCGAGGGCGAATAGCTCGAGAATGCGGGGAACAGCTCATAGCCATAGTCGAGATCGAGCAGCAGGTCGGTGTTGTCGTTCGACTGGCGCTGCTTGGTCTTGGTGTAGGACGAGGTGAACACGGCCTGCGCGATGTCGGCCACGTTGCCGCTCATTTCCAGCGACAGCAGGTGCGACTGGCGCTTGGACGGTTCCTCGTAGCGCCACGGGGCCTCGTACTTGCCTTCGCCCACCACGCCGGCGCCGGTGGCCTGGCGGCCGCCCGTCTTGGTCTGCTGGAAGGCGTAAGTGAGATAGGCCTGGAAGTCCGGCGAGACGAAGCCGAGCTGGTTGCGGGTGGTGAAGGTCTTCTCGTAGTTGAGGTCCTTCTTGCCCGCGAAGTTGGCGTCCTGCTGGGCTTCGGTGCCCATCGGGTCGGAAGCGCTGCCCGGCTGCGGGATCGAGACGCCCGGCTGCTTCAGCAGGAACGGATAGTCGATGAAGCCGGGGTCGTTGTAGTAGCCGGTGACGGTGCGGAAGGCGATCGAATCCCGGACGATCGGGATGTTCAGCACGCCGTAGCCCGAATAGCCCAGGCCGCTCGAATGGGCGACGTCGTAGGCGCGGCCGTAGACTTCGCCGGAGAACGCCGTCGGGTCGGGGCGGTTGGGCATGTAGCGCATCGCGCCCGCCAGCGTGCCGAGGCCGTAAAGCGTGCCTTGCGGGCCAAGCAGGACCTCGACGCGGTTGAGGTCGATCAGCTTGAAGTCGGTGTAGAGCGGCACGTCGCCCAGGTACATGCCGATCGAGTTGTCCGTGTTGTTGCCGCCCGCGCTGGAATCGCTGGCGGAAAGACCGCGCATGACCACGGTGCCGGCGCCGCGCGGGCCGGTGTCGGTGATGGTGATGCCCGGCGTGAAGGCGCCGAGGTCGCGCATGTCGTCGATGTGCTCGCTGGCGAGTTCGGCCGAGCCGATTGCCGCGATGTTGATCGGCGTTTCCAGAAGCGTGGTGTTGCGGCGCGTGGCCGAAACGATGATGGCGCCGTCATCCGCCGTGTCTTCCGCGGCGGCGGGTGCGGTGGACTGGGCATGGGCCGGCGCGGCGGCCAGCGACGTGGACATCATTGTAGCGCAGAGCAGCCCGATCTTCAGTTTGGCGCTGTTCGACATGCAGAACCCCCTATGTTGGTTTTGTTTCCTCCCGCTTCGGGCATCCTCTCCGGGACATGGATGGCGGTGAGCGTGCCGGCCTTTGCAGCCTGGCAAGTGTTGCAACCCGAGGACCCGGCGCTTGCGCGGTTCCCTGCGTCCTTGCGGAGGACGCGGCTTGTTTTTCGATGTGCCCGAAACCTATGGGGGCGTTCGCGGAGCGGTAATGGGTCATTTGACGTACCCGGCCCGAGAGGCGCGGAATTCCGCCATCTACGTCAAATGCCCCATTGGGCGGGCGGCCGATTTGCTGCCTTCTTCGCGGCGTCGATCCGACATTCCTTTTCAGATTCATTCACCAGCCCGGCGCGGGTCGCGAAGGGGCGGGAGTGATCACGGAGACATTGGGGCCATGACGTCAATCAGCGCCGTCACAGGTTGGAGCCTGGCAGCCGCGGCAGCGGTAGCCGGAGCGCTGACCGCAGACATTCCCACGCGTAACGCGGCCACGCCCGCGCCGGTCATGCCGGCCGAGGACGACATGGGGAAACCCAAGCCGCTCGAACTGCCGGAGGACGTTGCGCAGAAGCTTTCCGTCCTCGCGCCCGAAAAGCTGGACTTCGTGAAAAGCGGCATGACCGGCCGCTATGTCGAGAAGGACAAGCTGTTCGAACGCGTGCGGGCGATGCCGGCGCAGGAACTGGTCGCCTATATCGATGCGATCTACGCACTTTCCGCCGAAGTGGAATACAAGGCCGGGCGGGACAAGCTGGCGATCCCGCTGGACACCAGTTCGCCCTGGTTCAACGCCTGGAAGCTGCGCCGCCCCACCTCGCTCGATCCCAGGCGCGAAGCCGGACCGGTGGACCTCGGGCGCTATATCGGCGGCTATGGCGGCGGCTTCGCCACCTTCGCCAATGCCCCGGTCGCCTGGACGCCGGAGGACCTCAAGGCCGGCAAGGTGGACGTTGCCATCGTCGGCGCCCCGCTCGACATGGGTTCGGGCTGGCGCAATGCCATCGACGGTCCGCGCGCCCTGCGCATGACCGGCGGCGCCGGCGGCAATGACATGTATTCGATGATCAGCCCCAACGCGGAGCTGAACATCGTCGATTACGGCGACATCGCCGTGGACCAGAACTCCACCGAGCGCAGCGTCGACCATGTCCGCGAGGTCGTGGCGGAAATCGCGAAGACCGGCGCCATCCCGATCGTGATCGGCGGCGATCACAGCCTTGAATATCCCAATGTCGCCGCCGCCGCCGATGTCTACGGCAAGGGCAAGGTCGGCGTCGTCCACTTCGATTCCCACTACGATATCGGGCGCGGGCGCGTGCACCTGCTGGACCACGGCCAGCCGGTCTACCGGGTGCTGAGCGAAGGCCATGTCAACGCGAAGGACTATATCCAGGTCGGCCTGCGCGCGCGGGGGCCGGACCTCGAAACCTTCGGCTGGATGCGCAACAAGGGCATGCGCTATCACACGATGGTCGAAGTGGAGCGGGACGGCTGGGACAAGGTGATGAAGGCCGCGCTCGCCGAAGCGCGCCAGAACACCAAGAAGCTGTGGATCTCGTTCGACGTCGACGTGCTGGACCCGGCCTTCATGCCCGGCACCGGCACCCCCGTTCCCGGCGGCCTCACCGTGCGCGAGGCGCAGCCGATCATGCGCCGCCTCTGTGCCGAGAACGACATCGCCGGCATCGATATCGTCGAAGTCGCCCCCTATCTCGACACCAGCTACAAGACCGCGCTCAACAGCAATTACCTGCTGAACGCCTGTCTTTCCGGCATCGCCATGCGCCGCAAGGGCCTCAAGCCCGGCTATTTCAGCCCCGTGTCCGTGCAGGACGCGCGCGGTCGTTCGTAAGGAAGATCTGACCATGGCACGCAAGACCCTTTTCGCCGCGCTCGCGGGGACCTGCCTTCTGGCGCTTTCCGCCGCTGCCCCGGTGCAGGCACAGGCACAGGCACAGATGGCCGCACCGGCGGCCGACCCGATCGCCACGCTGCCTGCCGACCAGCGCGCCTTCGTAGCCGACGGCAGGACGCTCGCCCATCTCGGCCTCACGCCTGAAAAGCTCCGTACCGCGCTGGCGCCGCGCTCGGCCGAAGACCGCGCCGCCTATGTGAAGGCGCTGATGGACATGGTGCAGGCGGCGAAGTTCCAGCCCGGCGTCGATCCGGCGGAAATCGCGCTCAACCCGATGGCGCGCGGCTGGAATGCCACCACCACCGTTCGCCCCGCCTTCCTCGACAAGGTCCAGCGCGAGCCCGGCCCGTTCAGCCTCAAGCGCTATCAGTTCCAGAAGCCCGGCGTGCCCACTTTCGCGGATGCGCCGGTGGCGATCCGCAAGGAAGACCTGGTGGCCGGCAAGGTCGAGGTCGCCTTCGTCGGCGTGCCGCTCGACTTTTCGTCCGGCTGGCGCGATGCCAAGCATGCGCCGGTCGCGCTGCGCGGGATGGACGGTCTGGTCGGCGCCGATGCCGATGGCGGGGTAGATCCCGGACTGGTGCTGACGCTGGCCGACTATGGCGACCTTGCGATCGACTACATGGCCCCCGATCGCAGCATGGATCATGTGCGCTCGATGATCGCGGAAATGGCGGCTGCGGGCGTGAAGCCTTTCATCGTCGGCGGCGACCACACGCTCATGTACCCGGATGTGGCGGCAATGGTCGACAGCTACGGCGCGGGCAATGTCGCGGTCGTCCAGTTCGATGCCCATCCCGACGCCATGCTCGACGATCCGCACTTCATCTCCGACACGCAGACGCTTTCGCGCCTGATGCAGGACAAGGTCATCAAGGGCACCGACGTGATCCACGTCGGCATGCGCGGCCGCGATGCGGACGTGGAAACGCAGGCGCGCCTCAAGGCGGCGGGCGTACGCATCAAGCCCACCGCCGAGATCGCCGCGCGCGGATGGCAGGCGGTGACGCAGGAGATCGTCTCGGGTCTTGCCACGGGGCCGAAGAACGTCTTCGTCTCGTTCGACATGAGCGTCCTCGATCCGGGTGAAGTCTCGGCGGCGGGCCGCCCGGTGCCGGGCGGGATCTCCATGCGCGAGGCGATTCCCATGGTCCGGGAGATCTGCACGAAGAGCAATGTCGTCGGCTTCGACCTGCTGGACACCGCGCCGATCCTCGATACCACATATGTCAGCCGGTTGAGCGCGAACTACATCCTCCACGCCTGCCTTTCCGGCATTGCGCTGCGCAAGCAGGGCAAGGGGTAAGAAAGAGACACGAAAGGCCCCGTCCCGGACGATATCCGGGACGGGGCCTTTCCTGCGTCCGCGCCGCCTAGGCCGTCACGAAGCCGGCCACCCGTTCGAACATCCAGAAACTGCCCACCGCGCCCACGCCGTAAAGCGCTGCGGTTCGCGCCGGGGCTGCCAGCGAAACCGTGCGCAGCAGCGCCAGGCTGGCCAGGACCGCGCTGACGAACAGCAATTGCCCGATCTCCACGCCCAGGTTGAAGAACGCGAGGCTGGCCAGCTTCTCCCCCTCGCGCACACCGAGTTCGCCCAGTGCCGTCGCGAAGCCGAGGCCGTGGAGCAAGCCGAACAATGAGATCACGGTCAATTGCCGGGGAAACGAAAACAACTTTCCGCCGCGCGCCAGGACCAGCGCTTCGCGGGCCATGAACACGATGGAAAGCGCGATTGCCGCTTCCACCGGCGGCACCGGGGCGCGGATCACGTCGAAGAAGGCCAGGCCCAGCGAGATCGAGTGGCCCAGCGTGAAGCAGCTTACCAGCGTGACGAGCTGCCGTCCGCGCGCCAGCAGCGCGAGGCAGAGCACGAAGGCAAGGTGGTCCCACCCCATGAGGATGTGCCACAGGCCCTGATCGAGGAATTCCGCCGCCAGCGCGCCCAGCGAACGCGGTCCGGCCGCGGTCTCGCCGACCGGCACGACGATGGCGCCGTTTTCCGGGCTGAGGGCGCGGTCCACCTGCACGCCCAGCAGGTTGCTGACGAAGCGGCCGCCGTCCACTTTCCACGGGGTGCGGATGGTGTCGGAGCGCCGGAATTGGCGGTTGCAGCGCAAGGTGAAGCCGAACTGCGCCCGACCGCCCGCGCTGTGGCGGGTCATCCCGGTCTGGCGGCATCCGTCCGGCCAGACGAGCGGGCTGGAAGAGGCCACGGTTTCGGGAACGGCGGCGGTGAATTCGTACTCGCCCGGCTCCTCGCCGCGGGTCAGGGCATAGTCGCCGGACAGGAAGATGTCGGCCATGGCCGCTTGCGGCGCCAGCGCCGCGCAGCCCAGCAGCAGCGCTGCGGACCTAGTCCTCCACGACATCGTATTTCTCCTTGAGCCGCGCCACCGCCCCGTCGATCGCGGTTGACGTCTGGGCGTTCATGAAGTCCTGCCGCACCTGGTCGCGGACCATGGCGTAAGAGCGGCGCCGGGCGGCCTCGCGGTTTTCCACGCGCACGAAATGCCAGCCTCGGGCGCTTTGCAGCGGGCCGATCCAGCGGTCCTGCGGCGCGGCCTTCAGTGCCGTGACGAAGTCCTGCCCGAAGATGCCGCGCACCATGCTGTCACCATATCCGGGGAAGCTGCGGCCCAGCCAGAACTCGTCCGAACGGATCGTGCCGCCAAGGTTGAGCGTTTTCAGCAGCGCGGCGGGATCCTGCGGTTTTTCCGAGAGGAACAGCTGCGAGAACGTGGTGCGCGGTTCGCCCTGGTAACGGGCCAGGTTCTCTGCGTAGAAATCCACCAGATCGGCCTCGCGCGGCTCGGCGGGGGCGCCTGCGATCAGGAAACGCTCCTTGTCGATCAGCACCTCGCGCGCCTCGGGAGAGGTCATGTGCAGGTTGCGGTCCAGCGCGTCGCGGAACAGCAGTTCGCGGGTGATGAAGTCCTTCTTCATCCGCGCGCGGTCCTCGGCGGTGGGCTGGCGGCCGGTGAGCGTGCGGAAGTCCTCCACCATGGCGGCTTCGGCTTCGGGCGTGTAGCGGATCGGTTCGCGGCGGGTGGATTCGAGGGCCAGATAACCGGCGAACAGGGCCGCTCCCGCCATGAGGAACGGCACCAGCGGATCGCGCAAGGCCTTGCGGCAGGCTTTGCGAACAGCCTGCCCCGGCATTGGCAGGGCTGTGCCGCTCGGCAAAGCTCTCGAAATCAACGAACGCGCCGCCTGCATCTGTCTGCCTTGTCCCTCAGGCGCGGTGCTTGCCTGCACCCGCGAAGCCGATCCTAGGTCGGCGGCGGGGGAAGCAGCCTACGTCAAATGACGCATTCGACCGGACGGCCGGTTTCCATAGCCTTGGCAGCATCCGGTTTCTTCACAGCCCCGCCGCGAAAGGGGCCTTCCACTTGGAGATTTTCATGATCCGATCCCGGCTGGGCACGCTGGTGGTTTCGACATTCGCCCTTGCGCTGGCGTCCTGCTCGGGCTCCGGGACGGGCGGCGAAAGCGCCGTGGGCGACGGTATCGCCGTGGGCGTGCTGCATTCGCTGACCGGCACCATGGCGATCAGCGAAATCACCGTGAAGAACGCCGAAATGCTGGCGATCGAGGAGATCAACGCAGGCGGCGGCGTGCTGGGCAAGAAGATCGTGCCCATGGTGGAGGACGGCGCTTCCGATCCTTCCACTTTCGCGCAGAAGGCCTCCAAGCTGATCGAGAGCGACCACGTCGTCACCGTGTTCGGCGGCTGGACGTCTGCAAGCCGCAAGGCGATGCTGCCGGTGTTCGAGCGCACGAAGAACCTGCTGTGGTATCCGGTGCAGTTCGAAGGCAACGAATGCTCGGCCAATATCATGTATTCCGGCGCGCAGCCCAACCAGCAGGCGCTGCCCGCGCTCGAATGGGCCGCGAAGCAGGGCTACAAGTCCTACTTCCTCGTCGGGTCCGACTATGTCTACCCGCGCACCGCGAATCTGATCCTCAAGAAGCACATCGACAAAGCCGGGATGAAAGTGCTCGGCGAAAGCTATGTGCCGCTGGGCGGGACGGACTTCTCGGGCGTGATCGGCAAGATCCAGCAAGCGAAACCGGCGATCATCATCAACACGCTGAACGGCGATTCCAACGTCGCCTTCTTCAAGCAGATGCAGGCGGCGGGCCTCAGCCCCAGGACCATGCCGGTGATGTCCTTCTCCATCGGCGAGCAGGAAGCGAAAGCCATGGGCACCGCGCTGGTCGAGGGCAGCTTCGCGGCCTGGAACTACTTCCAGAGCCTGCCGGGCGATGCCAACGGCAAGTTCATCAAGGCCTACCAGAAGAAGTTCGGCGCGGACGCCGCCATCACCGATCCGATGGTCCACGCCTATCTCGACGTCTACGCCTGGAAAGCGGCTGCGGAAAAGGCCGGAAGCACCGACCCCGAGGCGGTACGCAAGGCCGCGGTTTCGCTGGGCGCTTTCGATACCCCGATGGGCAAGGTCAGCTTCGCGGGCAACCAGTCGCTGGTGCAGAAGGCCTATATCGGCAAGCTGAAGGCGGACGGCCAGTTCGAGATCGTCTCGGATTCCGGCGCCGATATCCAGCCCGAACCGTACGACGCGCTCGCCTTCCCCGGCAAGTCCTGCAAGCACTGACGAAAGGCGCCGGCGGCGATCCCCATCGCCGCCGGTGACGGCCCCGCCATGGACCTCGCACTCTTTTCCAACCAGCTGTTCAACGGCGTCTCGCTGGCCTCGCTCTACCTGCTGGCCTCGCTGGGGCTTGCGCTGTCCTTCGGGATCATGCGGGTCATTAACATGGCTCACGGCGAGATGCTGATGCTGGGCGGCTATCTTGCCTGGCTGACCCTGATGGTCGTGCCGGGCGGGGCGGGCATCCTGCTGGCGCTGCCGGTGGCCTTCGTGGGCGCGGCGGCGATGGGCGGGGTGATCCAGTCCACGGTGATCCGCCGCCTTTCCGCGCGGCCGCTCGATACCCTGCTCGCCACCTGGGGCGTCAGCCTGATCCTGCAGCAGGCCGCGCGCGACCTGTTCGGCGCCATCGGCGTGGAAGTGCGCGCGCCGGACTGGCTGAACGGCAGCTTCGTGCTGCTGGGCGTCACCATCCCTTCGGCCCGGCTCTTCATCATCGTCATGGCCGTTCTGGTGCTGGCGGGGCTGGCGCTGCTGCTGCTCAAGTCGAAGATCGGCCTCTTGACGCGCGCGGTGAACCAGGACCGCATGATGGCGTCTGCCACCGGCATCGACGTGAAGCGGGTGGATTTCATGGTGTTCTGCCTCGGTTCCGGCATCGCGGGTCTGGCGGGCGTCATGCTGGCACTGCTCGGCCCGGTGACGCCGAACGTGGGGCAGAGCTACATCATCCCGGCTTTCCTCGTGGTCGTCATGGGCGGGCTCGGCAGTATCGTCGGCACCACCGCGGCCGCGCTGATCCTCGGCGTGTTCTCGGCGCTGGCGCAGATCTACGTGGACGTCAGCGTCTCGCAGATGCTGCTGCTGGTCTTCGTCATCCTGTTCATCCAGATCCGCCCGCAAGGCGTGGTCGCAGTAAAGTCGCGCCAGCTCGATGCCTGAAATCGCCATTCCCGAGCCGCTGAGGCGTGCACTCCCCTGGGTGCTGCTGGTCCTTGGCGCTGCCGCCCCGTTCTATCTCTCGGCCTATGACCTGAACCTGCTCGCGCGGTTCATGGCGATGGCGATCCTCGCCTGCGGGCTGGTGCTGATCTGGGGCCACGGCGGCATCCTCAGCCTGGGGCAGGGCGTGTTCTTCGGCCTCGGCGGCTATGCCATCGCCATGCACATGAAGATGGCGGACCTGCCTGCGGGCGAACTGCCGGACTTCATGGTCTGGAGCGGCCGCGAGACCCTGCCCGGCTGGTGGGCGCCCTTCGCCAGCGCCCCCTTCACGCTGGCCGCGATCCTGATCGTGCCGGCGCTGGTGGCCGGGCTGTTTTCCTGGGCGGTGTTCCATCGCCGGGTCGGCGGCACGTATTTCGCGCTCATCACGCAGGCCCTGGCGCTGGCGTTCTCGACGCTGATCATCAGCCGCCAGGACGTGACCGGCGGGTTCAACGGATTGACCGATTTCACCTCGGTCTTCGGCTTCTATCTGTCCAGCCCCGGCACCGCCAACGGGCTCTACTGGCTGACGCTGGCGATCCTCTGCGCGGTCTATGCGGGCCTGCGCTTCCTGCTCGCCTCGCGCTTCGGCATCCTGCTGCGCGCCGTGCGCGACGGGGAGAACCGCGTGCGCTTCCTCGGCTATGCCACCACCCCGTTCAAGACCGTGGCCTTCGCGCTGGCCGCGCTGCTGGCGGGCGTGGCGGGGGCACTGTTCACGCTTCACGCCGGCGTCGTCTCGCCCGCGCTGATCGGCGTGGTGCCTTCGATCGAGATGGTGATCTGGGTCGCGGTGGGCGGTCGCTACTCGCTGGCAGGCGCCATCGTCGGCGCGCTGGCGGTGAACCTTGCGCGCGATGCGGTGTCGAGCGCTTTCCCGGAAATCTGGCTCTACTGCATGGGCGCGCTGTTCATTCTCGTCGTCACCCTGCTGCCCAACGGTTTCGCCGGACTGGTCAGGGTCGGCCTCGTCAAGGAGCGCAAGGCATGAGCGCGGTTGCCGACCTTCTGCTCGCCATCGACGGCGTGACCGTGGACTACAGCGGCTTCAAGGCGCTCGACGGGTTCAGCATGACGCTGAACAAGGGCGAGACCCGCGTGGTGATCGGCCCCAACGGCGCGGGCAAGTCCACCTTGTGCGATACGATCATCGGCCGTGTCCGCCCCACCGAAGGCCGGGTAGTGTTCAGGGGGGAAGACATCAGCCGCCTGCCCGAACAGGCCATCGTTGGGCGCGGGATATGCCGCAAGTTCCAGGCGCCCGGTGTGCTGCCGATGCTGACGGTGCGGGAGAACATGGCGCTGGCCGCGCGGCAGGACCGGCGCTGGTGGAAGAGCTTCGGACTGGGCATTCCCGCCGCCGACCGCGCGGTGATCGAGGACACGCTGGAACGCGTCGGCCTGATCGGCCGGGCCGAAGTACCCGGCGGCCAGCTTGCCCACGGCGAGAAGCAGTGGCTGGAGATCGGCATGGTGCTGGCCACCGGAGCGCAGCTTCTGCTGCTGGACGAACCCACCGCCGGCATGGGGCCTGCCGAAACCGCGCGCACCGCCGAACTGATCCTGAGCCTGGGCGGGGAAAAGTCCGTCCTCGTCATCGACCACGACATGAGCTTCGTCGAACAACTGGGAGCGCCCGTTACCGTCATGCACCAGGGCAAGTTCCTGAAACAGGGCTCGATCGCCGAAGTCCGCGCCGATCCGCAAGTCGCGGCGGTCTATCTGGGACACGCGGCATGAGCGAGGACCTGCTGACCATCAAGGGCCTTTGCGCCGGCTACGACCAGAGCCAGGTTCTCTGGGACCTAGATCTGGAACTGCGGCGCGGCGAGGTCATGGCGCTGATCGGGCGCAACGGCGTGGGCAAGACCACGCTGCTCCACGCGATCATGGGCACGCGCCCGGTCACCGGCGGCGCGCTGACTTTCGACGGCGCGGAGGTGACGGCCAGCCCTTCGCATCACCGGGCGCGGGCGGGGATCGGTTTCGTGCCGCAGGGCCGCCATATCTTCCCGCACCTCACGGTGATGGAGAACCTCGAAACCGGGCTCTGCGCCGCCGGGCCGCGTGCGGCGCAGGACGGGGGCAAGGTGCCGCAGCACATCTTCGACCTGTTCCCCAAGCTCTACGATATCCGGGCCCGCGCGGGCGGCTTCCTGTCGGGCGGGGAGCAGCAGCAGCTTGCCATCGGCCGGGCGCTGGCGGGGCGGCCGTCTCTGCTCCTGCTCGATGAGCCGACCGAGGGCATCCAGCCCAATGTCGTCCAGCAGATCGAAGCTGCGCTGGCCCATGTGCGGGACGAACTGGGCATGACGATCCTGGTGGTGGAACAGTACCTCGATTTCGTCTGGCGCTTTGCGGATCGCTACGCCGCGATGCAGGGCGGGCGCATCACGCACCGCGGCAACGTGGCCGAACAGAGCGCGCAGGACGTGGCGCACCTCGTGCAGATCTAGGGTCAGGACTCATTAATCACGCCTGTGAGGTTTGAATCAAAATGGCTCAGAGCGAGGAAGGAAGGCGTGGTAATATGTCTATATTTCAAGCCTTTCTGACGCTGCACTGGGCCATTTTGATCAAATCCCTCCGGGACGCCGGAATGGCTTCCATCTCGGGCCAAAGCGGCTTTGGACGGGCAACCAGCCCGCCCGGCAGCCGCTTTGGCCCGATATGTTCGCCATTCCGGTGCCTCGCAGGCGTGATTAATGGGTCCTGACCCTAAGGCGCCTCCGCGCTTTCCTCCAGTTCGGCGATCTCGAAGACGTAGCTTTTCCAGCCGCGTATCCGCACCGCGTCCTGCGTTGCGGCCTTGCGCTTCTTCGCTTCGGCGAGCGAGCGCGTGTGGCCCCAGAACACCTCGGTCTTGCCGTTTTCCTGCACGGCGACGATGCGCCAGTAATGGGTGAAGGGGTCGGCGGTCGGCCCGATCGTCTTCACATAGCCGTCCGGCATCCGGGCCGTCAGGTATCGCTTTTTCCTGGCCATGGAGCGCACCTAGAACGTTTTCCCATCCGGTGGAATCACCTGATTGGAAAATGCGCATGACCGGGATTGCCGGGGCGGCCGATCCGGCAATCGGATCGGCCGCCCCGGCGCGGGTGCGTTTCCTTACGGCCGGTAAGGCGCTTCGGTGGGCAGCACCACGCCATTGGCCTTGGCGTAGTCCTGCCAGTCGGCGGTGAGTTCGCGCAGCTTCTCCGGGTTGGCGGCCGAAAGGTCGTCAGTCTCGCCGGGGTCCTTGGCGATGTTGAACAGGCGCCACTGGCCGTCGCCGATATCGGTGACCTTCCAGTCTCCCTTGCGCAGCGCCCGGGAGCCGAACAGCTCGGTGCCGAGCGGTTCGTCCGCGGCGTGGACGAAGGCCGCCTTGCCTTCCAGCCACGAACGCGCGCTCTTGCCCGTGATCGGCAGGACGGTGCGGCCCTGGAATGTGGTGCCGGTCGCGGGAACGCCCGCGTAGTCCAGCAGGGTGGGCGCGATGTCGGCCACGCTGACGTAGGCATTGTTCACGCTCCGGGGATGGGCCAGCCCCTTGCCGCTGACGAAGGCGACGGTGCGGGTGCCGCCCTCGGAGGCGTAGGCCTTGGTCAGCCAGGACGGCGCCGTGCCGGCCTGCGCCCATTCGGGGCCGTAAGTGATATAGGAGTTGGGCTTGCCCCGGTTGCCGAAGGAATTGTCCGCTTCGGCCACGCGGCTGCCGAGCATCTTGGCGCCGGTGGTCCGGTAATCCAGCCCTTCGGCGCCGTTGTCCGCCAGGAACACGATCACCGTGTTGTCCAGTTCGCCGCTGGCGCGCAGTTCATCGATCACCCGCCCGACATTGCTGTCCATCCGCTCCACCATCGCGGCGTAGATCTCCATGTCGCGGGCGGCTTCGCGCTTGTCGGCCACGGAGAGCGAGTCCCAGCCGCCGCGCGGCGCGCGCACGCTGTGGGCCACGGTGCCCCTGGGCACGATCCCGAGCTGCTCCTGCCGGGCGATGCGGCGGCGGCGGATCTCGTCGAAGCCGACGTCGTACCTGCCGCTCTGGCGGGCGACATCTTCCTGCGGCGCCTGCAGCGGCCAGTGCGGCGCGGTGAAGGCAAGGTAGGCGAAGAACGGCTTGTCCGGGCTTTCCTGGCGGCTCTGCTTCAGCTCGGCGATGAGGTTGGTCGCATAGGCGTCCGACGAATAGAAATCCTTGTCGAGCGAGGCGAGCACTTTGCCGTCGCGCGTATAGGTGGTGTTCTTGACCGGGTCCGGTCCCTGATCGCGGCCGTAGTGATTGCCGCCGCCCTGCAGCAGCGCGAAGCTATGCTGGAAGCCGCGCGCATGGGGGTCGAGGTCGGGCGTCAGCCCGAGGTGCCACTTGCCCGAAAGCAGCGTGCGATAGCCCCCGGCGGCAAGGCGTTCGGCAAGGCTGGCCACGTCGCGGCTCAGATAGCCCTCGTAGCCGGGCTGGCCTTTCTGGTTGGGCGCGGTGAGTTCCGCCATGCTGCCCAGTCCGGCGCGGTGATTGTCCGTGCCGGAAAGCAGCATGGAGCGCGTGGGCGAGCAGGTGGGCGCGGTGTGGAAGCCGGTCAGCCGCAGCCCGTTCAGGGCCAGCCGGTCGAGATTGGGCGTGGCGATCTCGCTGCCGAAGGCCCCGACATCGGAAAAGCCGAGATCGTCGGCGATGATGACGAGGAAGTTCGGGCGGGCCTGCCGGGCAGGGGTTTCGGACGGCGCACCGGCGGGAGCAGGCGCCCGCGCGGCGGCCGGGGCGGCGGTGGAGGCAAGCAGAGCCGCGCCGAAAGCGGCGGCAAACGCGAAACGCGTGGTTTTCATCAGGTGGTCCTTGGTAGAAAAAGTCCCGCGCCGCGACTGGAGACGCGGCGCGGGAAGTGACGGCCTATGCAGGTATGAGGGATCAGGCCGGTTCGTAGGTGGTCGCCTTTTCCTTGCGGATGGTGCGGCTGTGGCGGCCGTCGATCGAGACAGGCACCGATCCGGCGATCGTCGCGCGGCGCAGGGTGCGGCGCTGGAGGCCGAAGTCCGCCACGGCGCGGTGCTGGGTGGCCTGGTTGTCCCAGAACGCCACGTCGCCCGGCTGCCAGCGCCAGCGCACGACGTTTTCGGGGCGGGTGATGTGTTCCTGAAGGATCGAGAAGAGCCGCGCCGAATCCGCCTGGTTCAGGCCGACGATCCGCTTTACGAAGTGGCCAAGCAGCAGGCTGCGCTGGCCCGAGACCGGGTGGATGCGGACGAGCGGGTGCTCGGTCTCGTAGACGGTGGAGGCAAAGACGCTCTTGTGGAACTTGACCCGATCCTCGGCGGCGTCGTCGGCCTTGGGCGCATTGGCGAGAACCTGGGCGTAGTCGTAATCGTTCGAGTGGACGGCCCAGAGGTTGTTCACCAACTGGCGCAGGCTTTCCGGCAGCCCTTCGTAAGCGGTTTCGCCATTGGCCCAGACGGTGTCGCCGCCCGCTTCGGGAATGGTGATGGCGCGCAGGATCGAGCCGGCCGGATAGGCGTCCGTGAAGGTCACGTCGGTATGCCAGCTCGATGCGGCGTAGCCTTCCTTGCTGTCCAGTTCGAGCAGGTAGCGCGAACCTTCGGCCACCGGCACGGTCGGGTGAGCGACGGGATCGCCGAACAGCGAGGCGAAGGCTTCGTGGCGCTGGTCGTCCAGTTCGTGCTGGCCGCGGAAGAAGATCACCTTGTGGCGTACGAGTGCATCCTTGATGGCCTGCACGGTGCCCCCGTCGAGCTCTCCCGAAAGGGTGACGCCGCGAATCTCGGCGCCGATGGTGCCGGTGATCGGGGCCACGTCAAGCGGCGATGCAGGGTCCTTGGCGTTGGCGTAAGTGGCAATCGAAGTCATGGCATTCATTCCTTCTGCTTGGTCTGGAAACGGGGACGGTCGGTGTTCAAGGTCATTCGGCGGGGACGAGCGCGGCGGCGTAGACATCGTCGCGGGCCTTGAGCTGGCGGCGGACCTCTGCGTGGCGCGCCGCGTCGAGCGGGAACCCGGCCACCAGCGCGGCGGCGAGCGTGTGCGCCAGCGCGGGACCGATGGCGAAGACCAGCAGCAGCGCGTGAAGCGCGTCGGGCGTGTTGGTGGCGGCCTTGGGGTCGAAGCCGAAGGCGGTGACGAGCGGCAGGGCAATGCCGAAGGCGAGGGCGCCGCCGAGCTTCATCGAGACGCTGAAGACCGAATAGTAGAGGCCGACACGGTCCTCGCCGGTCTCGGCGCGGTGAAGGTCTGCCACGTCGGCGACCATCGAGCGCAGCATGAGGTTGCCCGACCCTTGCGAGAGGCCCTGCGCCACCGCCAGCGCCATCATCAGGCCGAACCGGTCGGGGGTGAGGAAGACGAGCCCGAGGTTGATCGCGGCCTGGGTGAGTTCGGCGGCGACGGCGGCCCGGCCCTTGCCGAGATGCAGTCCGATGCGCCGCCAGATCGGCCCGGCCAGCACGCCGAACGAATATTGCAGCAGGAAGAACCCGGCCGCCCATTCGGGGCGCTGGAAGTAGATCGTGACGATGAACAGCAGCAGCGCGGTGCGCACGCCCTGCCCGGCGGTGACGGCGGCGTCGGCGGCCAGCACGCGCAGCAGCAGCGGATTGCCGAACACGGCCTTCAGCGTCCTGCCCAGCGCGAACGGTTCCCCGCCCACCGGCGCGCTGCGATCGGGAACGGCGGTCAGCGTCAGCAGCAGGCCGGGGACGGCGGTGAACAGCACCAGCGTGCCGAACAGGGTCAGGCGCAGCGGGCCGTCGTCAGGGCGAAGCTGGTCCGCCAGCGTGGGCAGCAGCAGGGTGAGCACCAGCGCGGCGGACGACAGCAGGGTGAACTGCGAGGCGATCCGCGTGCGCTGGTCGTAGTCTCCGCTGATCTCGCCCGACCAGGCCAGCAGCGTGGTCTGGGTGGCGGAGGCGCCGGTGTAGTAGCACAGGACGCCGATACCGACCCAGGTGAGCCCCACGCCTTCGGGCGGGAAGAACAGCATGGCGCTGCCGATGATGAACAGCAGGCCGCCTGCCGCGATCCACGGGCGGCGCCGGCCGAAGCGGCTGACGGTACGGTCGCTCAGCGAACCGATCACCGGGTCCAGCAGCGAATTCACCACCTGGCCGATCAGGTAGACCAGCCCCAGCCCGGCCAGCGGGATGGCGTAGTGGCGCGACAGGATCGCCGGTACGAAGGCCATCACCGGCTGGGCCGCCGCGTAGACCGGCACCGCCAGGGCGGTGAAGCGCAGGAGGCGCCAGCCATCGAGCCGTTCCTGTCCCGGCGAAGATGAAGGATATGTCTCGTAAGTCATGGCTGGCGCTTCCGGTCTGGAGGGTCAGAACTTGGTACGAAGGGTCGCGCCGAAGGTGCGCGGTTCGCCGAGCTGGGCGGTGACGACGCCGGTGTTGGCGGCGCCCAGGCTCACGAAGTAGTCCTTGTCGAACAGGTTCTTGGCCCAGATCGAGAAGTCCCAGAGCCCGTCGTCGGTCTTCACGCCGATGCGGCCGTTGACGAGGCCGAAGCCGGGCACTCTGGCCCAGGCCGAATTGGAGGCCGACGTGTTGAAGTTCGAACGGTAGGCGTAGTCCGCGTGGGCGTAGAGGCCGAGATCGCGATCGCCCAGCGTGCCGAGCGGCTGGCTGAAGTCCGCGCCCACGTTCCAGGCGAATTTGGGCACGCCCGGCAGGCGCTCGCCCGAAAGGTCCTGCACCGCGCCGAGGTTCAGCCGTTCGATCGCCTGCGGGGCATTGGTGTAGCTGACGTACTTCGCGTCGGTCCAGGTGCCCGAGGCGTTGAAGCTCAGGTTGTCCGTCGGCGCGATGTTGAACTCCGCCTCGATCCCGCGCGAGCGGACCTTGGGAATGTTGGCGATGTACTGGCGGCTGACCAGCGGGTTGGCCGGGTCGAAGTCGGTGATGGCGGTCTGGTAATCGCTGATCTCGGTCCAGAAACCGGCGGCGTTGAAGGTGGCGCGGCGGTCGAGGAACTGGGATTTCACGCCCACTTCGAAGGCGTCCACCTTCTCGGGCTTCACCGTTGGATCGGTCACGCTGGCGGGAAGCTGCGTGAGGTTGAGCCCGCCCGACTTGTTGCCGCGCGAATAGCTGCCGTAGAGGAGCACGTCCGGCGCCACCTTCCAGCTCAGCGAGATCAGGCCCGAGAGGCTGTTGTCGCTGAAGCTGGTGCTGTAGAGCGGCACCACCTTGTTGAAGCTGGCGCGGATGGCGAGGATCTGCGCCTGGACGGCGTCCGAATAGCCCGAGATGTCGGCCGCCTGCGCCACCCACTGCTGGTAGACGCCCTTCTTCTCCTCATGCGTGAAGCGAAGGCCGGTGGTGAGGGTGAGGGAGGGCGTGATGTGCCAGTCCGTCTGCCCGAACGCGGCGAGCGTCTTGGTCTGCGGCTCGGAATAGGAGTTCACCTCGTAGCCGTTCAGCGCGGCGTCGGTCACCGCGTTGGAGGCGCCGAGGAACCACAGCGGCGCGGCCGAACCGTAGCCGGTGGCGCCGTAGCCGCGAACCGTCTGCCAGAAGTAATAGCCGCCGATCACGTAGTCGAAGCTGCCGCCGCTTTTCGAGGCAAGGCGCAGTTCCTGGCTGAACTGGCGCTGGCGGTTGGCCTGCTGGGCCTTGACCACCACCGGAAGCGAGGTGCTGTCACCGTCGTTGGCCGGGTCCCAGTCCCACCAGCGATAGGCGGTGATCGAGGTCAGCGTCGGCCCGCCGAGGTTCCAGTTGACCTCGCCCGAGACGCCGTAGCCCGCCATGTAGGACTGGTAGTGGCTGTCCGCCTCGCCCACGCGGTCGAAGGCGTCGAAGCTGGGCAGCGTGTACCCCGGGAAACGGGCGGCGCGCTGGGCGAAGTTGCCGGCGATCGTGGTGCCGTCGGCATAAGTGGTGTGGAGGCCGGCGAAGACGTTGAGGACGTGGTTCTGCTTCTGGCGCGCATAGTCGCCGATGATGCGGACCTCGAAGTCCGGATCGGGCGTGAGGAGGATCTGGCCGCGGATGCTCTTGTTCAGGTAGTCCTGCGCGCGGCGGTTGGTGGTCTTGTTCCAGAGGAACCCGTCGTTCTCGCTGATCGCGCCGGACAGGCGCACTGCCAGCAGGTCCTTGAAGATACCGGCCGAGCCCGAGGCGCGGACCTGGTAGTAGCCGTAGTTGCCGATGCTGGCCTCGGCCGAAAGCTCGGGATCGAAGGTGGGCTTCTTCGAGGTGACGTTGATGACGCCTGAAGTGGTGTTCTTGCCGAACAGCGTGCCCTGCGGTCCGCGCAGCACTTCGATGCCCTGAAGGTCCACGAGGTCGAACTGGGCAAGGCCGACGCGGCCGTAGTAGACGTTGTCGATATAGAAGCCGACGCCGTTCTCCAGCCCGTCATTGGTGAGCGAGACGTTGGAGCCGAGGCCGCGGATGTTGATGTTGGTGTTGCGCGGGTTGAAGGTGATGACCTGGAGGCTGGGCACCTGCTGCTGGATCGAGCCCAGCGTATAGTCCCCGCGCTTTTCGAGGCTGGCGGCGCTGATCACGCTGATGGCGACCGGCACGTCCTGCACGTTTTCATCGCGGCGGCGCGAGGCGGTGACGACGATGGCCTCGCCGCTGCCGCTGTCCGCCAGGGTGTCTGCAAGGGCTGAGCTTTCGGCGGCGGCTTCGGGCGCGGCGCCGGGAACCCCGTTTTCCTCGGCGGCGAGCGCGGGCGCGGCGGCAAGAAGCGTCGCTGCGAGCGCGAGTGGACTGGTAGCGATGGCGAACTTGAGAAGCATTAAGGTCGATCCCTGTTTTCGATGTGCTCGCCCGATCGATCGTCGGGCATGAAATTCGGTATTTCGAATGTGTTAGGGTGCCGGGCGCGGCTTTTCGGGCGCCCGCGTGCCTTCAGGGCGCAAGCCGTCGCCGCGGGACCTGCGATCAGGCCCGGCAAGGTCCGGCGGACGCACGGCTCCAGACGCGAAACCTGCGGTTCCGGCGGGAGACAGGCGAAATCTGTGACGGAGGGCGCAGTTTTCCGTCCCGCCGCCGTGGTCGGCTGGCGGTTCAGGTCCTGCGGTTCAGCCCGTTGGGCGCGTCAGTCGCGCTGGATGGTCGTCTGCATCGTATCACCTCATCATTGGCGTGAGGGGAACACGATGCCTGGCGCTGTCGCCTGAGCATCGCGCGCTTTAGCGGTTGGTAACGCGGAGCAAGCTGCTTCCCGATCAAATGCCGCGGACCAGGAAACCTTGGAAATGCACGGTGGGCCTGGTCAACCATGCCGTGCGGTGTGCTTGTCTACCTATTTGGTTGAGAATTGAGCGTCAAGCGCAAGGTTTTCTATTGCGGCCAATGGCTGGGATTTTGGGATCGGTTGAAAAGTGGCGCCATGCGACCCTGTAACCCAAGGAAATAGCGCGATTTTTCCGGGATGGGCACAAGCCCGGATAATCCCTTGGTAGGGGACTTTTCCCTAAAGAGAGGGCGTTGTAACGCAAGTGGATGGACACGCGCTTTTCCGGTTTTCCCGCGCTCGCATGGGCGCACCGCTCGCCGTACAATGCCGAAAAAGGCGGATTCTCATGATCTTGGAAGGCAGGACGGCGCTGGTCACGGGGGCTTCCGGCGGATTCGGCCGCGAGATCGCGCTCGGCCTCGCACGGGAAGGCGCGCGGGTGGTTCTTCATGGCCGCCGGGCCGGTCAGCTTGGCGCTCTGGCGCTGGAGATCGAGGCATTGGGCGGCGAAACGGCGATCGCCGCCTTCGACCTTGAGGACGGAGCCGCCTTGCCCGCCGCGCTGGCGCAAGTGGGGCGCATCGATATCCTCGTCAACAATGCCGGCCATCGCGACCGGCGGACGATGGATGCGCTGGACCGCGAGGCGGTGCGGCGGATGCTGGAAGTGAACCTGGTGGCGCCGTTCGATCTGGCCCGTGCGATCGCGCCCGGCATGGAGCAGGGCGGCCGCATCATCAACGTGACTTCGATCGCGGGGCAGATCGCGCGGGCCGGGGATGCCGCCTACACCATGTCGAAAGGCGGCCTCGATGCCCTGACGCGCGCCCTGGCGGCGGAACTGGGGGCGCGGGGGATCACGGTGAATGCGGTGGCTCCGGGCTATTTCGCCACCGAAGCGAATGCGGCGATGGTTGCCGATCCCGAAATCGCGGATCATCTCGCGCGGCGGACATCGCTGGGGCGCTGGGGCAGGCCGGAGGAGATCGCCGGGCCTGTCGTTTTCCTGGCATCGGCGGCGGCGAGTTATGTGACCGGGCAGGTCATCGGGGTGGATGGCGGTTATCTCGCGCATTTCTGACGATGCGGCCGCTCCGCTTGCAAATCATGCGGGTGTTTTTCACCGCGCGTAACGGCGGTGCAACGGTGTCAAAGCATCTTGAACAGCCCGGGCTGAAGCTTTGAAAATCATTTAATCATATGAAAAATAATGATTTATTGCGGGGCTTCTGCGTGAGTTGACGTACCTGTGTTGCGATTGCAAGACATGCACCTGCAATCGAGCGTCGCGCCCCTGCAATCGCAGCGGAGGTACCGGATTTTCGTGATGATTGCGTGATATGCAACTACCGCTCGATTTTCCTCATTTGCCGAATCTCTCGGTTTGGATCATTCGGAACGGGCCTTTCAGGCATCCTCTCCCAAAAACTTTCCAAGGCCGGTCCTCGCGACCGGCCTTTTTTTTGGCCTACTCCAGCCCGCGCAGCCAGTGTTCGTAGAGCGTGAGCGGGTGAAGGTGCAGCCCCGCCTCGTCGAGGATGCCCGCGCACCGTTCGATGCTGGCGGCAAGGCACCTGTCATCCGGCCTGAAGCGCCTCGATACCTGGCGCTGCGCGGCGGCGATCCAGCCCAGCAGTGTCAGTTCGTCATCGCCGAGGTACAGCGTTCCGGGTTGCAGGACCGTCAGCGCCCGGCGTGTCGCCAGTGTTCGCAGGCGAACGAAGCAGGCCGCATGCTCGGCGAGCGTCTCCTCCCCGCGCAGGAGCGACAGGACGCGCCGCTCGACGCGGGGGCGGCGGCGCAGGGAGCGGTTGCTGTAGGCCATCGTCGTGCCTCAGCGCATGGCGGGATCGGCAGGCGGAACGGAGGAGGCAGGTATCGGCACACGGGCCGGCGGTTTCGCCGATGCCGGCCGTGTCTCCGGGGCGCTCGTCACGATATTTCTGCTAGTGATTGTCATCTGCATAATACTATGACGTTCGGCGCGGCCGAGATTCATCATTTTTTTTCGTATTCGCGGCCGGACGGCGGTTTCTGGCCGGTTTTTTGCGCCATCCGGCCGGCCTCAGGCCGGTCTCAGGTGGCGGCCTCGCTGGCCTGCGGGGCGAAGCGGTCCACCAGGATCGCACTGGCACGGTTGAGGCCGATCACGTCCACCGCGATGCCGTGGCGCTGCATTTTCGCCACCACTTCTTCCAGGGCGCCCACTGCCGTGACATCCCAGAGGTGTGCCGCGGTCAGGTCTATCCGCACATGGCGGGCGGTGTCGCGCAAGTCGAACCGGTCGGCGAAGATATCGGCGCTGGCGAAGAAGACCTGCCCGGAGACGGTGTAGGTCCGGGTGTCGGTGGCGGGATCGTGATCGACGCGGATGTCCATCATCCGCGTGACCTTGAAGGCGAAGAACACCCCGCTGAGCAGCACGCCCACGGCGACCCCGGCGGAAAGGTCGTGCGTGGCGACGGTGACCGCGACGGTCGCCAGCATGACGACGCCGGAGACCTTGGGGTGGCGGCCCAGATCGCGGAGCGACTTCCACGAAAACGTGCTGATCGAGACCATGATCATGATCGCCACCAGCGCGGCGACCGGCACTTGCGCCACCCATGGCCGCAGCGGCACCATGACGACGAGCAGGAACACGCCGGCGACCAGCGTGGAGAGCCGCCCGCGTCCGCCGTAGCGCACGTTGCCCACCGTCTGCCCGATCATGCCGCAGCCGGCGATGCCGCCGAACAGCCCGGCCGCCACGTTGGCAAGGCCGAGGCCGGTGCATTCCCGTGCCTTCGAACTGGTGGTCTCGGTCAGGTCGTCCACCACGCTGGCGGTCATCATCGATTCCAGCAGACCCACGGCGGCCATGGCAAGGGCATAGGGCGCGACGATGCGCAGCGTGTCCCAGTCCAGCGGAACGGCGGGCAGGCCGAAGGAAGGCAGCGAGGAAGGCAGGCGGCCGAGATCGGCCACCGTTCGCACCGGCATCGGGAACACCGCGCAGATCCCGGTCAGCACGACGATGCAGATCAGCGGAGAGGGAATGGCGGTGGTGATCCGGGGAAGCAGGTAGATGATCGCAAGGCCCCCGGCGATCAGGGCATAAGTGTGCCAGGTCACGCCCAGCATCTGGGGCACCTGCGCCGAGAAGATCAGGATCGCCAGCGCGTTCACGAAGCCGGTGCGGACCGACCGCGAGACGAACCGCAGCAGCACGTCGAGCTTCACCAGCCCGAAGACGATCTGCAGCAGTCCGGCCATGATGGTGGCGACGAGGAGATAGGACAGACCGTGGCTGCTCACCAGCGCTGCCGCGACCAGGGCGACCGAGCCGGCCGCGCCGGAGATCATCGCCGGCCGTCCACCGGCGAAGGCGATCACGATCCCGATCACGAACGAGGCGAACAGGCCGACTTCGGGGTCGATGCCGGCCACGAATGAAAAGGCGATCACTTCGGGGATCAGCGCGAAAGTGCCGACCATGCCGGCCAGGATGTCGCGCCGGGCATCGGCGCCGCCGCTGAACCATTCGCTGCGATATCGGGCAAGGGACTGGGTATTCATCGATAGGGGTTTCCGCAGGAATCGCATCGGCGCCGTTCGCCCGGTGGGCTGGCCATGGGTCTGGCCGGGGGTCTGACGGGCGGGGCAGGGATTGCGAATTGCGTTGTCCGGCGGATCGGCGGCCGGAATAGCCACCCGGGATTGCACCGGGTCCAGGTGAGTGACGTTCGCCTAGCCTCAAGCCGGGGCGGGCGCAATATCGGGATGCGACGCAAAAATGGACGTTCACGGGCTTACCGCCTAGGCTGCGGGGATGCGCAAGATTTTTGAACCGGATGCAAAGGCGCCGCTGGGCGCGGACAGGGCGCGGGCGCTTGAGGTCTTTGCGACGGTGGCGGCCGAAGGCAGTTTTTCCGCTGCCGGGCGCGTGCTTGGCCTCACGCCCTCGGCGGTGAGCCGGACGGTGGATCGCATCGAGGCGCGGCTTGGCGTGCGGCTGTTGCTGCGGACCACGCGGGCCCTGTCGCTGACGGCGGAAGGGCAGGCCTATCTTGGCGCGGCGCGCCGGATTCTCGCCGATCTCGACGATGCCGAGCAGGCCATCGCCGATCGCGGCACGCCGCGCGGGCGGCTGCGGATCAGCGCTGCCCATGCGCACGGACGGCTGACCATCGTTCCCCTGCTGGGCGAATTCGCGCGGCTCTATCCGCACATTCTGGTCGATATCAGCCTGAGCGACCGGCTGGTCGATGTCGCGGCGGGCGATGCCGACGTGGCGATCCGTTTCGGCCCGCTTGCCGACAGTCCGCTGACCGCGCGCAAGCTGGGGGAGAACCGCCGGGTAATCGTCGCCTCGCCGGAATATCTCGCACGGCGGGGGACGCCGCGCGTTCCCGAGGACCTGCTCCACCATAACTGCCTGAACTTCAACTTCCGCCGGGCCGAGCCGGTCTGGCCGTTTCGCCGGGACGGGCAGGACCATGCGCTGAGCGTGCGCGGCAGCATCGAGGCGAACAACGGCGAGACCCTGGGCCAGCTCGCGGCGGATGGTGTGGGGATCACCCGCGTCGGCCGGTTCAGCGTGGTGGAGGAGATCGCCTCGGGCCGGCTGGTGCCCTTGCTGGAGGACTACAACCCCGGCGACGTCGAACTGGTCCACGCGGTATTCGTGGGCGGACCGAACATGCCGGCCCGGGTCAGGGTCTTCGTGGATTTCCTGAGCGAGCGGCTGCGCTAGGCAGCGTGTGCAGATCGTCGGAGGAAGCGGACATGGTCCCATGGGCCGTGATCACGATTTGGGGGGCGGCTGCGGAATGACAAGTTGCGTGCAATAGACTCAAGATAGCTGCCGTTCCCGACCGTGAAACGGCGGGGGCGGCAACTACCAGACCTTATTGACGGGTCGTGGGACTTTCGGTCGTTCTCGCGAGATGTGATCGATTTAGGCTTTCGCCACATCGGGGTGGAGAAGTGAAGAGAGGCAAACGGTTTGGCCCAGCTTGTCAGCCTGTTGACGGACCTGATCGACGAGCGGCGAAGGCAATGAGGAAACAAAGCCATTGAGCAGAACAAGTGACATGCGATCATTCGTCCCTTCACTTTCGTCGTCTGCGCCCTCCTCTTCCTCAAAGGACTTGCGTTGACTGTAGCGTAGTCCCATCAGGAACAAATACTTATCGATTACGCGCTCGGCCAAGATCTCAGGAAACGGTGAAGCGATGGCCTGGCGCACCTCGGCAAGCTTCTTGGCAAAATCACGCTTATCCAGCGCATCAAAGAACTGCGCCATTCCTGCGACAGATGACTGATGTGACCCTAGCACAGCGATCGAAACGAACCGATCGAACATGGTCCAACCTTTAGGACGCAGAAACCAGTTCACCTTGCTTGCCGCCGAAGCAGGTGTTCCAGCAATAGCTGAGTGATTTTCTGCCAAAGCCTCTGCAAGAGCCTTTCCCCTCTGGCTTAGGCTAGCATTCTCCTCATAATTCAACTCGTTGATCATTTTAGAAAAAGCTAGCGCGTGAGGGTCCGTGGGGTCGCGAACCTGCTTTGCCTGCCCTTCACGTTTCCCCTTCGTGAAAATTTGTGTGGGATGGTCTAACTTCGCCACCCGAATGTTTCTATTCACACGATAGGGCTGGCCAACTGCACGCACAAACGCGACATCCACGCACTTTCGCTTTTGTGCCTCTGACCAGAATGCGTGATCGCAAGTCAACCACCAACGCCATGCATCCACGAATGCCAACTTTTCTGGCTTGTCGCTGGCCTTGCAGCCGATCTCGCTCACTAGAACCTCGCTCAAGCGTCCTCTCCACCAGATCATCCAGCTAAGCCAGAAAAGTTGGCACGGCGATCCAAAGCGTCTTCATCGTCTTGGCCCAGTCAAGTTCGATGGGCGGACTTATGACTTTTAACCACCGAGCCCTGCCCGACGACGAATTTCACCTGAAAGCTGTCCATCCTAACGTCAAGTGCTAGCGGCAGAAATGTCCCAGCCTAGCCATTTCGGATGTACGACGATCACGACTTTCTGAACGGCAGGTTCGGGAGAGGCATCTGGAAGCTTGTGCGACTGGAATGGCGCAAGGTTGCCGTTCCGGCTCGATCCGGCGTCCGTAACGGGCTGAAAGCGCCGCACTTGATCGGACGACCGGAACGGCGGGCAGTGGAACTTGTCTACGCTCCCCTAGGGTATCCAGCGATAGGCCGGTTTTGCGGTGACTTCGGGAACAGGGGCGGTCAGTTCGGCGCCGTGGCCCGGGTCCTTGACGGTGTCCGCATCGACGAAGCCGTAGAACACGCCGGTCGATGCGGAGCCGCCGCGCTGTTCGACGTCGCCGATGTTTTGCGCCGTTCCCGAAAGAACGATGCCTTTCTCGTACTCACCTATGCCGAGCATGGACGTGGCGGCGCGGGCCTTGCCCTTCAGGACGGTGTCGCCGCGCAGTACGGTGAGGCCGGAGATCACCGCCTCGTCCAGGACCTGCGCGTTATCGAGCACGACGGCGTGATCCTCGATCCGCGCCTTGCCGGAAACGGTGCCGGAGATCACCCGCGCATAAGGGCCGACATAGGCGCTTGCGGCCACGCTGGCCTGCGGTCCGACCCAGCCCCCGCCGTTGCCGTGGCGGTGCCCGCCGGGGATCGGCCCGGGCGCGCCGTCCTGCCAGCGGTCGGGCATGGCGCCGTCGAGCTGGACCATCCACGGATAGCGGTAGATCGAATACCAGGGCTGGTCCCAGCGGATCTTCTGCATCTGCGACGGGGTGGCCATGACCACGAGGTATAGGCCGGTGTCTCCGGGCCGGACCGCGATCGAGGCTGCGGCCTTGTCGCCGCGCTGAAGCGGGGTGTAGCGGCTCCTGCCATCCGCCCCGACGGCGACGACGCCCCAGCGCCAGTCGGATGCGGGCGGCGGGATCGTTTCCGGCTCATCGGCAAGACCGGGCAGCGAGACGACGGCGCTGGCCTGCTGGACTACGCCCCGGAAGGTCACGGTCACATGGTCGCGGCCGGCATCGGGATGCAGCTTGACCACGTTGTAGCCCCAGCGCTGGGGTGCCCACATCTCCGGCACGGCGAAGCGGCGATGCTCGAGGTCGATGGGGTCCAGCACGGTGGCGGAGAGGATATCGGGGCCGGTGGACTGGTCGTAGGAACCATAGTTGCGGCGGAAGACCGCGCCCTGATCGCTGCCGTCCGGGTTGGTGTAGTCCCAGTTGGCGTTGTGCAGCGCCCAGTCGCCGTAGGTGTCGTTCAACTGGCTTTGTGTCCAGTTCTTGTTGTCACGCAGAACGGTGAAGGGATCGGTCGTCAGGTGGGCCGGATCGTCCTTGCCGGGGGCCTTGCGCCAGATGTCGTTCACGGCGTCGAAGCCGCGGGTGTCCTTGAGGAATTCGAGGAACTGCCAGTTGCAGTAGCGGCTGCGGGTCGAGCCGTAGTAAAGGTGCGGGTACTGTTTCAGCAGCACGGAACAATGCGTATTCTCGCGGAATTCCGGGAGTTGCACGGTCATCCAGTTGGCGTGGCTCTCGAACATCCAGCCGGTATAGGGCGAGTCCATGAGATGCCCGGTCGCGGTCTGGAGGGCATGGGTCAGTTCATGGGCAAGGCCGAAACGGTCCCTTAGCGCGCCGGGGCCGATCCACATGCCCATGTGCCCGAGCGAGTCCGCTCCGCCGGTCAATCCGTAGTCGGTGCCGATATAGGCGTTGACCTTGAACTTGGCCGCCGAACCGCAATGCGGCTCGGGGAAGTGCAGCGTTGCGATGAAGTAGTCCCAGACATATTCGAGATGCTTCACCGCCGCCTGCGCATCGGCCGGGGCCACGGTGCCGGGCTTCCAGTGCAGGGCGAAATGCTCGCTCTGCATCTGCAAAGGGAGGGCGGAATTCACCGTGTCCGAAGGGTCGGTTTCCGCGATGGCCCAGGCCCCGGCCACGCAAGCCTCACGCGGGGCGGGGCTGGCGGCCGGGGCGGCAAGCGCCGGTGCTGACGGAATGGCGGCTCCTGAAAGCAGGACTGCCAGCACCGATGCCTGAAAAAGGGCCCTCATGTCAGCGCGGGCTGAGCGTGACGGTGGTGGCACCCGTGCCCAGCGGGATGGCGTAACCGCCGCGATCGGCGGTGCCGGTGTCGGCGGTGTAAGGCTTGCCGCCCGCCGTCGTGGTCTCGAACAGCAGGCGTGCTGCGGGGGTCTCCGCCGTCGCGGGATCGAGCGTGAGCACGACCTTGCCGGTCCTGGCGTCATAGTCGGCGCTCTTGATGCGGCCCGCTTCCAGCGTGACCCAGAGGCCGGCGGGGGCGATGAAGAGCCGGCGGCGGGCGCCGTCCTTCGGTTCGACATGGACCCTGGTGCCCTTCGCGGTCAGGTCGCCGCCGAAGCCCAGCCACCCGAACTGCGCGTCATCGACCATGTAGGTCGCCGAGGTGATGGCGTGGCCGTAGAAGACCATGCCGTAGTCGCCGGTGATGGCGTCCCACTTCATCATGTCGGGCCAGGAGTGGAACGCGGCCGAGCCGAAGCCCTGCTGGTCGATATTGGTGATCCCGCCCATCATGCCGCCGTAGGCCACGCGCAGCAGGTGCAGGTCGGTGGGGTTCTGGCGATAGGCGTCGAACAGCGGCACCGCGTTCAGCGCCGAGCCGTAGTGGTGGATCTGCCGCTCGATACGCGAGACCTTGCCGCCGTAGAGGAAGTCCCAGTAGCGGCGGGCATTGCCGTTGTAGCCCCAGCTCGGGATCGTGGGGTCATAGGCCAGGATGACCTCGCGCGTCTCGTCCGCCTGCGGCTGGTAGCCGAAGTAGCGCATCCATGCGTAGACTTCGGGCTGGCCGGTGGAATCCCAGGCCATCTCGCTGCCGAACGGGAACTTGAGCGTGCGCCAGTGATCGGCGCGGCCCTTCATCAGGCCCTCCATCTCGGTGGCTTCGGCGGTCAGGCCCTCACGCTTCAGGTCCTTGAGGATGTCGAGGAAGACATCGCCTTCCATCTGGCCGAACTGCGCATAGTAAGGCGCATCGCGCATCATCGCGACGGAAGTGCGGTAGGCCCAATCGAGGTAGAACTTCCAGTCATGCTGCTTGACCAGCCCCTGGCTGTCGCGTGCGAGGCGGTAGAGCACCCAGTGGCCGATGGCGACGTGCGGGTAGTTGTAGGAACGGCCAAGATCGTCCGAATCCTTCTTCGACCAGGCGGTCCAGTTCTTCCAGTTGATCTTGGGGTCGTAGTAGTTCGGGAACTCGACCGGATCGTAGTAGAAGATGCTCTTCTTGACTGCGCCGGCCTGCGGGCCGTCCTTGACCTGAAGGGTGCCGAGCACGGTTTCGTTGACGAGGCGCTCGAGCTTGGCGACTTCTTCAGGGCTCGGATTGTCGAGCTGCTTCATCATCGCCGCAACCCACGAACCGGCGCCGCCTTCGTCGCTCATGCCTGCCACCCAGACGCGGCCGTCCTGCGTGAGGATCTTGTTGTCCTCGCGGTCGTAGGAGAGGATCGCGGGGCTGCGATGGAACGGGTCATTCTTGCCTTCGAACCACTGGTTCGTCGTGGTGAAGTGGCCGATATCGGCCATGACCTGATCGAGCGGCTTGGTGATGTAGTAGCTGACGGTCTGCTTCTGGCCGTCCGCATAAGTCACCGTCAGGCGGGCCTGACCCCATCCCGAGGCCTTGACCCGATAGCGTGCCCAGCCGGTTCCGCTCTTCTCGGAGGTGGCGGTAAGGGCGCCTGCGGGGAAGGATTCGATCTTCGCGACCTTGCTCGGGGTCTTGAGGAAGAGGCTGGCGGTCTGGTCGGTGGGCACCACGTAGCCGGGAATGCCCACGGCCACCGGGCGCTTGTTCGCGACCAGCGTATCCTCGATCTTGCGGATATCGGGCGCGGTCACGAAGCGCAGGCCGATGGTGCGGCTCTCGCCCGGTGCAAGCGTGATGCTGGTCGGCTCGTTCCACTGCTGGCCAGCCTTGGCCCATTCCTTCTCGGCGAAGCCCTTGCTGGCGACGGTCCAGTCGTAGAACCCTTCCGAGACCTGGCTGCGCTGGCTCTTGTCAGTGAAGATGTCGCCGTCCTTGGCGGCGCGCGCTTCGATGATCGGGCGATAGGCTTCGAGCGGCGTGCCCTTTTCCGGCAGGACGAGCAGGGCCGGGCCCTGACCGTTGAGGCGGGTGACCTGGAGATAGCCCGCATCCCGGCCGATATAGGGGTCGACGAAGCTCGCTTCGGCATGGGCCTGGTCGAGATCGCGGTCGAGGATGATGTTGTCGAACACCATGGGCATGCCGAGGCCGCCGATCTCGACGGGGGCGCTGCTGGTATTGACGAGCGTGAAGCGCATGGCCAGCACGCCGGCCTCGTTCACCCAGCGGCGCTCGACGCGCAGGGGTATGCCCGCTCCCATCGAGGCGGTGATATCGGCGGCGGCAAGCACGCCATTGCCGCCCGCGAGCGCGGCGATCTGCTTGCGGGCATGGGCGGAAGAGAAGTCCTGCCAGTCCGATCCGGCGGTCTTCAGGCGGATGTGGATGTCGCCGATGTGCACGTAGCCGTCGCCCGCGCGCTCGGGCTCGCGGGCTGCGGGTACGAAGTCGAACGCGGTATTGCCCTTGGGCGAGAGGTGAGCGAGCGTCTGCGTGTCGGCCCGCAGGGCAAGGTCGAAGGCCGTGGTCTGCATCTCGGTCTTGCCGATCGGCGGATAGACCGGCTTCGGCTTCTGAACTTCGCCTTCTTCGGCATAGGCCGCGGTCGTCGGCAGCATGGCCGGGAGAGTGCCGAGCACCAGGGCGACGAGCGGCAAGGGCTTCAGGAGACGCTTCATTTCAGGTCCTCGCAGGAATTACTTGGTGGCTGCTTGAGCAGCAGGAGCGGCCGCCTTCACGGGACCGAGGGCAGGCGGCGTTTCGCCAAGCAGATACTGGGTGAAGTAGTCGCGCAGCTTCTTCCAGAAAAAGGGCCGGTAGACGTTGTGCGTGGCATTGGGCATCACGATCAGGTCGACATCGCGCCCGGCATCCATCAGTGCCTTGGCAAGCCGATAGCTTTCCGTGACGGGAACGTTGTCGTCGATGTCGCCGTGAACGAGCAGCAGATGACCCTTGAGCTGCCCCGCGACCGACATGTTGGAGTTGCGCTCCCAGGTCGCCTCATCGGCATAACCCATCGAGACTTCCGGCCACCAGGTCTTGTCGAGACGGAGATCGTGGTTGCCCGAGGACGAGACGCCGACCTTGAAGAAGTCCGGGCGGCGCAGCACGAAGCGCGCGGTGTCGTAGCCGCCCGCCGAACCGCCGAACACGCCTACACGGGTGACGTCCATGTAGGGGTACCTCGCGGCCATCTGGCGGATCAGGGCAATGTGATCGTCCAGCCCGACTTCGCCGAGGTTCTGGAAGGCTGGCAGGCGGAAAGCCTGGCCGCGCCGCGATGTGCCGGTGCCGTCGATCATAACGACGATCGCGCCGATCTGCGCCACGCTGTTGCCGGCGACCCGGCGCGCTTCGCTCCATGTCGCGGGAACGTCGGTCGTGGTCGGGCCGGTGTAGACGTTGTCGATCACTGGATAGCTGCGCTTCGGATCGAAGTGCGCGGGGCGGTAGATCATGCCGTAGATCGGCGTCTTGCCGTCCGCTGCCAGTCCCTTGAACGGTTCGGGCGGGGTGTAGCCCCGGGCGAGCAGGCGGCTGTCATCGGCCCTGGCCAGTTCCTTGACGATGCGTCCGCTCGCACCGTCGCGCAGCACTGCGCGGGTGGGTGAGGTCGGGTTCGACATCTGGTCGACGATCCACTTGCCATCGGGTGAGACCGAGGCGTTGTGGTCGAGCGGTTCCGGGGTCAGTTCGGTGAGCGCGCCGCCTTTGGCGGGAACGCGGTAAAGCGCGCGCCAATAAGGGTTGCGTGTGGCCTCGCGGCCGACGCCGGTGACGATGAGCGAGGACTTGTCCTCGGCCACGTTGTCCACCGTGAGGACTTCCCATTCGCCGGTGGTCAGCGCCTTGCCGCCGTCGGGTGCATCGGGCGTGACGAGATAGAGCTGGGCCCAGCCCGTCCGCTCGGAGATCGAGAGTTCGCCGCCGAGTTCGGGCGAGGGGAAGATCATGCTTGAGGTGACGGTGACGACCGGCTTCACCGCCTCATGCGCGATGACCTTCGCGGCGCCGGTCTCAGGATCGGCGAGGTAGACGGCCTGCTGCTTGTAACCGCGCTCGGTCCAGAGCATGCGGACCTTGCCGTCCAGCCAGCCCATGTCCGGCGGGGACGGGTAGAGGATGGATTCCGAAGGCACCTGCATCGGCACGATCCGTGCCTTGCCCTTCTTCATCGCATCCCTGACGTCGATCACCAGGCGCGCCGCCTGCGGCAGCTTCTCGGCGCCGGCGAGCGGGTAGATGTAGGAGAAGCTGCGCGGATAGAAGCTGCCCGGCGGGTTCTGCTGGGTGATCGACAGCTTCTTCACATCGCGCGTGTCGAGACGCCATGTCAGCAGGTAACGGCCATCCGGCGACCACTGGCCGGAAACCGGCATGGCCGGTTCCTCGGTGCCTTCGCGCAGGATATCCGAGAGTTCCGGGATCGAACGGCCATAGGGCTGCTCGCGCGTGCCGTCGGCGGTGAGGGCCACTTCGCGGCCCGTGGCGACATCGACCGCGTAGAGGTTATAGCTGCGCGCGACGATCTTCGTCTTGCCGTCGGGCGAGAGGAGATCGAACACCTTGTGGTCGGCCTTCTCGACCTCGGTCGCCCTGCCGGCGGCATCCATGCTCCAGAGCGCACCGTCGAAAGCGCGGAACCGGACCTCGTTCCGGGCGGGATCGAAGTCCACCTCGGCGATACGCGCATCGTCGGCTGTTACCGGAGCGCCCTTCGCTGTGGTCAGCGCGGCAAGCAGCGCCGCGGTCGTGGTGACCTGCCGGGTCTGCTGCGAAGCCAGATCGAGGAACTGGTAACGCTGGTCGAGCCGGTTGCCCGTGCGATAGAACAGCCCGCCTTCGACAAAGCGCGGGGCAACGTCGGCATTGTCGATCAGGTCGCCGAGCGCGGAACCCATGAAGCTGTCGGCCGCGGCATAGCGCTGGTCGATGCCGGGCTGCGCTGCTGCGCTGCGGGTCGGCGCTTCTCGCGCGTCGGCGGCTGCCGGTATCGCTGCTGCGGTTACGGCCCAGGCAAGGGCGAGCAGGCTGATGGATTTCGACACGGAGGAATGCGAAGCGCTCACGGCTGCGGCCCATCGGTTATTTCGGGGAGAACCTCATCGTCATGACGCCCACTGGCGTAAGCGTCAAGAAAAATATACGATATATGATCTGCGCTTTTCTGGGCTAGCCAGAGCGTTATTCTTAATACAGACCTGACGCGATGACGAAAGAGAACACAATGACCGGTAATGGTTCGGGTGAAGGTTCCGAGGCGCTTCCCTTGATGAGCGGCCGTTTGCACCATGCAGTGGCGCAGCGGCTGGCGACTCAGATCGTGAGCGGGGAGTATCTGACCGGCCATGTCTTCCCGGCCGAGGTAGAGCATGCGGAAATACTCGGAGTATCCAGATCGGTGCTGCGCGAGGCGTTCCGGATGCTCACCGCCAAGGGGTTGGTAAGCAGCCGGCCGAAGGCGGGAACGCGCGTGAACGAGCGCCGCAAGTGGAATCTTCTCGATCCTGATGTGCTCGCCTGGCAGATTCAGTGCGGCGCCAGCGATGAATTCCTGCGCGACCTGTTCGAACTGCGCATGGTAGTGGAACCGCAGGCCGCGGAAATGGCTGCGCTGCGCCGCGACGACGGCCAGCTTCTCGACATGGCCAACGCGCTCGACACGATGGAGCATTATACGCTCACCAGCCCCAAGGGGCGGGCGGCGGATATCCGTTTTCACGAACTCCTGATGGAGGCGACGCACAACGAGATGCTGCTCGCGCTTTCCAACTCGATCTCCACTGCCATTGCTTCGACCACCGCGATCAAGCATGGCAAGCAGGACAGTCCGCGCGACCCGATGCCCGAGCATCATGCACTCTATGCGCAGATCGCCGATCGAAATCCGGCCAAGGCGCGCAAGGCGATGATTACTCTCATCGAACTGGCCCATGCCGATACGCAGGTTGCGCTTCGCCGCTGAAGCCGGGTGACCATGCCGCAAGCGGCTGCCTTACAAACAGGGGATTGACTTCGAGGGCCCGACTTCTATCAATACAGTATACGATATTCGATAGGAGTTATTGGAATGCAGGCCAATCGGCGCGAATGGATGGCTGGCGTGGCGGCGCTCGCCATTTGCTCTGTCCCCCTCAAGGGCTTCGCAGCCGTGATTGCACCCAAGCTTCCGATCAAGGCGAAGCCGCTGCCGCTGACCGACGTGCGTCTTGCGCCTTCGGACTATGCGCGGGCCGTCGAAGTCAATGTCGATTACCTGATGTCGCTCAGCCCCGACCGCTTCCTGCACAACTTCCGCAAGTACGCGGGGCTGGAGCCGAAGGCCGCGATCTACGGCGGCTGGGAATCCGATACGATCGCCGGGCATACCCTCGGCCACTACATGACCGCGCTGGTGCTGGCCTGGCAGCAGACTGGCAACCCCGAATGCCGCCGCCGTGCAGACTATATCGTCGACGAGTTGGCGCTTTGCCAGCAGCAGCGCACGGATGGCTACATCGGTGCGCTGGGCCGCAAGACCAAGGACGGCAAGGTCGTCGACGGGCAGGAAATCTTCCCCGAAGTCATGCGCGGAGAGATCAAGTCGGGCGGGTTCGACCTCAACGGGTCGTGGTCGCCGCTCTATACCGTGCACAAGTACTTCCAGGGCCTGCTCGACATCAATGCCGCCTGGGGCAATGCCAAGGCGCTTCAGGTCGTCATCGGCCTCGGCGGCTACTTCGAGAAGGTTTTCGCCGCGCTTGACGACAAGCAGATGCAGGAACTGCTGGGCTGCGAATATGGCGGCCTGAACGAGAGCTATGCCGATCTCTACGCCCAGACCGGCGATCTGCGCTGGCTCAAGGTGGCGGAGCGCATCTACGACAAGAAGGTGCTCGACCCGCTGGTGGCGCAGGAGGACAAGCTCTCCAACTTCCACGCCAATACCCAGGTGCCCAAGCTGATCGGCCTGGCGCGCATCCATGAGCTGACCGGCAAGGACGAACCGGGCCGTGCCGCCCGCTTCTTCTGGGAGCGCGTGACCCAGCATCACAGCTACGTGATCGGCGGCAATGCCGACCGCGAATACTTCTTCGAGCCTGATAATATCGCGCTGCACCTCACGGAATCCACCTGTGAGCATTGCAACACCTACAACATGCTGAAGCTGACCCGTCAGCTCTACTCGTGGCAGCCGGACGGCGCGCTGTTCGACTATTACGAGCGTGCGCACCTCAATCACGTCATGTCGGCGCAGAATCCGGAAACCGGGGGCTTCACTTACATGACTCCGATGATGAGCGGCGCCCCGCGCGGCTATTCCGGTCCGGGAGAGGAAGCCTTCTGGTGCTGCGTCGGCTCGGGCATGGAAAGCCATTCCAAGCACGGCGACTCCATCTTCTGGGAAGGCGGCGATACGTTCTTCGTCAACCTCTACATCCCCTCGACGGGGCAGTGGAAGGCCAAGGGCGCTGCCTTCACCATCGCCACCGAGTATCCGTTCAAGTCGGACGTGAAGATCACGCTCGACGCGGTGAAACAGGGCAAGTTCGCGGTGGCGCTGCGCATTCCCGGCTGGTCGAACGGCAAGGCGACCGTCGCCGTCAACGGCGCGCCGGTGCCTTCGACCCCGGTCGGCGGCTACGTGGTGATCGACCGCCGCTGGAAGAAGGGCGACGTGATCGCGCTTAACCTGCCGCTCGAACTGCGCCTTGAAAACGCGCAAGGTTCGCAGGACGTGGTGGCCGTGGTGCGCGGACCGATGGTCATGGCCGCCGATCTCGGCCCGGCCGAAATGGAGTTCACCGGCGTCGAGCCGGCGATGGTCGGCGACAACCCGCTGGCCGCCTTCGCGCCGATGGTCTCTGACCGCCCGCGCTACCAGACCACCGGCATCATCCGTCCGGGCGACCGCATGTTCGCGCCGTTCTACAGCCAGTACGACCGCCGCAGCGCCGTCTACTTCAAGCGCTTCACGGAAAGCGGCTGGAAGAGCGAGGAAGCCGCCTTCCTTGCCGAACAGGCCCGCCAGAAGGACCTGGCAGCCCGTTCGATCGACGTCATGCACCTTGGCGAAATGCAGCCGGAGCGCGACCATGAACTGACCTCGGAAATCTCCTATCCGGTCTCCTATCGCGGCCGCAACGGGCGCGATGCCCGCTCGGGCGGTTACTTCGAGTTCAAGATGAAGGTGAAGTCCGGTCCGCTGCTGCTGCAGGCCAGTTATTGGGGCAGCGAGCGTTCGCGCGTATTCGACATCCTCGTCGACAACGTGCTGGTGGCAACCCAGAAGCTCGACAACGACGCGCCCGGCAAGTTCTTCGACGTCGATTATCCGCTGCCCGAGGCGCTGACCAAGGGCAAGAGCAGCGTGAAGGTGCGCTTCGTGCCGCATGATCGCACTTCGGCCGGCCCGGTCTTCGGCGTGCGTCTGTTTACCGCCAGGAAGTGAGCATTGCCTTGAGTGAAGACGTTGCCCTGACGATTGCCGAAGCGGACGAACTCGCCCGCACGGTGCTCGAAGCCTGGGGCCTCGCGCCCGACCATGCCGCCGCCGTCGCCCACACCATGGTGTCGGGCGAGCGGGACGGTTGCACCTCGCACGGGCTCTACCGCCTCCTCGTTGCGGCCAATTCGGTCGAGCGCGGGGTGGTGGTGCCCGATGCGGTGCCCGAAGTGAGCGAGCCGGCGCAGGCGCTGGTGCGCGTCGACGGCAAGGGCGGCTTCGCCCAACTGCCGTTCGAGCGCGGCATGCCGCTGCTGGTCGAGAAGGCGCGCAAGTTCGGCATTGCCGCCATGGCGTTGAACAATGTGGTCCATTTCGCCGCGCTCTGGCCCGAGGTCGAGGCGCTGGCAGAGCAGGGGCTTGTCGCCTTCGCCTTCACGCCCAGCCATTCGTGGGTCGCGCCTGCCGGCGGCACCAAGCCGGTGTTCGGCACCAATCCGATCGCCTTCGGCTGGCCGCGTCCTGACCGCGCGCCGTTCGTGTTCGACTTCGCCACCAGCGCGGTCGCGCGCGGCGAGATCGAACTGCATCGCCGTGCTGGCAAGTCGATCCCGCTCGACTGGGGCTACGATGCCGATGGCAATCCGTCGAGCGATGCCAAGGCCGTGCTCGACGGCGCGATGCGCACATTCGGCGGACACAAGGGTTCCGCACTCGCCGCCATGGTCGAACTGCTTGCAGGGCCGCTGATCGGCGACATGACCAGCGCGGAATCGATGGCCGCCGACCAGGATCGCGGCGGCTCGCCCATCGGCGGCGAATTTATTATCGCCATCGATCCGGCGGGCTTTCTCGGGGCGGGCGTGGAAGAGCATCTGCGCCGCGCGGAAGCCATGTTCGACATGATCGAAGGGCAGGGCGCTCGCCTGCCGGGATCGCGCCGTCTGATCGCGCGGGCGCGCTCCGACAAGGAGGGGCTGCGCATTCCGGCGAAGCTCCACCAGGACATTCTCGAGGTTCTCGAAAGGGGAAATGACGTGAAGAATTCGGTTGGCCGCGCCATGATGCTGGCCGGCGCCGCACTGGTCGCCACGCCTGCGGTTTCGGCCGCCGCCGCTCCCGCTGCTCAAGTTTCCAAGAAGCAGACGGCCGATCAGGCTTTCGAGGCGATCACCACCGCCGAATACGAATGGCGCCAGAAGCAGGTCGGCCCTTGCGAGGATACGCCGAAGGACAGCAAGATCGTCCTGCCCGACCTCGGCCCCAAGGCCCAGGCAGATCGCCTCGCCTGCTGGACCAAGGTGGAAGGCCAGCTTGCTGCCATCGACCAGAAGCAGCTCTCGCCCGCCAATCGCGTGAACTTCGCGGTCTACAAGGGCCAGATCGATGCGCTCCTCGCCTCGCAGCGCTTCCGCGACTACGAAAAGCCCTTCAACGCCGACACCAGCTTCTGGGGCGACCTGGCCGACTGGGCGCGCAATCCGCTGAAGGACAAGGCTGCGGCCGACAACTATCTTGAAATGCTGCGCGAGGTTCCGCGCTACTACGACCAGCAGATCGACAACATGCGCGCGGGCCTCAAGCGCGGCTTCACCGGCCCGCAAGTGACGCTTGCCGGACGCGACAAGGGCATCGAACTGGTCGTTCAGGCCAAGACGGCGGAAGCCTCGCCGTTCTATGAGCCGTTCCGCAAACTGCCTTCGACGATCCCCGCCGCCGAGCAGGAGAAGCTGCGCGCCGAAGCCCGCAAGCTCATCTCCGATGGTGTCGTGCCGGCCCATGCCAAGCTGCTGACCTTCATGCGCAGCGAATACGAAACCGGTGCGCGCAAGTCGCTGGCGGCCTATGACCTGCCGGACGGAAAGGCCTATTACCAGTCGAAGATCGCCGAGTTCGTCACGCTCGACAAGACGCCGGAGGAGATCCACGAGATCGGCCTCAGCGAGATGGCCCGCATCCGCTCGCAGATGGCCGAGGTGATGAGCCAGGTCGAGTTCAAGGGAGACCTCAAGTCCTTCCTGCACTTCCTGCGCACCGATCCGCAGTTCTATCCCAAGACCCCGAACGAGCTGCTTTACCGCGCGGCCTGGATCGCCAAGCAGTTCGACGGCAAGGCGGACCAGTTCTTCGGCCACATGCCGCGCAGCCGCTTCGCCATCAAGCCGGTGCCGGACGACATCGCGCCGTTCTACACCGGCGGTCGCGGCGGTCCGGGCATCTATCTCGTCAACACCTACGATCTGCCGAGCCGTCCGTTCTACTCGCAGGTCGCGCTGACCTTGCACGAATCCGCGCCGGGCCATGCCATGCAGATGCCGCTGGCCATGGAGAACAAGGACCTGCCGGCCTTCCGCCGCGACACTTACCTGTCTGCCTACGGAGAGGGCTGGGCGCTCTACTGCGAGGCACTGGGCGAGGACATGGGCATGTATGAGACGCCCTACGACCGGTTCGGCATGCTCAGCTACCAAGCCTGGCGCGCGTCGCGCCTCGTCGTCGATACCGGTGTCCATGCCATGGGCTGGAGCCGCGAGCAGGCACAGCAGTACCTGCGCGACAATACCGCGCTGTCCGATCACGAGATCGAGACAGAAGTCGATCGCTACATCTCCTGGCCGGGACAGGCGCTGTCCTACTACATGGGCCAACTCGCCTTCGTCGATGCGCGCAAGAAGGCGGAAACGGCGCTGGGTTCCAAGTTCAACATCCGCGCCTTCCACGATGCAGTGCTGGAACTGGGCGGCGTGCCGCTGCCGCTGATCGACCAGCGCGTCGATCAGCTCATCAAGGACGGCGGCAAGGGCCCCTATCCCGATGAGGAATAAGCTCGCATTGGTGCTTGCGGCCGGCGCTTTCGCGTCGGCCGTTTCGGCGCAGCAGGCCTCCGCGCCGATCGCGCGGGAACTGACGGTTCCGGGTAATCCGATCCTGGCGGATGGGGACTATTACTCCACCGATCCTGCGCCTTTCGTTGCCGATGGACAGCTCTGGATTCTCGCCGGGCGCGATGAAGCGGCCAGCGACGTCAACGACTTCATCATGCCCGAATGGCAACTGCTCAAGACCGCCGATCCGGCCTCGGGCAAGTGGACCCATTATCCGGCGATCATCAAGCCGGAGAACGTCTTCGCCTGGGCCGAGGAGGCCCGGGCCTATGCCGGGCAGATCATCCAGGGCCCGGATAAGCGCTATTACCTCTACGCCCCGGTACTGGAGAAGAACAGCAGCGCCGAGGACCGCTTTGCGATCGGCGTGGCGGTTGCCGACAGCCCGCTCGGGCCGTGGCGCGATGCCCACCCTTCTGGGCCGATCATCTCGCAGAGAGTGCCTGTCGCCAACAAGATCCAGAACATCGACCCCACGATCCTGATTGATGACGATGGCCGGGTCTATATCTACTGGGGCACGTTCGGCCAGCTTCGCGGCATGGAACTGGCGCGTGACATGATTACGCCCAAGGGGCCGGAGCAGACCATTTCCGGTCTCACCGGCTTCTTCGAGGCGCCGTGGATCATGAAACGCAAGGGCACCTATTACATGCTCTATGCGGGTAACAAGGCGGGGCCGACTTCGGACTGCACGCCCGCCGTCTATTACGCCTGCATCGCTTACGGCAGCGCGCCTTCGCCGATGGGGCCCTGGACCTACCGCGGCGTGGCGTTGAAGCCGGTCTCCTCCACCACGTCCCATCCGGGCGCGGTCGAGTTCAAGGGGCAGTGGTATCTTGCCTATCACACGGCGGATGCCAGGGGTGGCGGGCACTTCCGCCGCAGCGTCGCCCTGGACAAGATGGAGTGGGACGACAGCGTCACCCCGGCGCGCATCCGCACCGTCGTGCCCACGCTACGCCCGCAACCGCCGCTGGCACCGAGCCGCAACATCGCGCGTTCGGCCTGGGCGACCGCCTCGAACGATCCGGTGCCGGTGCAGTTCTGGATCAAGGCGCTCAACAACGGCGCGCTGAAAGAGGCCCCGCTGCCCCCCGACATGTGGGGAAGCTGGTCTGCGAACAATCCGCCGCGCCAGTGGATCGAGTATCGCTGGGACAAGCCGGTGACGATCGACGGCTCGCGCATCTGGTTCTGGAACGACCAGCCCGCAGGTTCGGGCGTCGGCGTCGCTCCGCCGGCGAAGTGGCATCTCGAATACTGGAACCCGGTGGGCAAGGGCAATTGGAAGGCGGTTCCGCGCGCCAGTTCCTATGGGACGGGGACGGGTTCATTCCAGGATGTGTCGTTTGCAAAGGTGAACACGCGATGCCTGCGCGCGGTGATGGACGCTTCCACGGATGGGAAGACGCATGCCGCTCTCGCCGTGCAGGAATGGGAAGTGCTGGCGCCGGCCGCGGAGCCTGTCGCTATCCGCGGAGACGGATCGCCGCCAGCAGCATGTCAGTAACCTGCTGACCCATGCCGCATGGGCGGCTGTGGGTAGATAATCTTGAAAGGGCGCAGGTCATCAACCTGCGCCCTTTTTGGCATGCGCTTTCCAGATGTTTCCCGAAACAGGAATTACTCAGACAAAAATGTTTCCGAACCGTCACAAATACCTTGACTCGATTCAGATATCGTAAGACGTATACGATATAAACAACAGGTGTCATGGCGGAGGCACCGCGAGCCAAACAGGGGGTTTTGCGATGATTTCTCTCAAAATTTTGAAGCTTTCGACTGCATTGAGTTCGCTGGTCGCCATGGGGGCGGCCGCTCCTGCCTGGGCGCAGGATTCCTCTGCCAGCGAATCTTCTGACCAGAGTATTGTCGTCACGGGCGTTCGCGGGAGTGTAGAGGCTGCCGCGACGAAGAAGCGCAAGTCCAAGCAGATCGTGGACTCCATCGTTGCTGAAGACGTCGGTAAGCTTCCTGACAACAACGTCCCCGAGGCGATTGCCCGTGTCACCGGTGTTCAGATTTCTCGCGAACACGGCGAAGGCGCCGAGATTTCTATTCGCGGCATGACTGACATCTCTACCACCATCAACGGAAATGACGCAGCCAGCGGCGTCGATCGTTCGATGAACCTGTCAGACATTCCTGCGGAATTGCTGAAGTCTGTCGAAGTCTACAAGACCCGCACCCCTGACCAGATTGAAGGCGGTATTGCGGGAACCGTGAACGTCGAACTGCGGCGGCCGCTCGATCTTGACAGGGGCCTGACCGTCGCGGGAAGCTTCCGTGAAGTATTTTCCAGCATCGGTAATACCAAGAGCCCTTACGGAAGCTTGCTGGTCGGAGATCGCTTCGACACCGGTCTTGGCGAGATGGGCTTCCTGGTCAACGCTTCCTACACACGCAATCATTACAATGAGACGTTCCTGGAAAGCGAGACACCTGGCGTCTTTGCAGGCACGGATCTGAACAGCCTTCCTGCAGATCAACGGACGACGACGATCGTTCCTTACGCGGTTAACTACGGTGTCGAAGAAGGCCGCATTTCTCGTCCTTCAGTCAACGCAGTCTGGCAATGGCGCGCTAGTGACCAACTCGATTTCGTGCTGGAAGGTAATTATTTCAGCAGCCGTGAGAAGCGTAGCAGGGACCGCCTTCATCTGGTCGCCCGTAACGGAACCTATAACCTTTCCGATATAACCTACGCCGACAACGGAAATGCCGACTATCAGACCGTTCAAGGCCTGACTGTCACGCCTGCAACGGGAATTCTGGCTGGTGGTCCGGAGGCGTACTACGAGAAGGTAAAGTCCGAAAACTACGGCGGCAATTTCGAGACGCACTGGCACAACGATCAGACGCAGATCAATTTCACGGCGCAGTACAATAAGTCGCGTCGTGAAAACTACGGCATCCTCAGCGTCTACCGGTTCTCCACTGCTCAGAGCGCCACCTTGGACATGGATACGGATGTGGGCTCCGGTCGGGGGCCGTACATGGTCTTCAATGGTGTCGACCTGACCGACCCCAGCGAGTATCTGTTGAGCAACCTGCATGACGAGCGCAGTGTCGAGACGAGCCGCAGTCTCTCAAGCCAGGTGGACCTGACGCAAAAGCTGACCGAGACGGGGCTGTTGCGCAGTTTCCAGATGGGGGCTCGCTACAGCAATAGGAAAATCCGCTTCACGAACGGCTACCGGGACAGTTCGCCTCGCGTTGCTGGTTCGTCGCCGACGCTGGACGACCTGGGCTACGATTACACCTCCACGACTGCCCATGTTTCGGGCTTTGATGGCCCGACCTGGTTCAATCTTGACGGCGCCAGCCTGCTGAACAATTTCGATGCCGTTCGCTCATGGCTCCAGTCGACGAGCACGACCGGCGCCGATTGGTCGACAAGATACCCCGATCTCTCGGTTGGTAACGGTTACGGTTCGAGGGAGCAGACGTTTGCTGTCTATGGCCAGTTCAATTATGCCTTCGATGCCGGTGTCCCTGTCGATGGCGTGTTCGGCGCGCGTGTCGTCAACACGTGGGGGATTAGCGACAGCGTTCAGACCCGTTTTGATGCCAACTGGAATCCAACCGTTACGACCTCGTCCGGTCGCGGTAATTTCGTAGACGTGTTGCCGAGCTTCAATGCCATTGCGCACTTTACCCCGAAGCTTCAATTGCGACTGGCCTGGACGAAGAACGTGCAGCGCGTCGGCTTCTATGAACTCCGCCCAAGCCGCGTCATTGAGCTCAACAATCTTACTGTCTACGCGGGCAACCCGGATCTCAAAGCTTATACCGAAAATAGCTTCGACGCTTCTCTTGAGTATTATTTCGGCCGTGCAGGATCAATTTCGGTCGCGGCCTATCTCAAGAAGCCGAAGGGCTATATCTATTACAGTGTGGCGCAGGAATACGTTCCGGAGTTCCCGGGTGCCGTGGGCGTCCCCAACGGAAGTGTCTGGACCAATCGCAATGCAGGTGGCGGCACTTTCCAAGGATATGAGATCGCCGGCCAGACCTTCTTCGATTTCCTGCCTGGCATCCTTCGTAACTTCGGGGCATCCGCAAACCTGACGTACCTTGCAAAAGGTAATATCGATTATCCCGATGGATCAGACAATAATGCCATTGGCATGTCCAAGATTACCTATAATCTTGCACTTTACTATGACACTCCTGAGTTCAGCGCGCGCGTGGCTTGGAACTATCGGTCGCGTTATCGTACCGGTGTGTTCTCCGATTATCCCGAATTTTCGCCGTACATGGATGCGACGTCGCGCCTTGATGCTGCGATCAATTACACTCCGGTCAAGTTTCTCACGCTTAGCGTTGAAGGCACCAACCTCCTCAAGAACAATGCGCAGATGTGGTGGGGCAAGGACCGTCTCTTGCCGTATGGCGTCCGCCTTCAGGCACGAACAATTCAGACCAGCGCTCGCTTCCGCTTCTGATTCGTGCAGTTCATGTATTAGGATGGAAAGCCGCCCCGGAGGACCGGGGCGGCTTTTTATTTGGAAAGGCTGCCTGATCTGCGCTGATGCTGCGCTTCTGACCGTGCCGGAAAAGACTGCCACGATGCAAAGATTGCAATTGTCGAGCGTTTCGTAATATCGTATACGATATTTCAATTCAGAGAGAGTAGGAAGAACTTACATGGCAATTGGTTGGAAGGGCGTGTTCCCGGCGGTCACCACGCAGCTCCGTGAGGACCTGTCGATCGACCTCGCCGACACCCAGCGCGTCGTCGACGATCTCATCAACGACGGCGTGACCGGTGTGATCGCGCTCGGCACCGTGGGTGAGAACAACTCGCTTGAGTATGACGAGAAGGTCCAGGTTCTTTCGGCCATCGTCGAGGCGGTGAACGGCCGCGTTCCCGTCGTCACCGGCGTTTCCGAATTCGATACGCGCCGCGCCGTGCGTTACGCTCAGGCCGCCGAAAAGGCCGGCGCCGATGGCCTCATGCTGCTGCCGCCGATGGTCTACGTGCCCAAGGCGCACGAACTCGTCGCGCACTTCAAGGGTGTTGCCGAGCAGACCGCCCTGCCGATCATGCTCTATAACAACCCTCCGGCTTACCGCACCGTGATCGACAAGGACGTCCTTGCCGCTCTGGTCGACGTGAAGAACATCGTCGCGGTCAAGGAATCGGCGCCGGACACCCGCCGCTTCACCGATTTCAAGAACATCTTCGGCGATCGCTACACGCTGTTCGCGGGCCTCGACGACGTGGCTCTCGAAGGTCTCTACCTCGGCGCGCAGGGCTGGGTTTCGGGTCTTACCAACGCTTTCCCGAAGGAATCGGTCGAGCTGGTCAAGGCGTTCGAGCGCGGCGATCACGCCAAGGCCATGGAAATCTATCGCTGGTTCATGCCGCTCCTCCACCTCGACGCCGACCACGATCTGGTCCAGTCGATCAAGCTGGCAGAGCAGGTCATGGGTCGCGGTTCGGAGCGCGTGCTGCCTCCGCGCTACGTCCTTGAGGGCGAACGCCGCGCTCAGGTGATCGCGATGGTCGAAAAGGCCGCTGCAACCCGCCCCGACCTGACCGTCGCGGCAGCAGCATAAGGGAGCGTCGATGCGGCACACTTTCTTCTGCATCGACGGCCACACAGCCGGTAACCCCGTTCGCCTCGTGGCGGGCGGGGCTCCGCTGTTGAAGGGCGCCTCCATGTCCGAACGGCGGCAGGACTTCCTGTCTCGCTTCGACTGGATTCGTACCGGCCTGTGCTTCGAACCGCGCGGGCACGACATGATGTCGGGCGGCTTCCTCTATCCGCCGACCGATGCCGCCAACGACATCGGCATCCTTTTCATTGAGACGTCGGGCTGCCTGCCGATGTGCGGCCATGGCACTATCGGCATGGTGACTTTCGGCCTTGAACACGGGCTGATCCAGCCCGCAACGCCGGGCAAGCTGCGCGTCGAGGTTCCGGCAGGCGTGATCGAGATTGCCTATGAAACCGAAGGCCAGAAGGTCACTTCGGTGCGGATCACCAACGTCCCTGCCTATGTCGCCGAACGCGGCATCGAAGTGGACGTGGAGGGCATCGGCCCGCTCACCATCGACGTGTCCTACGGCGGCAACTACTATGCCATCGTCGAGCCGCAGGGGAACTACACCGGTCTCGACGATCTTGGCGCCTCGCGCATCGTTGAGCTTTCGGGCCGCATCCGCGAAGCCGTGCGCGAGAAGTACGAGCCGGTCCACCCGCTCGATCCCACGATCCGCGGGGTCAGCCACGTGCTATGGGCCGACAAGCCAAAGCACGAAGGCGCCGATGGCCGCAACGCGGTGTTCTACGGTGACAAGGCTATAGACCGCAGCCCCTGCGGCACGGGCACTTCGGCTCGCCTTGCGCATCTCCATGCAACCGGCCGCCTCAAGGTTG